>JAYTQJ010000774.1:0-14189 GCA_043746775.1 Schlesneria sp.
GCAGGCACACTCCGTGTGCCGTCCGCATTTCGCCGGTTACGGCACATGGAATGTGCCTACTACTTTCCAAAGTGAGTGCCATTGGGCTGACGCCGCCCGTCTCACCAAAACGCTCCTTTCAGAAACGTCTCGTCGAAGACCACACGAGGTATAGAAAGAACAATGCCAGAGTCACTCGATTTCCAGGCGGTCGCCAAAGTCGGCTCGATCCCCGAAGGAGAGGGCAGGGCGTTCCCCGTGAACGGCCAACTGATCGCGGTCTTTCTGCGGGACGGCGAGTACTTCGCGATCAACGATGCGTGCCCGCACATGGGAGCGTCGTTGTCGGCTGGATATTTGGATGGCACCGAGGTCATCTGCCCGTGGCACGCCTGGCGTTTCTGTGTGACAGACGGGCTGTGGCTCGACAATCCCAAGTCGAAAGTCCGCACCGAGTCCTTTGAAGTCCGCATTGTCGGCGACGAAATCCAAGTCAGTCTGCGCGCCACACCGCCAGCCAACTTGGATGTCAGGCCAACGTGAGACTTCCCTGAGCGACTCCGTTCATATCTCGCGCGGTCAGTGATGAAACACCTGAGCGGGGCGGCGTAAGCCCCCTGGTTCTTGGGCGTAAGCCCTCTTTGGAGGAACCGGGGGGCTGACGCCCAATGGCACTCACTTTAGTAACCCGCAGCGTCAGCGAGGGAGTCAAACACGCAGTGAAACTCGATGAACTCCCTCGCTGACGCTGCGGGTTACTTGATGATTTGGACAAAGTGAGTGCCATTGGGCTGACGCCGCCCCGCTCGGAAAGATCTCACTCCGTCTCGCAGATGCGAGGGATCATTGAGTTGGGCGACTTGCCATCGCGCCGGTGTGACCTAGGTTGTGACTGACGTACGTTCGGCGCGATTCCCACGCGCGGCGTTTCGTCTCACACCGTTCCCCCGGATTCCGAAATGTCGCTCGTCACAGAGACACTGCCGTCGTCGGCCCCCGCACAGATCGCTCGCGAGCGATTGCTCGAACTGCCTCACAGCTACGAGGTCGTGTCGATTGCACCGGTTGAGCCGACGGACCCGTCACAACCGCCGCTCGGCAATCAGCGATTCTGGGTCGAGGCGATTGACGACATCAAGGTTCTCGAACGCTATCGCGCCGCATGGCAGGCCCTCGCTCACAACACGACCGAACCGAATCCGTTCTATGAGCCGTGGATGTTGCTTCCCGCGTGGCAGGCCTTCGGTCACGAAGTGCCGGGGACCAAGTTTGCTCTCGTTTGGCAGCGAGATCCGCGTCCGAAGCAACCGGCCACGCTAGTCGGCTTCGTTCCGCTGATCCCACGTCGCCGGTTCGGCTTGCTCCCGTTGCGACTGCGTCGTGTCTGGCAACATGCGTTTTGTTACCTCTGCGCGCCTCTGGTGCGTCGCGGTGTCGAACAGGACGTTCTCGAAAGTCTGCTCGACTGGATGCAGGAGCAGGGGCAAGGCTTGCTCAAGCTGCGGCATCTGTCGGCGGAGGGACGGCTGGCACAAGCTCTGATCGACGTGACGCATGAACGCGGTTCGGCCGCGTTCGTCGTCGAACGCTATAACCGCGCGATGCTCCGCCCCGTCGAAAGCTACGACAACTACATCGCCAACTCGATGACACAGCACGCCCGCCACGAACTGCGACGCCAACAGAAGCGGCTCTCCGCGATGGGCCATTTGGAGACGCGCATCCTCTGTGGTGATGCGGCTGTCTCCACTGGCCACAATCAAGATGTGAATGTTTGGATCGACCAGTTCCTCACTGTGGAAGCGGCTGGTTGGAAGGGACGTGAATGCTCGGCACTAGGCAGCAATCCGGTGTCGCGCGGCTACTTCGAGACCATCTGCCGTGAAGCGCACGCGCGCGGCAGGCTGTTCATGCTGGGGCTGTATCTCGACGGCCGACCGCTCGCGATGAAGTGCAACTTCCTTGCGGGAGACGGTGCGTTCGCGTTCAAGATCGCGTTCGATGAAGCCTACGCGAAGTACTCGCCCGGCGTGTTGCTGGAGGCCGAGAACATCCGCGTCGTGCATGACTTGCCGCAGATCAAGTGGATGGATTCGTGCGCCTTGCCCGGACATCCGATGATCAATCGGATGTGGAGTGAACGCCGTACCATCCAGAAGGTGCTGGTCTCACCCGGCGGCTGGTTCAACGCCGCCGCCGTGGACCTGACCGCCGCGCTGTTTGCCGCCCGTCGCGTCTTCAAAGGACACACCAAAGCTGGTTCGGGAGCCAACGCGCCTCGTACCGACAAGTGATGCGGACTCTCTTTCAGCAGGCTGTCAGTCGCGTCCGACTCCCAGCGAATCGGCAACGCGGTTGATGTAGTTGAACCACGCCGCGATCAGCGTGATCTGGAGAATGCCTCGGTCATCGAAACCGACGGCTCTCAGCTTGTCGTGATGGTCGCGCGTGACGGCCGTGGCGTCGCGAGTCACCTGCACGGCGAAGTCGATCATGACCCGCTCGGCCTCGGTCAGAGGTGCGTCCGGCGCGCCGCTCTCGATCGCGCAGACGAGCGCTTCGTCACCCGTGGCTCTGCGCAAAAACTCGACATGCGACACGGTGCAATACCGCGTGCAGTTCTGTTGCGAGACGACGGTCGCGATCAGCTCGTGATCGCGCCGCGTCAGTGGCAACTCGGGGTCCATCAACGCCCCGAACGTGGCGAAGGCGTGATGGAGGGCATTCGGGATCAGGCTGTGCGCCGCCACGATGCCGTCGCCGTCGTTGGTGGGAATCCCCGGCACCTGCTCGCCGTACTCGCGCGGATACCACGCATGTTGCGCGTCGATCGCCGCCTTGTATGCCGCGTCGGCCTCAGACTTCGGGATGGTCTTGATCCACGTCATGGTTCAATCTCGACAGAGGAATCGCCATCAATGTGTCGTGGCTGACAATGCTGTTTCCCGCCAGGATGCGACGATCGGCGGTGGTAAGGGCGTGCCGTCTTGTTCGTACAGGGCGATCGTTTCGTGAACGATCTCACACAACTCGGCGAACACGGCTTGCTCGTCATCACCGTGGCAGCCGCCCCGCAACAGACCGGGGCAGGTGCCAACGAAGCATTGGTCTTCCTCAGACCACTCGACGACTTTCGGGTAGAGGCGTTCGGACACTTTGGACTCCGCTCACTTCTGCCGCGTGGACTTTTCTTCCATCGTCAGATCGACCTTGCCATCCAGCGTCATGCCGCCGATGACCAGCGTGATCGGGCCGTCGATCCGAACCTTGGCGTTCTTGGACACGAGGTGGCCTCGTTCGCGATCGAAGAGGTACGAGTAGGCGGACTCTTTGATTTTGAGGTCGCTCTTGGTCACTTGCAGCATCGGGTTGCCGACGATGGCGAAGCTGACTTCAAACGCTTTGCCTTCGATCTTGTCGAGCGTGGCACCGTCCTGCTCGACCGTGCCGAGGTATTCATACTTGGAGCGGAAGCTCATCAGTTGGCCACCACCGAGATCGGCTTCGGTGGCTCGTTCCCATTTGTCGCCGACTTTGACAGGGCCATCCGGCAGGAATGACAGCGCCTGTTCGGTTGCCTTCTTGAGCTTCTCGGGGTTGAACCGGTCCTTGGCGACCTCGCCCAGTTTCTCGAACTCACCGTCAGGCAACGTGAGGCTCTTGAGCTTGTTGGTCTTCGCTTCCAGCGTGCGTGTCATCGGAAGCTTGACGAGTGTGCGATACAGATCGAGCAACGGTTCGAGCTGCGGCAGGTCGGCCTTCTTGTCGGGGTTGGCCGAGTCGAACTGAAGCTTGGTTCCGTTGAGATCCAGCTCCGACTGCAACGACTCCACTTTCTCGACGATCGCTAGCGTGCCGTCTGCCGCACGAGTCCCGATGTGGCTGGTGGAAGTCGTGAACGTGTTCGCCTTCGTCAGGATGTCGTTTCCTGCCAAGGTCAGCGTTTGATTGACCACGGACTCTGTTTGCGTGGAGGACTTCGTTCCTTCGGGGAACTTGAGTTCGAACGTGACCTGCGCGTGAGCATCACCCGCTCCCGCCATCAGTCCCGCGAATGCCACCGCCAACAGAGACGCTACCGAGTTGAATCGCCTGACCATGACATGCCTTTCAAAAATGGAAACGAGAAAATCCGCCTGCGTCGTTTAACCGCGTGGGTAACCTACTGCCCCCATCGGGCTTGCTCCGTTGGTCTCTACGCAAAACATGCCAAGGCCAGCAAAAGTAGCCGTCATCGCTCCGCGTGACGAGCCTTACGAGTTCGGCGACCTTGACTCAGCGCTTGCCCTCAGAAGGCTCATCACGCGGAGCGATGATGGCTACTTTGTGTAGAGGCCAATGGGACAAACCCTGTGGGGGAGTTTTTCAACAAGCGGTTGGCCGCATGAGATGGAGTGACTCGCGGGCAACGGTCGGTAACAGAAAAGGTTCACAGCAGAATTGTTTGTTCGCGGTCGGGGCCAATACTGATGAACTTCACGGGGAGGCCCATCAGTTCGGAAACCGTATCGACGTAGCGCCGCGCGCCGGACGGAAGGTCGCTCAGCTTGCGGGCACCGGTGATGTCCTGCTTCCAGCCGGGGATCGTGCGATAGATCGGCTTCGCCGCTTCAAGGTCTTCGACGTGCGATGGGAAGTCGGTCGTCCGCTCGCCGCGAATCTCATACGCCTCGCAAATCTGGAGTTCATCCAGTTGAGCCAGCACGTCGAGCAGCATCACGGCGATTTCGTCCACGCCGCAGATGCGTGCCCCGTAAGAAGTCGCGACGCCATCGAGCCAACCACAACGGCGAGGTCGCCCGGTGACGGTGCCGTACTCGTGACCGACATCGCGAATGTGCTGGCCGGTCGCGTTGTTCAGCTCCGTCGGAAACGGGCCACCGCCGACACGCGTCGTGTACGCCTTCACGATGCCGATCATGCGGTGGATGGCGCGTTGAGGAATCCCGCTGCCGCTGTGAATGCCCGCCGACGAACTGTTGGAACTCGTCACGTACGGGAACGTCCCGTGATCGACATCGAGCAGGCTTCCCTGAGCGCCCTCGAACAGCATGTTCTTGCCCGCCTTCAGCGCCTTGTGCAGGTACGCGGTGGTGTCGATCACATGCGGCTTGATCCGCTCGGCGTAGTCGGTGTACGAGGCGAAGATGGCCTCGGCATCGAGCGTCTCCACACTCGGATCGAGTGCCTTCAGCATCAGGTTCTTCGCGGCGACGATCTCGGTCAGCTTCGCGCGGAACGACGCGGGGTGATAGAGGTCGCCGATTCGGATGGCGTGCGAGCGGAGCGCCTTGTCGCGATAGGCCGTTCCGATCCCGCGTCCCGTTGTCCCGATCGCCTCTGCCCCGCGACGCTTCTCGAAGACCGCGTCTTCAACGATGTGGTACGGCAGGATGACGTGGGCACGATCGCTGACGAGCAGGTTCCCGCCGTCACACCGCACGCCGCGATCGGTGAGAGACTTCATCTCTTTGAGCAACGCTTCGGGATTCACCACGAGGCCGTTGCCGATCACCGCCGTCACGCCGGGTCGCAGAATGCCGGTCGGGAGGAGCGACAGTTTGTAGGTCTCACCATCGAATTTCACGGTGTGACCGGCGTTGTTCCCGCCCTGATACCGCACGACGATCTCGTGCGAATCGGTGAGGATATCGACGATCTTTCCCTTGGCTTCATCGCCCCACTGCAAGCCCACCACAGATGTCACGGTCACGTTGCGATCTCTTTCGTAGAGCGGGTCGCCCTAACGCCTGTTGGAATAACGTAGGACGGGCACTCTTGCCCGTCAGTTTTCAATCTGAAAGACGGGCAAGAGTGCCCGTCCTACAGGGGTTCAACAGGCTGCCAAGCAACCCGCCGGTTCGGATGACTCCCGGCGCACAAAAGCGGGGCAGACAATCCTGTCCGCCCCGCGTCCCACCAACGGGCGAGAGTCTACACGCGGGCCGCAACGAAAGGGAGCGAATCGAGCCTGCTGTGTCGAGTTCAGACAAGCGGCGCGGTCAGCAATCCGGTGGGCGTCATTTCAGATCGCGATGTGTCCCGAAGCCGTGTCACCGTATCGAACCGGCCCGACTTCGATTGCGGTTCTGCGGTTTGATCGCCGAACGACCAAGCTAACCCGACCGGACAAGCCCGGCGCGAGTAGCGTTGGCGAACGAGAACGACCTGAGTCGCCGGGCTTGTCTGGGTCAGGTTGAGCGTCTTGTTGGGCGTTCTTCTTCTCTTCTGTCGTCTGGTTGTTTGCAGTTCAATCAGGTCCACCCCGCTCTCCGAAACATCACCTCTGTTAAGGAATGCGATCAAGCGTTTTATCCTTGTCCGACAGGTCGATGCGTTTTGCCTTGCCGTCGTTCACTTTGATCCAGAGCGGTAGGTTTGGCTTGCACTTGATGGAATAACTTCCGTCTGCGCCCTTAGTCGCGTTTGAATATGCCGACGTGTTGATGGCATCGCTGAGCCCGTACTGAGTCCAAGAAACCTTGGCATCTTTGGGGATGATAGTTTTGGGTATGGTCACCTTGATTTCCTCGGTGGCACGCGATTTTGAATCACGCGTACCAGCCTTCGGGCTGGGCGAAGCCGTACTGGTCGCTCCCGGATTTGAGCCAGACGTTTTCTTTGATGATCGCTGCACGTCGAGGATTGGGGCATCAGACTCTTTCGTATCCTCCTCAAACAACTCACCCTTTCCGTCACAAAGGGTGATCAAGTGCCTAAATGCTTTATTGACCTGAGCGGCAGTCCTCTGATCGAGCCCCCAGGCAGACGCCCCACTCAGCGTGAACGTGGACGTGGATCCGCTAACATGTTTCCGCGTAATCTTTTGCTTTTTTCCTGTGACATTAACCCAAACATCAGAGTAATTTGTCGCATCGTTATAGTCAGTGCTTACTTGATTCGGATTCAGGTCCGCGAGTTTACCGGTATCAATAATTAAGCTCTTAATCTTACCAGTCGATTTGTCGTAACATTTATGAGTAATAACGAAAGTGTCTCCATCAAAAGAAACGGATTCCACGTAATTCCCGGCGTTGTCGGACCACTTGGATTCACATTTCTCGACGAGGAACTTCTTTGTCTCCTCTTTCGTCTGCCCCGATGCAGGGACATTTATGCACAGAATCGCAGTCGTAACAAATCCAAAGTAAATGTGCGATGTCTTCATTGAGTACCTTTGCTCGGAAAATCCATTGGTGATCTAACGCGCTTCGGAGGCATTAACGAGGTAGTGCATCGAGTGCATTCCTTACTTCGCCGCCCAACGCTCGCGGTAACCGGGCCGCCGCCAGTGACCCTGAAATGAAGAATCGACGCGACCGGCGGCTCCGGTTGACCGCGTTGTTAGCTGCCCGATTGGCGTCTTGGGCTGACAATCATGACGGGTTCCCCATCTGGTTCATCCACATTGATCCTGCGATTGAAAACAGCCACATCGACTGAGAGCCGATCGGCAACAAGCGAAGGCAGAAAATCGGGGAGTTGATCGACATAGGCTGACTTAATCCGGTTCCAGCCAAACACGTAGACTGGGCCTGGCTGGACGATCTCGCGCAGTTTTTCTTCGTTGTCTTGGTTCAGATCGAGCAATTCGTCATTGATGTCAGCGTAACCGTGTTCACGCGATACATTCAATGAGAAATCGAGTTGCGGCAGATCCACGTACATCCATTCGTAAACGTTTTCCGAGTCCCAGTCGAGCGTGCTTTCCGTGAGTTCCGCGCAAAGCGCCTGCGCGAGCGCCGGAAAGTCGAGGCGGGTTTTAAACCGGAGATACATTGTCTCTTACACGCCGTGATCTGTTCTTGGCAGCTAACAGTGAATTGACCCGCGCGCTGGATAACTCGGCCAGACGGCTGACGCGGAATTGGTCTTCACGCGGCGTAACATGGTGTTCAGTAAGTGGGTTGTCAACGACCGCGTTGAGTTTTCTGTTGCGTGTGGTAGCGTGTTAGCCCGCGCGCTGCCCATCTCGGATATCCCGGCGCGCTGCCTATCCCGGATATCCGCGCAGGTAAGGACTGATGCAATGGCCGATCCCCTGAACGTGAATACGAACAAGTCCCCAGTATCCAAGTCTCCGGCATCTGGTCCGTCTGGGGTGTCTCCACTCCAGCGAGCCAAGGAAATTGTGGTGGGGATGGTACGGAACGAGAAGGATGCTTACTGGCTGGGCGTCCGCATGGAAAACTTTCTGCGTGTCTATGAATCGCGAATCGAGACCGTATCGCTCAAAGATGCCTGCGACTACCTCGAAAGTTTGATGCGTAAGGGGCAGGCGGACTGGCAGGTCAAGCAGTCGCTGGATGCCTGAGGCACCTCCGCCATCAAACCAGCGTTTTTTTCCTGCTCCAAGGATTTGCCGTTTCATGCCGTCACACGATTCTTCGCTGCCGCGACTCGGGTATCCCAACTTGGGACTCGGGGTCGGGCTGAGGTCGGTTCACTTTGAATATATTCTGCGCGAGCAACCGGCGGTCGATTGGTTTGAGGTCATCTCCGAGAACTTTATGAACTCAGGCGGACGGCCGCGTTATGTGCTCGACCAGATTGCCGAGCGATATCCGATTGTCATGCACGGTGTGTCGCTGTCGATTGGGAGCAGCGACCCGTTGAATAGGGAGTACCTGCGCAAACTGAAGTTGCTTGCCGAGGCGACGCGCGCGGTGTGGGTGTCGGACCACGTTTGCTGGACGGGCGTGGCGGGAGTCAACACGCACGACCTGTTGCCGTTGCCGTACAACGAGCCGACGTTGAAGCACGTTGTCGAGCGAGTCCGCATCGTGCAGGACTTCCTAGAGCGGCCGCTCATCTTGGAGAACCCGAGCAGCTACGTCACGTTTGCTGACTCGACGATGACCGAGTGGGAGTTCGTCGCACGACTGGCCGACGAGACTGGTTGCGGGCTGTTGCTCGACGTGAACAACGTCTATGTCTCGGCGTTCAATCATGATTTTGATCCGGTCGAGTTCTTGAAGGGCCTGCCACACGAACGAGTCGTGCAGATGCACCTCGCGGGACATGCCGATTGCGGGACGCACTGCATCGACACGCACGACGGCCCGGTCATTGATCCGGTTTGGGAGCTATACCGCGTTGCACACGAATTGACGGGCGGCGTCTCGACGTTGCTTGAATGGGACGCCAACATCCCCGCGTTCCCGGTCGTTCACGCCGAGGTCTTGCGGGCGAAGCGGTTCCTCGACGACGCGCCGTCACTGGCGTCACCGCTCGTCGCATCACCGCCTTCCGTAGGAGGGACGCCTCGTCCGTCCGTCAGATTGAATTCGACACGGACGGACGGGCCGTCCATCCTACGGGGCGGCGATTCAATCACGGTCACGAATTGTGAGTTGTCGGGTGCCACGGTCACGGAGTCCTCGACGTGGCCGTGTGACGGTGGAACACGCTCTTGCCTCTCTCACGGCCACGTCGAGGACTCCGTGACCGTGGCACCCAAAAAGTTGACAGCGATTGACGCGATGATGCTACGGGGCGAGCAGAGCAGGGGGCCGCTGCATCCTCACCCGAGTCATCTCATTGTGGCGGAGGCGGAATGACGAAGCCGGACCAGAACCTCGCCCCTCGTTCGCTCGATCAACTCCAACGCTGGATGCAGTCGGTCATCACGCATCCCGCTGGGATTGAGGCGGGTGTGGCGAGTGACTCATCGCGCGGAGTCATTGATCTCGGCGCGAGGCGGCTTGATGAAGTCGTCCTGCCGTCGCAGAGACTGAGCAGTGCCGATCGCTTGCGCGTGTATGGCAACGCTTACTTTGCACGACTGTTGGAATGCTTGCGGGCGGAGTTTCCGGCGATGGTGCAGGCTCTCGGACACGAGGCGTTTGACGGACTGGCGTTTGGCTACCTGCTGGAGCATCCGTCACACAGCGACACGCTCACACACTTGGCCGCCAAGCTGCCGGAGTATCTGGAGCAGACGCGCCCGCCACGCGAGCCGCTGGAAAGCGGAGCAGACTCGAACCCAGAGGCCACGCCCGACTTCGCTGATTTTCTGATCGACCTCGCGCGGTTGGAGCGGACCTATGGAGAGGTGTTTGATGGGGCTGGTCCAGAAAACGAGGCCAAGCCTCGATTCAACGTAGGGTGGGACCAGCTCGCTTCGAGCGCCGGCCCACCATCGGAAAACGTGGCGATGACATGGTGGGCCGGCGCGGCGAAGCGCCACTGGTCCCACCCTACGGTGGTGGCAGACACAACCCAGCCTTGGCTCGCTCCAAAAGAAGAGGGGCCAGCCGGAGGCTTACCCTGCGAGGAACTCACACCCGAGCCGTTCGCGCAATCACGGATCGTGTTGCACGAGTGCGTGCGATTGGTGTCGCTGACGTTCCCGGTTCATGAGTACATCACCGCCGTGAGGCACAACACCGAGGCCACGTTCCCCGACGCACGACCGACGCTCTTGGTGGTGACTCGCCGCGACTTCATCGTCCGCCGGTTTGAAGTCTCACCAATCCAGTTCGCGCTCCTCACGGCCCTCCAGCGAGGGAACTCCGTCGGCGAGGCACTCCTCGCCGCACACGCCGCGCAACCAAGCGACCACGCGGACCTCACACAACTCGCGACTGACCTCCGCCAATGGTTCTTCGACTGGACCGCCGCGCCGCTGTTTCAGAGGATCGAAAGGCTGAGCGTGTGAAGCGTCCGATGCGCCCAGACATCTCGTCCGAACTCCTAAGACGTCACTCCAAGTACGTTCCGCGCATGGCTCCCGCTTCGTATTCGGTAGCGAGTTGTTCGGCGAGTTGCTTGGTGAGCTGTCCTGCCTCGACGCGGGCGGTCAGTTGTTTGCGGTAGGACTCAGCGAGTTGGGTTTTCTCGTAGCGGGCGAACTGCATCATGTCGTTGATGCGGCTGCCGGGGATGAGTTTTGTGACGTGGTAGCGACCGTCGGTGTCGATCACGACTTGGGCTTCGTTCGGATGGCCGAACAGGTTGTGGTGGCTCCCCATCACTTCTTGATAGGCACCCGTCAGGAAGAGGCCGAGGTAGTAGTCCTCGCCGTCCTTCCAGTCGTGGAGTTCGAGCGTCTCCTTCACGTCCTTGAGGTCCACAAACTTGTCGATCTTGCCGTCGCTGTCGCAGGTCACATCGACCAGCGTCGCGAAGTCGGTCGGCACCTCGTTCAAGCGATGGATCGGGCAGATCGGGAAGAGCTGCTTGATCGCCCAACTGTCGGGAGCCGAGCGGAAGAGTGAGAAGTTGCAGAGATACTTCTGCGCCAGAATCTTCTTGAGCGCCTCGAACTCATCGTCGGGAAAGCTGTCGGCTTCGGACTCCTTGAGGGCGCGGGCACACGCTTCCCAGAAGAGGACTTCGCCCTTTGCTCGGTCCTCCAAACTGATGAGGCCCAGGTTGAACTGCGTGTGCAACTCGTCCTTATGTTCGAGCGCGTCGTGGTAGTACTCGGCGTAGTTCTTGCCGTTGATGCCGTCGCACAGGTCCTTCAGTTCGGTGATGACCTGCGGATCGTCGGCGTCGATCGTCACTTCGGGTTCGTCGTCGGCGAACGTTTCGATCTCATCGCGAATCGAGGTGATGAAGACCGTGTGATAGGCCGTCATGAACCGACCACTCTCGGTGACGAGGTGCGGGTGCGGGACATTCTCTTCGTCGCAGACATGCTTGATGACATAGACGACATCGTTGGCGAACTCTTGCACGGTGTAGTTGACGCTCGACTCGAACCGCGTTTGCGAACCGTCGTAATCGACACCCAATCCGCCGCCGATATCGAGGAACTCAATTCCGCAGCCGATCTGCCGCAGCTTCGCATACACGCGCGCCGCCTCTTTCATCGCGTTCTTCACGCGTTTGATGTCGGTGATTTGCGAGCCGATATGAAAGTGCAGCAGCTTCAACTGGCCATCCAGTTTCTCTTCCTTGAGCAACCGGACGCATTGCAGCAGCTCGGACGTGGTCAGTCCGAACTTGGCGGCCTCGCCACCGGACGACGCCCATTTTCCGGAGCCGCGCGAATAGAGCTTGGCTCGCAACCCGATCCACGGCGCGACGCCGGTCTCCTTCGCCAGCTTCACGACCATTTTCAGTTCGTTCAGCTTCTCGACGATGATCGTCACCCGCTTGCCCGCTTGAACTCCCAGCAACGCTGTCTTGATGAACACTTCATCCTTGAAGCCGTTGCAGAGCATCAGTGTCTCGGGAGCTTGATCCTGCGCGATGGCCGCGTACAGCTCCGCTTTCGATCCGCATTCGAGACCGATTCGACAGCGCGCACCGTCGCGCAGGAACTCTTCCACCACCTCGCGCCGCGGATTGACCTTCATTGGATAGACGGGGTAGTGCTGCCCCTTGAACCCGTACTGCGCGATGGCCCCTTGGTACGCAGACGACAGCGCTCGCAACTGCCCGGTCAACAACTGAGGGAACCGAATGAGCAGCGGCAGTTGCAGCTTCTTGTCCGTGAGCAGGTGATCGACCAGCTCCTTCAAGTCCACCGATCGAGGATCGCCTCGCCCCGGCCTCACGACGATGTGTCCCTTGGCGTTGATATCAAAGTACCCGGCCGACCAGTTCTCGACCCCGTAGACCTGCTGAATGCGCTGCAACGTTTCGTCGTTCATGAGTCGATTGTTTCCGAATCGGGGAACAGAATCTGGGTGACATCGCATCTTGGCGTGACGGTCGCCAAGCGGATCAGTGGCCGAAGAGTGATTGAAGGATGAATCGGGCATCAACGCTGTGACCGTCAGGCGATGGCGACTGGCAATTTGGCGGCGAATTGTAATCATCTTGCCCTTCGCGTCGGCAGCAGGTTCGACGAAATTATCTGCGTGAGAGATTCTTGTGGCATCGACTGAACCCTCGTCATCGCTGGCTGATCGCGTGCAATCGCTCAGGCTGCCGCCGCAGAGTGGTGACTCGTCGAGATCAGCCACTCTGCCGTGGTTGCTCACGCTGATCTTGGCGGGTGCCGTGGTCTATCTGTTGTGGATCGGCAACCCGCTCCAGCCGAAGCCCGTTGATCCGGATGCCGATGCTGTCGCGACGAACGAAGTGGCGAAGTCGGCTGAGTCGGGAGAGGCACCCTCCAACGGAGCGACCGCGAGTGGGACGGGCTTCGGTCAGACGGTCGCTGCCGGTGAGATCGCGCTCGAATCCAAAGGCTACATCATTCCTGAGCAGCAGATTCTCGTCAGTCCGCAGGTCAGTGGCCGAGTTCTCGAACTGAACTTTGAAGCGGGGCAGCGGGTCGAGAAAGGCTTCGTGCTCGCGGTCCTCGACAACACCGAATATCAGGCGGAGTTCGAGCGGGTGCAGGCCCAACTCGATGCGTCCAAAGAGACGCTAGCCGAGCTGCGCGAGGGGAGCCGCCCCGATGAGATCAAGCAATCGAAGGCCGATCTCGCGGAGGCTCAGACCAATCTCGATCAGGCTGAGAAAGACTTCGCTCGCAAGAAAGAGTTGGTTGCGAAAGGGATCGCGACCACGCAGGAAGTCGAGACGGCTGAATCGCAATACCAAGCATTGCGTCAGCGGGTGGAGAAGTTGGCCGCGACGAGCCAACTCATGGTGGACGGGCCTCGTCGCGAGCGGAAGCGCGGGGCCGAGGCCCAAGTCCGGCAGATCGAAGCTGAGTTGCGACGAGCCAAATGGCGGCTCGACAACTGCATCATCACGTCCCCCATCAGCGGCATCATTCTCAAGAAGAACGCCGAACTGGGGAACCTCGTCAACCCGATCGCCTTCAACGGTTCGTTCAGTCTGTGTGACGTGGCCGACCTGTCGAAGCTCGAAGTCGAACTGACGATTCAAGAGCGTGACATCTCGAAGGTCTTCAAAGGCCAGGTCTGCAAGGTGAGGGCGGAAGCGTTTCCGAAGCGAAGCTATGACGGAGTCGTCTCGCGCCTGATGCCGATCGCCGACCGAGCCAAAGGGGCGATCCCGGTGCGAGTCCGATTGAGCGTCCCCGCTGGCGAAGAGGGAACGTTCCTCAAGCCCGAGATGGGAGCGATCGTCACGTTCTACAATGCGACGGCTAACGCCGAACCCGCACAGCAATGGGCACCGCCCATGGGAAGCTCGTTGCCATCGTCGCCGTCCTCGACTCCTGCAGAACGTGATGGTGTTCGGCGTTAGTTAAGGTGCTGAACGACAAAGTAGCCATCATCGCTCCGCGTGATGAGCCTATTGCAAATAGACACTGAACTCCCCAAGGCTCATCACGC
>JAYTQJ010000775.1:0-5998 GCA_043746775.1 Schlesneria sp.
ATGCGGAAGATTTGGACTTGGGTTGCAGTTGTTGCTGCCTTGGCGATCACGGCCGATGCACAGGCTCGCCCGGACTACCTGAACAAGGGCTTCACCCCGGCCTATCCAGCCCTCAAGGCTGAGATTGAAACGGCCAAGTGCGGCGTTTGTCACGGTAGCGACAAGAAGGTGCGAAACGACTACGGCAAGGCTGTCGGCGCGGCTCTCGGTGAGCCAAAGGTGACCGATGTCGAGAAGATCAAGGCCGCTCTCAAGAAGGCCGAAGCCGAGAAGAGCAGCACCGAAGGCAAGACCTTCGGCGATCTCATCAAGGACGGCAAGCTCCCCGGCAAGAACCCGTGATCTCCGAGTGATGCACTGAGACCGAGCAATCGGCAACTCATCGCAACACTCTGACAGCGAGATGACATCCGCCTCAGCCCGATACCTCCCTTGGTATCGGGCTGAGGTTTTTTCGTAACGGCGGCGAGGGCTGTACCCACGCTCGCCAGAGCGTGGATCACGTACGAAATCACCCACGCTCTGGCGAGCGTGGCTACGGCCTGAGGCGCAGCCCTCGCTGGAGTCTTCGGAACGCACCAAGCCGGCTGGCAATGATGATGGTGCGTTCCGAAGACTTCACGCACCCTACCTCACGGGTCAACTCAGAACGCGGCCTACTTCGACTTCACTCCGACCGTGTTGACGGCGATGACTCGGTACTGATGAGTCTTTCCGGCTTCGGCCTTGGCGTCGGTGAACTTCATCTCGACCAGCGGTTGCGTGGGGGTGTCGCTGTAAGAGAGGTTCTGAAAGATCGGACGCCCGAACGAGTTCTTGCCTTGCTCGGGGACGTTGGCGAGAAACTGTCCGTCACGTTCGATGACGAAGCTGGCGAGACCGCTTTCGAGGTCGGCTTCGGCGGCCCAAGTCAGCACGTTGTCATTAACTCGCAGATTCGTCGGAGCAGGCGGAGGTGTGGTGTCCGTCACGGCCGAGTCTTTGACGTACTGCACCCACGCGATTGACACGGACTCGTTCGGCAGCCACACGGATTTCTCTAGCGCTCCTGCGAACTTCGCGGCCGGGACGGGAGCAACCACATTCGCATCACCGGCATTGAGTGGAGCAAGCCAGCCGTCGTTGCTCGACATTGGCTTCAGCCGGTCTCCGGTCTTTGCGGGCAAACGCGCGGCCAGACAGGCATCAAACCACGGCATCGCCAAGTAGCGTTGGTTGCCACAGTCATGGCTCGACAACGGATCGATCGATACGCCGATGAGTCCCCCTTTGGCTCGCACCGCGAGAAAGAACGCTTCGTTTCCGGGCCATACTCCGGCGAAGCGTCCCTCTTTATCAGTGACCCCTTCTTTCGTACCGAGATTCACCATGACCGGCACTTGGCAGACGGCGTCTGAAATGCTGTAAGGCGAAGGCTTCCCTTCGGCGGCGGAGATCGGCGGCACTCCCGAACGCAGCCAAGCGGCAGCCACTCGATCGGGATGCAGCAACGTCATGCCGCCTGCCCAATGTCCTCCGCCACTGTGTCCCCAGAGGCCCCACGGCACGGTCGCCAATTCCGGATGACTCGACTTCGCCCCCAGCTCGGTCAGTGACTTCTGAAACGCCGCGTCCGAGCCGTTGCGAGGATCACACCACAACTGGCAGTTGGCTTTCTCAGGCTGCTCATACACCGGACTCATCAAGGCGCAGCCGTGTTTCTTCGCCAAGGCCTGCCAATGCAAATCAAACGCACCGGTCTGCCCCGACTTGCATGAGCCTTCGCCGCAGCCGTGCTGATGCACGATCAACCCGCGCAGCGTCTTAACCTCCGACGGAATCCAAACGGTGAAGCTCACCGGATAGACCAGTTCGCCCGGCGTTGATGAGCCTTCGTAGCGCACTCGGTAGTACGGCGGATCGGCGGGCAAAAGATTGACATACGGCGGCTCTTGGGCCGAGACCGTTGTCACGACGACAACCTCAATCAGAACGGCACAGAGAAGTACAAACGGACGCATGGAACTCACCCAAGTTTGAGGTTCAAGAATTGGTCGGCAATCGACGCGGCACATGATCGAACAACGGCAGTTGGATCGCTACCGCGACGACGATTAGCGAACGGCACGAAATAGTTGACCCGTAGGATGGACGCCCTCGTCCGTCCGAGCTTGTCCCGAAGAGTCGGACGGACGAGGGCGTCCATCCTACGTTGCGCGTACATGAACTCTTGCCGCTTGCCTTACTCGGAGGCAATGCAAAACAGATGCTGTTCGCCGCGAATCAGAATGCGGTTCGAGGCTGGGACGGGTGAGCCGATGACGGACTCGGCCATGTTGTTCTCGGACAACAGTTCAAACTTGTCGTTGGCGACGCTGGCGACGAAGACCGTTCCGTCCTCGCGTGGAGCAAACAGTTTGTCCCCGGCGACCAACGGCGAGGCGTAGTAGTTCATGCGGTGTTTTGGGAACGCCCCTTCCCAGATCGTCTTGCCGGTGGCGGGATCGATGCAGGCAACCTCACCACGATCACGGACCAGAATGACACGGCCTTTGTAGGCCACCGGTGTTGGAACGAACGTCCCCACGTCGTCTCGCTTCCACACATGATGGGTGGCGGTGACATCTCCGCTCCCCGTCAGCCGAACCCCATGCAGGCGCGGGATGCCTCGATCGTTTCGGCCGTACGCGATCACCACCATGTCCCCGACGATTACCGGCGTCGCAATCGCTGGCCACAACTTGTTGGCGTCGGGATTGAAGTTGCCGCACGACCAAGAAACCTGCCCATCGGTCGCGTTGTGAATCGTGAGATGTTCAGCCCCCCACACCAAGATCGACTCCTTGCCTTGATGCGGAATGACCAAGGGTGTCGAGTATCCGTGATCGCCTTCGGTGGGGGTCGAGTAATTGCGAGCGACCTTCCAAGCCATGTCGCCGGTGGCTTTGTCAAACGCCGCCAGCCATGACTCGCCCTGGTGCATGCGAGTCATGATGACGTACTTCTCGGTCAGAACCGGAGAAGTGCCATGATCCCAAAACAGGGTGTCCTTACCGAACCGCTCGACGAGGTCCGTCTTCCAACGCACTTTTCCATCGAGTTCGACCGCCGCGAACGTGCCACTCTTGAAGAAGACAAACACGGCCCTGCCATCGGTGACCGGCGACGCATTGCTCCCCGACCCGTTGCGATGCTTCCCCGCGTTCTCTTTGCCGAAGACCGCTCGCCATGTCTCGACTCCCTTGGAGTCATAACACAGCAGCCCGTCATTCCCGTCGGCCGCAGATGTCAGGTAGATATTGTCATTGAGCAAGATCGGTGTTGAGCAGCCCTTACCCGGCAACAGCGTTCGCCAGAGATACGTCTCCGAGTCAAATTTGACGGGATAGCTTCCCTGCTCGATGCTGCCATTCCCCTGCGGCCCGCGCCACGAACGCCAGTCCGGATGTTCGGCCGCGAGCCCCCATTGCGCTGAGCAGAAAAAAAAACCAGCGCAGAAAACCAGCTTCGCAGTCGCAATCAAAATCTTGTTTGGCATCGTTGTCGAAGTCCTTGGAATGTCGCGTGAGGCCGTGACAGGGCGGAGGCATACAACCTCCGTTGATTCTGCCTGAGGCTCAAGAAAACGGAAAGCCTCCACGGGCAAGTGAGACGCTTACCAGACGTTTTTCGGTTCACCAGGCTGCTAAGGCGAACAGTCGCTGGAACCGTTCTGGCGAAGACTGTGGGATGCTCGGCAAGGCCCAGGCTCTTGTTCGCAAACCTGTTCAGTACGGACTTGCCGCCTTCATCCGTCGAACCCACCACACGAATCCGCGCATCCTGCGGCGAGACAATCACGCGATCGCGCTGCAGTGCGGGCCGCACAAGTCCATCTCGTGCGAGACGGCGATCTCACCGAACGGACCTACTGACTGATCGTGGCTCACAACCCGGCGACCGGAGAAACGAAATACTTCGTGTCGAACGCCCGCCCCACATACTGCTGGACCGACTGCTGCGGATCGCGTTCACCCGCGGGAACATCGAACACCTCTTCCGCGTCGGCAAGAGCGAACTCGGCTTCTCGCATGTGCGGGCTGGCTGGCCGAAGAACGCCGGTGAAACCGGCTCTGCGGCACTGTTGCCCTGCGACGGATTCTTGGGCCATCGCCTTTGTCAATTTTTAAGCGTGCCACGGTTCCGGAGCTCCCCATTTTCCAGATTCAAATAAGATGGTCCTGCGGAGGTTCCAACCACTTCTTGAATGTGCCTCAGAGCCACGCTAGCATCCGACCCGGATTCATTGAGTCCAAGGAACCTCTGCGGTGTTCGATACGGAACAAGTGCGTTAACCCTACAAATACGTTTATGGAAGCTAGCTTGATTTGGCCGCGTGTCTGTCCGCGATTTGGCTTCGGCTGGTCCGGATGACGCAACCTAGGTTGGCGGCTTCCCCCTGGACTTCCGGGTTTATAAACAGCGGTCTCGACCGGCACAGGCGGAGGTTTCCTTTTCTTCTTCTCTCGCGCGATCACGCGCGGGACCAGTCGGCTCGGGCTGTTGGCGATTCGTCGCCCCTTCGAGTGACAGACAGACGATATTTCTGCGAGGCCCGTGCATTCATGGCTCTGTTCGACCGGCTGGAAGCGGAGCATCGTGAGGCCGTCCGTCCGCTGGCGGCTCGTATGAGACCGCGCTCACTCGACGAGTTCGTTGGCCAGCAGCACTTTCTCGGTCCTGGCAAACTGCTGCGGCGACTGCTGGAGTCTGACCGCGTCAGTTCCGTGGTCTTCTACGGACCACCGGGAACCGGCAAGACCTCGCTAGCCGAACTGATTGCGAAGCACACTCAGCGCACGTTTCGATCCCTCAATGCGGCAGCGTCCGGCGTGAAGGAACTGCGTGAAGTTCTCGATCGGGCGCGGGACGACATCGCGTCCGGTGGCCAACGGACGGTGCTGTTCATCGACGAGTTGCATCATTTCAACAAGCAACAGCAAAACGTCCTGCTTCCCGATGTCGAAGAGGGGATCGTGGCGCTCGTGGCGGCGACAACGGCAAATCCGTTCTTCGCGTTGATCTCGCCGCTGCTCAGTCGCAGCCAAATCTTTGAACTGCAACCGCTCACGGTGGACGACATCGTGGCGCTGCTGCATCGCGCGCTGAAGGACTCGGTTCGAGGACTTGGGCAGCACAAAGTCACCGTCACACCCGAGGCGATTCAGTTCCTCGCCACGATCTGCGACGGAGATGCGCGCCGCGCGCTGTCTGCGTTGGAGATCGGCGTGCTGTCGTTGGCAGACAACAACAGGACGCTCGACTTGGCGACAGCGGAAGAGTCGATTCAAAAGAAGTCGATCCGCTACGACGCCGATGGCGACGAGCATTACGACGCGGCGAGTGCGCTCATCAAAAGCATTCGCGGGAGCGACCCCGATGCGGCGATCTATTGGATGGCACGGATGCTCGCGGCGGGCGAAGACCCCCGGTTTCTCGCACGGCGCATCGTGATCTCGGCGGCGGAAGACATCGGCAACGCGGACCCGCAAGGACTGATCCTCGCGCAGGCCGCCGCCGCCGCGACCGAGTTCATCGGTCTCCCCGAGTGCCGCATCCCGCTAGCTCAAGCAGTGACGTATTTGGCTCTCGCGCCGAAGTCGAACGCCGCCTACAAGGCGATCGACGCCGCGATGGACGACGTGAAGCACCAACGCACTCTGCCGGTCCCCGTCCATTTGCGAGACCGGCACTACTCGGGCGCGAAACGACTCGGTCACGGCGACGGCTACGAATACCCTCACGACGCAGCCGACGGTTGGGTGGCGCAGGACTATCTCGGCGTCGAGGCGCGCTACTACGAACCGGTCGATCGCGGATACGAACAGCAGATGAAACAGCGGCTCGAAGAACTCCGCTCACGGCGGCAAGTCACTCCGCCACCGGAATGATGCTGTACGCGAGAAAACGAAATGCCTATCCCAGAACTGGGAGGGCGAGGCTCCTGCCGAGCCGCTCGCGGACAATACACGGCTCGGCA
>JAYTQJ010000776.1:0-31576 GCA_043746775.1 Schlesneria sp.
CCCCCCCTCTGGGGGGTGTGGTTTTGGTGGGGGGGAGGAGTGGCAAATCGATTTGACCATCCCCCTCCCCGGCCCTCCCCGCCGAGGGGAGGGAGGAAAGCGGGAAGTTGTTTCGCACCGAATCCTGGTTCATCAAGTGATCCTCGCTACGGTTTGGCGTTCTCCCACAGACTCTTCAATCGCACGACGGCTCCCGCTTGAGCTTTGCTGTCCTCGGCCGCTTGGATGAGAGCAAAAATTTCCAATGTCTCGGCGGGACTGACCGGCGGCGGGCCGCCTTTGAGGAACTTGGCGATCTCGGTCGCCAGCCCTTCGTAGCCGACGTACTTGTCGTTCGTGGGGACGACGCCATTCACGGGGATGCCGTGGCCGTAGATGCCTGCGGTCGAGACCCCCTTCTCACCGAAGACCGTCGCGCTGTATTTGACGGCTCCCTCTTTGATCCCTCGATACGTTCCGACGCGGCCGTCCTTCCAGACCGCCGTGATCGACTCGACTGTCGGCGTGGAGGTGCAAGACACCGTGACCACACCCGGCCCCATGATCGTGTAGAGCGTCTCGATGCTGTGCAGCGGGCGCGTGAACTGGTCGGCTGCGGGAGCAGTCACGGTCCAGCCGCCGTAGACATCGCAGCCGATGACGCGGCCCACTTCCGGGTGATCGCGCATCCCACTGAAGCCCGTGCTGTAACGATGTTGTGAGCTGCTCCAACACGGTGTCTTCGTCGCTTCGGACAGCTTCAAGATCGCGACGGCATCGGCGGGTGACGAGGCCAGCGGGCGACTGATGAAGAGTCGCTTGCCCGCCTTGAGCACCGCTTCGGCCTGCTTCAAATGGAGACGACCATCCATGCTGAAGATCATGACCGCGTCGCACTTCGTCAGCAGAGCCTCGACGGACCCAACCATCTCAATCGGCGGCACCGCGTCCTTGGGATCTTTGGGCGACTGATACATCTTCAGCAGTTGGTCCTTCCAACTCGCCACGAGCTTGTCGCTGTCGGGGTAGTCGTCGCTGCCGATCGGATACGCCGCGACCACCCGCACACCCTCGAAGACCCCTTCCGCATGAGGCCGATTCAGAAACTCCGTGTACGCCACCGACCCAAAGTTATCGATCCCCAAGATGCCGACGCGAACCGGCTCTGCCGCATCAATCTGCTCGTTCCAGCCAATCGTTCCGAGAGCCACCACCGTCACCAACGCGATGAGTTGTCGAATCATGAGTCACTCCAATTCTTGAAAGGCGTGTTGGGAAGAACGAACATAGGGCCGGGAGCGCTTGCCTCGTTTAACCGCGTGGGCAACGCGTCGAGCGACGAAACAATGTTGGACATCACTCGACGCGCGGGGCGTTGCCCACGCGGTTAAACGACAGGGTTCTCACTTCGGACTTGCTTTGCTCGTGACAGAAACTCGAACGACTCGCGTAACACTTCGGGCGCGATGTGGCTATGGCGGCTGAGTTCCACATTCAGGCCACCTTCATAACCGATCTCTTTGAGCGTCTGCAGGACGGGCGGGAAGTCGATCGTCCCTTCACCAAACCGCAGATGATCGTGAACGCTGCGGACCATGTCTTCAATGTGGATCGTGAACAGCCGGTCGCGCCATTCGATCAGGTACTCCGAGATCGGGCGCGGTTCGAGGCAATGGACGTGACCGATGTCCACGCACAGTCCCAAACGAGGACCATCGACTCGCGCGAGCAGCTCGCGAAAGTCATCGAACGTGGCGACAAGCATCCCCGGCTCCGGCTCGAACGCGAGCCGCACGCCCATTTCGTCGGCCCCGTCCAGAACTTGTCGCACGCCTTCAGCCAGTCGATCGAAGGCCACATCGCGCGATGCTCCGTCGCGCACGACGCCCGCCCAAAACGAAACAGCATCGGAACCAAGATGCTTGGCTAGCGCGATGCACTTCCGCAGAAAGTCGATCCGGATCGCGCGCTGGTCCTCCGTCGGACTGACGAGCGTCGGTTCATGCTTCGCGCGGGGGTCGAGCAGAAATCGCGCTCCGGTCTCGATCACCGAGGTCATCTCAAACCGCTCAAGGAGCCGTTGCATGTGACTCAGTTCGCGAGCCAACTGCGGCGCGAACGGGTTCAGGCAATACTGGTCCACCGTGATGGCGACCGACCGATACCCAGCCTCGTGCATCAGCTCGAGCGCCTGCTCCCACCGGTGTCCGGTCATTCCGTTCGTGTTGTAACCAAGACGCATCTGCACGAACTCCACTGATCGACCAGGCCGGTCAAAACGTTTTCGAGATAGTCGAAATCAGGCGAGCCGGGCGGCGTCAGCCCAATGGCACTCACTTTGGGGTGTAGCTGAAGTCGTCAGACTTCAGCCGATCGTCAGAGCCGGCTGAATTCTCACGAATTCAGCTACGTCGCACTGAACGTCAATTCGAAAATCGCTCAATGTGAGTGCCATTGGGCGTCAGCCCCCGGATTCTTAGCTGCAATGACAGGAGTCCGAGGGCTGACGCCGCCCGGCTCACCACTTCTGTCAGCACGTCGTTCCTCTTCATCATTTTGCCTTCACATCATTCAGTCTGAGCCTTTAGCCAAATCATGTGTCGGCAGAATTATGAGGAGACCGGTCGCCACGCTATTTGCCACTCCCGAACTGAGCCTGCGCGGCGGAGCCAGCCACGTCGATCAACTCGCCCCGCAGTGGTTCCGTTCGCGATTGGAGATCGACCGCGAACGTCAACTTGTGCGGGCCAACTTCGAGTGGCAGCGTCAGTTTGGTTGCGGGGTCGATCTGCTTGCCGTCGATCCAGACGAAGAGGCCGTCAGACTTATTGAGCATCACTCCGACCGGCCCGGCGGTGGTGACGTTGATCGTCGTTCGGACATAGCCGATCTTGCGTGTCGTCCCTTCCAGTTTGCGTTGGAAGGTGAAGTCGAGGATGTCGTGTGTGGGCAGCGTTCCGGCGACCGTGCTGTAGACGGGGAGCCAGTTCACACCGGTGTCGTCAGCGACGGTTTGGGTTTCGCTGGTGCGAGTCAGTCGGCGGTAGGACTCTTCAGTCGGCTGGAGTGTCTCCCAACGGCGAGCGACTCGCGCGGTACTCGCCGCATACGGGCCGGGCTTGCCGAGTTCGCTCATGAACCGGACGAGGTCGATCAGTTCGGACTTGGTCAGCTTGTCCACAAGGCCGACCGGCATGAGAGACGATCCGTTCGACTGTTCGTCGATGTCTTTCAGCGGCACGCCGAACTCTTTGTCCTCGGCGTCACGCAGCAGCAGTTCGGTATCAGTCTGCCGGAGCTTGATGCCGGTCAGCACCTTGCCTTGGTTCGTGGCGACGACTAGCGATTGAAAGCCCTCCTTCACGTTCTTGCTCGGGTCGAGAATCGAATCGACGAGGTAATCGACTTGGGCACTCGAACCAACGCTGACGAGGTCCGGTCCAACCTTGCCACCCGCGCCGCCGACCGCATGACACTTGAGACAGTTCAATTCGGCGCGACGGAAGATGCGTTCGCCGTGAGCCGCGTTCCCCTGATCCTTGATCGTGTTGACGAGCGCTTCCATCTCGACCTTCGAGAGCTTCTTCGGCGTGTTGGTGATGCCGCCCGCTTTGCTCAGCGCGTCGGTCAGCTTCGGTTCTTGTCGGCCCGAACCGGTGATGATCCTCAACGCGACCTTGGCCGCATCTTCGGGAAGTTTTTGATCGGCGAGAGCCGACGCCAGCACATCCGGCCCCCCTTTGTGTTGCAGGAACGCGTTGATGACCGCGCCCTGTTGGCCGATCTCTTTGGACGACGCCAGCCAAGCGATCGCCAGCTTCGCGGCATGGCTCGTGTCGAGCGGAATGAGCGACGTGACCGCAGCCGCGCGAATTGACTCGGCGTCGTTCGACCCAGCCAACTGAGCGAGCAGTTGTTTGCTGGCCCCTCCACCAAGCTGGGCCACTCCTTGAATGGCCGCTAACCGCGCTGGAGCGCTCGCTTGTGGATCGCTCACCAGTACGGCGAGCGGTTCGCGAAACGATTCGACTTTCCAGACTCCGATGCAATCGACCGCCGCCAGTTGCAGCCTGGCATCTGGTGACTTGATGGCATTCACCAGCGAGCCGAGGTCTCCAGCAGGTTGCACATTTCGCTTGCGTTTCGCCTCAGCCAGCGTCCGCAGCATCAAAGCCGCCGTATTGGGAACCGCGTCGTTCGACGTGACTTTGTCAAACACGAACCGTAGGTGTTCGGGATCGCCCAGTTGCGCGATCGTCTCGACCGCAGCGATCCCGTCTTCGGGGAGAACTTCTCCGCTCTTCCACTTTGCGACCAGAACAGACACTGCGGGCGAGGCCTCAGCCGAACGGATCGCGAACAGCAGACGCGGCATCTTCCCTTCGAAGTCGAACCGGCCAGCAACGACCTCGGGCAACCAGACCGATGACAACTCACGGCTCGTCTGCCACAAGGCGTAATCAAGGAACTGATCGAGCGGTTTATCAACAGCTCTCAACGCGAGCTTCGCTGCGTCAAACTGTTGAAATTCGGCGAGTGCTCGCACCGCTTCCAGTCTCACACGCGGATGCTCATCAGCCACGGCGGCTTCGAGCCACGCGAGGGCCTTAGCCGATTGACCGGGAACTACTCTTGGCTCGACCACTTCCTCCCCTCGCCCCGGCCTTGCGGGGAGAGGGGCCGGGGGTGAGGGGTTCTTCTGATCTCCATTCGCACCAACGGCCACTCCAAACCATTGAGCGATCACGCGCACACCGGCCGCTCGCGCCTGAGGCGTCTTCGATTTCAACACGGCTTCGAGTAACGAAACATTTGGAACGTCGAGGCTCTGGAACATCCAGAGTCCTTCCAACCGATGATGCTCGAACTGCGGATCGTTCGGATCGAGCTGCGCGACCCACGTGGTGAGCGGCTGCAAAACCTTGTCGGCTCCCATCTCCTTCAAGACGCGCTTCGCATGTTGACGCTCGAAGGTCTCGGGCGACTTGAGTGAGCTCAACAGCGACGCGACATCGGCTCCGACCAGCTTCGGCTTGGCGAGCGGCTTGCGGCCCTTCGCTGTCACGCGCCAGATGCGGCCGTGCGTGTGGTCTCGACGAGGATCGCGGAAATCAACCTCACCGTGTTGGATGATCGGGTTGTACCAGTCGGCGATGTAGATCGCTCCGTCCGGTCCTTGCTTCACGTCGACCGGTCGAAACGCGACGTGGTTGCTGCTGATGAGGTCTTGCTGCTGACGCGCCGCGAACCCGGAACCGTCTTCGCTCAGCACGAACCGGCAGACGCGATGGCCTCGAAAATCGTGCGTGATGAGGTTGCCCTGCCAATCGTCGGGCAGATGCCGTCCGTCCACCATTTCGAGTCCGCAGTACTTCGGACTGCCAGGGTTCAGGCCATGCAGAATCCGAGGGACTCCAAACACGGCCGGGTACGACGCACCCGGCACGACGTAGTTGATCCCTTCTCCGCCCGCACCGTCCGTCGCGAACGATTGGCCCCAACGATCGAACGTGTGTCCCCACGTGTTGACCCACCCGCGCGCGAAGACTTCCAGCCGCATGGTCTCGGGCCGGAACTGCCAGATGCCGCCCGCATTCAGCCGCCGCACGCCATACGGTGTTTCGATGTGGCTGTGAATGTAGATCGACTGGTTCATGTAGAGCTGCCCGTCCATTCCCCAACGAAACGTGTGGAGAATGTGGTGCGTGTCCTCGGTGCCGAACCCGCTGAGCACAATCCGCGACTGATCGGCCTTGCCGTCGCCATCTGTGTCCTTGAGATGCAGCACCTCGGTCGAATTGGCCACGTACGCGCCGCCGTCTCCCGGCTCAACGCCCGTCGGAATGAGTAAGCCATCGGCGAACACGGTCGTCTTGTCCGAAACACCGTCGCCGTCGGTGTCCTCCAGAATCAGAATCTTGTCGGTCGGCTTCTGCCCCGGCGCGATCTGCGGATAGACCTCGGAGGCCGCGATCCACAGCCGCCCCTGCGGATCGAAGTTCATCTGAATCGGCTTGTGAATCCCCGGATCGGCCGCAAACAAATTGACTTCAAACCCCTCGGGCAGCACAAACGTCTTGCGTTCCTCTTCGGCATCAGGAATCGGAATGTCCTTCAACTCCCGCTGAGCCCACGCCACCTGCTCCGAGGCGAGCCAACCCAAAACCAAAAGGCTCCAACGCGACCAAAGATTCAGATTCATAACGAAACTCGTGAAGAGAAAATCAGAAGAGAAGGAACCACGAAATACGCGGGTAGTGTCCTAATTTGAAATCGGGGGCCGAGATTGCAAACGAGAACGGCCCCGGCGATAAGCTGGGGTTTGTTCGGATTCATGCACAGCCAAAATGGGAACACGACATGGAATACACGGTTATTGAACATGGCGAACTTAAAGCGTTCATCGCGCTTGTGAATGCTGCAATCGCCGAAGGATGGCGACCTCAGGGCGGTGTCGGTGTCTTCAAAGTGTGGAGTTCGCGATTCACTCAAGCCATGATTCGTGACCAATCCAGAATTTCAAGTTAGGACACTACCAACACGCGAAAGGAAGGGCCGGATTGAAGAGAGACAGGCGGGGGGATCCGTTTTGATTCAATGTGACTGTTGCTGACTTCACTCTACTTTTCGTGTCTTTCGAGTGTTTCGTTGTTCAAGGCTTTTTCATCGCGTCGATCTCGACCTCGATCTGTTCGACGAGCGGGTCGAACTGGGCGATCTCGACGGCGTTGTTGCCCTGTTCGTGTTTGCGGAAGCCGGTCAGGTACGTGATGTTTTGCGGACGCCAGCGGTGGAAGAAGAGCATGTTCTTCTCGACGATCTTCCGGCGGATGGCCTCCTCCTGCTGAGACGTCTTGCCGCCGTTGGTCAGTTTCAAGTGAGACTGCACGGCCTGAGCAACCGCCGCGTAGCCGTTCGGTCCGAAGTGCATTCCGTTTTCGGTGAGGCTCTGTGATGGCAGCTCCAACGCATACAGATCGAGCACCGGGGTCGAGCGTCTTGCCGCGAGCTGCCTGATCGCGTCGGCATACTTTCCGAGCATCGCGTTGTGTTTGCTCGCATCGGGCAGCGGCGCGCGAGGCTTCTCAAACTTGTGCGGTGTGAGGAAGGCCAGCCGCGCGCCGGTCGGCTTCACATCGTCGCACAGCTTTTCAAACTGCCTGACGAACGGTTCGAGACCCGCGTCGCCCGCGAACGACTCGTTCTGGCCATAGCCGAAGACGATCAGAGTCGGCTTGAGTTCCCTGACCAACGCGAGCATTCGGCTGTAGCCCACCTGAGCCGGATCGAAGATCCCGCGCGATTCGGCCCAGACCGTGTCGCCGCTCCAACCGAGGTTCCGAAACGTGACCTTTCGATCCGGCACCGCGAGCGTGAAGACTGACTCGATGTACCCGAACTGCCCTTCCCGCTCGACAAACGTCCCGCCAAGCGTCACCACACGGTCGCCGTCCTTCAATTCAAAGACGGGAGCCGCATCGGCAGCGAACAAAGTCGAGGCACTGAGTAACAGCAGGCTCATCCAGCCGAGGCAGACTCGGTGCGGCAGTCGATCAATCACGGTGGTATCTCCTGTATGAATAATTTTTGTTTGGCGAGCGGACGCATCGCTCACGTGGGTGCGTAAATCACGATCAACCACCCCAAGACAGTGAATTCCAGCAGTGCGGCCAGCGAGCACGACATCAGGCGACTGTCGATTGTGGAGTGTCGCGTCAGCCAAGTCCCGAGCTGGCCGCAGTAAATCCCCAAGGGGAAGGCGAGTAATGTCAGTTCCACAAAAGAGTACGCGACGCACTCCCAAACCCCTTTGCGTGTAGTCAGAGCAAAGATGACACCAAAGGGAATCGATCCCACGATCAACGTGGCGATGGCAGCGATGACGGCAACTCGTTCGCGTCGATCACGCCTCGGGTCGGAGTTCTGTGGTTCACTCATAGGCCCATTTCGTGTCCCACGGGTCGTTCGTGGACTCCTGCCATTTCTTGAGCTTGGCTTGCAGCGTTTCAAACGTCGACTTGTGAGCGGGGTCTTCGGCGAGGTTCTTGGTCTCGTGCGGATCGGCTTCCAAATCGAACAACTCGAAGCGCGGTCGGTGCAGGTAGGCTTTGACCGAGCGTTGGCCGTACAGCTCGTACTCGTCGTTTCGTTTGAGAACGGCCTGCCAAGTCGGAGACGCGAACAGGTCCGAGGCGAACGGGTACGGGAGCGGGTTGGCGATGTTGAAGATCAGTTTGTACTTGCCACTCCGCACCGTGCGCATCGGGTAGTACATCGTGACTTCGTGGAACGTGTGCGATGAGAACGCTTCGTCCCAGCCCGCAGGCCGCTCTTGATCGAGGACATTCAGGAACGAGCGGCCGTGAAGTTTGTAGGGCTTCAGTTCGCCCACCTCTTTCGGCGCGTTCGGCTTCTTGCCCTCACCGGCGATGGGAGGCCGACCGATGTTTTCGGACATGCGGACCGGGCCGAGTCCCTTCGGTGCGACGCCGCAATAATCGAGAACCGTCGGCATCACATCGACCCACGTCACGAGGGCTTCGTTCGTTCCGCCTTGGGTCTTCAAACGGGGATCGCGCACGATCAGCGGCAGGTTGGTGCCCGGCTCGTAGTGCGTCGTCTTGGCCCCCGGAAACGGCGGGCCGTTGTCGCTGAGGAACATCACCAGCGTGTCGTCCCAATGGCCGGTCTCTTTCAGTCCGTCGAGCAACGTGCCGATCCCGACATCCAGGCGCGCGATCGACTGGTAATACTCGACCAACTCTTGGCGTACTTCGGGTTTGTCGGGAAGCCATGCCGGGACGTTCATCTCTTCTGGACGAAAGACTGTCGGTTGGATGCCGGGATAGAAGTCCGGCTGATCGGGATGATTGGCGAACGAGTCTGGACCGTGACGATGCGGGTCGGTCGGACAGAAGTAGAGGAAAAATGGTTTCTGATCGTTCTCGGCAATCCAAGCCTTCGCGTTCTGAGCCATCCGCACGGTGTTGCGTGCCCCTTGTGTTCCCTCTTGTCGCTGTGTCTCGAACTTGTAGGTGTACTCGGGGGCGAGGTGGTACTTGCCAATGAGACACGTCCGATAGCCCGCATCACCGAGCATGACGGGGAGCGATCGGACAGATTCATACGTGCTGAAGTGGCCGGAGCCGTGAGCGTGTCCGTAATGGCCGGTCGCATGGTTGTGCAGGCCGCTCATCAGAACCGAGCGACTCGCGCTGCAACTGGCGGTCGTGCAGTAAGCCTGGTTGAAACGAACGCCCGCCGCCGCGAGTCGGTCCACGTTCGGTGTCTTCGCGAGCTTGTCGCCATAACAACCGAGCTGCTTCCCCAAATCATCGGCGACAATGACGATCACGTTCCGCTGCGGAGCGGCCCATGCGGGAACGGACGCGACGGCGATGAACAGTACGGCCAGATAACGCGGCATGGTGAAAGCCTCGAAGGATCGGGATGTGCGAACGGTCTTGAAGTCCGGCTAACAAGGCTAACAGCCTGTCGAAAATCGTAGGATGGACGCCCTCGTCCGTCCGTTTCCAACGAGAAAAGACTCGGACGAGGGCGTCCAAGTTACTTTTTTCAACAGGCTGCTAAGCCGGACTTCTGCGTCAGCCATTTCAATGCGCTGGTGGTGGGCTGTCTTGGAAGGCGCGGGCGCGGAAGAGGAAGTCCACGATGTTTCCTTCGTGCGGCTGCAGCCAGTTGAGTTGCAGCGTCTTCACCGTGCCGATGTTCAGGCGATCGATGCTGGTCGCGTCGAGCAACTGCTGCTTGAACTTCGCATCGTCGGTGAGTGCCGTGCAGACCAACGTCTGCTTCATCGCGGCGACCATCTTGTTTTGAGGACACTCGACGACCGAAGCGAACGGGAACATGTACTCGGTGTTCGCCAGCGGGACATCGGGGCCGGAGCAATGGATGATCGTCGGTCGCAGGTAGTCGCAGCGGGCCTGCTTCACGAGGCGATCGCCGCCGCGATACTTGGCCGTCATTTCGGTCACGCCCTCGGCCTGACAACCTTCGTCAATCTGGGCGTTCATGGCATCGGCCACGCCCGCCGTGGTGAAGGCGGCCAACGGTGACTTGGGATCGCTCGGCGGGAGAGGAGCAATCGAGCCGAGACGCTGAGCGAGCGCGTCGGCGATCTCGCAAGTGTGGCGACTGGCCCAAACACCGCTCGCGTTGATGCAGCTTCGTCCGCTGTTCAAGAAGATGCTATCGACCATCAGATCGAGATAGTCTTCCCACCGATCAACCACATCGTCGCCCAGCACGATCTTCGAGAACCCTGGACCATGCACGGAGATTCTCGGATTCCCCGCGTGCTGATCGACGGTCGCTTGTCCGCCGAAGATCATCGCGCGTTGGCAGTCGGTCATCACCGCGCCACCGACATCGTGGCCACCCGGATAGATCGAGATCGCTTCGCGTGGCAGGCCCGCTTTGAAGAACGCTTCCGTGATGCGGTACGGCGTCCAGAACTCTTGCGAACCCGGCTTGATGCACAGGCCAATTTGCATCGGCAAAGCGGGGAGCCACAGCGTGTGAACGCCAGGCGAGTTGTTCGGCAGGACCATCCCAAACACGGGTGAATTCGCTTGATACGAGACCATTACACCGCGCGACTCTTTCCCGTAGCCACGTTCGAGAACTTCATACGGCAGCCCGCGCGTCAGCGCGTCCAGCACTTCGTCCATGTGAGACAGGACGAACGCGTTCTTGCGCATGTTCGTCGCGCACATGTGTTCGGGGAGACCGGTCGTGGCCGATTGCATCCGGCAGAACTCGGCGGGCGTCAGCGAGCCGCTTCCCATCGGCAGCGTGTCGTTCAGATAGAACTCGGCCGCGTGCTTGCAGATTTCGATCAGCTTCGCGATCGGAATGGCTCGCAGGGCCTCACGCGCTTTCTGCGATTTCTTCAGGTCCAGCTTGACCATCGCGCCGGTCGCCTGATGCAGTCGGGCGAGTTCCTCGCCGGTGTCGAAATGAACGACCGGCTGCTTTTCCATCGACTCGTAAACCTGACCAAAGCGAAGCACGGGAATGTCGAACACGGAGGCGGCTTTCCTGAAGATGAGGCTCATGCGGGTGAGACGAATCGCACACGGCGACCCGCTGTATGGCGGGCCGACAGAGTATCTCAAGAGGTCGGGAAATTCATCCGACTCGTCGAGCGGCGGAGCCTCACTGGTGTCATCGTTCAATGGTGGTAGCCCTGTCGCTCCGCGACAGGAAGCGGGATCGCAGACAGGCGTTCGTCGCTCATTGGAGGCGATTCGACAGATTGACGGTCCCCGTTCATCGCGCCTCCTGTCGCTGAGCGACAGGGCTACCTTCTCAGAAGTCCCTGTTTCACAGGGCTTGGTTGGGGGACCACCAAGTTAACGACAGCACCCGCGCATCACTTCTGTGGCACGACTTCGATCTCGTAAATCTTCGGCCAATTCTTACCGGTCACGAAGAGGCGGTCGTTGGCTTCGTCGTAGGCGATGCCGTTCAGGACATCTTCGCGGTTCTGACGTTGCCGTTCGGGATAGAGGCCAGTGAGATCAATCCATCCGAGCACTTCACCGCTTTCGGGCGCGATGCGAGCGATGCGGTTTGTGTGCCAGACGTTGGCCAGAATTTCGCCTTTGCGGAATTCCAGTTCGTTGAGTTGATCGACGGGACCATTCGACGCCCTCACCTTGATCCGTTTGACGACCTCAAACGACTTCGTGTCGAGAAACCGAAGCGTGGATGTGCCGTCGCTCAGGATCAGCCGCTTGCCATCGTGAGTCAGTCCCCAGCCTTCGCCCGTGTAGCGGAACGTTCCGAGCGAATCGAACGTCTTCTGGTCGTAGATGATCCCCAGTCGGTTCTGCCAAGTCAGTTGAAAAACCTTGCCGTCGAGAACCGTAATTCCCTCGCCAAACAAAGCCGAATCCAACGGGACGATCTGCTCGATGCGACCCGTCTTGAGTTCGACTCGGCGGAGAGACGACTCCCCTTTCTTGCCGGTTCCTTCGTACAAGCGTCCGTCGGTGAAGACCAAACCTTGCGTGAAGGCGGACGCATCATGTGGGTACTCCGCCACGACGCGGAACCCCGCCACACTTCCTTTCGCCTCGCGTCGAAACTGACCAAACGCGGTGTACGTGAATGCCGTGTATCCGACGACACTCATCGCCAACAACGACAGCACAACGAGTCGCCAACGAGTCAACAACGACCGAGCAGGCGTACGAATGGAGGTGGGAACGTGATCCATGCAATTCCCCATCAAGGCGACCGGGCCACCGCAGTTCAGCCGGATGAAACAATGACGCGGTACTGTGACGACCGACTCACGGATCGTCCAGACGAATGTCGATTCCGCACACGACCAACGCTGGGACCTTGGCTATACCTCGCACGGCGGAGAGCGAGAGGTTTCTGAGCGGGGCGGCGTAAGCCCCCTGACTCTTTGAAAATGGGCTTACGCGCAAGAAACAGGGGGCTTACGCCGCCCCGCTCAGAAGTCTCATCAAGGACCGTGCGAGGTCTGGCTCGCGTTATTCACCCCACAACTGCGCGGCCAGTGCGGGCCAGCGAGCATAGTCGGGGACGATGGCATCGGCTCCGGCTTGAATCAGACGCGTTCGCTTCCACTCTTCCACGCGACCGCTGCGATGCTCTTCATCGCTGGCCACTCCGATCGCCACGCCGCCGAGTTGTTTGATGTTCTCGATCTCGACAAAGCCGTCTCCGAACCCGAGCAGCGCGGCACCATCCGCTTTCGTTTCGGCGAGCATCTGTTGCATGACGGCCAGTTTCGAGAACTCACGCGGATCGTCGTCCGGCCCAAAGATGCGACCTTCAAAATAGTGGTCGATTTCTAGCAAGGCCGCTTCGTGGCGGACGTTCTTCACCGCCGTGCCGCTCGCCAACGTGAGATGGATGCCGCGCGCTTGCAGGTCGTCCAACATGGCTCGCGTACCGGGGACGAGCAGGTCGTCGGTCGTGACTTGTCCCGCCTGCAACGCGGCGATGCGGCGGTTTGACTTGGCAAACAGCCCGTCGAGAAACTGCTGCTTGTAGGTCTCGGCCGGAAGCGGGTGGCCACCGCGTCGCGTGGCCTCTTCGACGAAATAATCCATCTGGTAGATCGTCGGCCGACCGTTGAGATTCAGCACGAAGTTCGTGACGTACGCGGCCAATTCCGCATCGGACTCGGTCGTCCCCGGAAGCGGTTGCAGCACGTCCACCATGAGATCGACCATGATCTCGACCCAGCCCGACCGGATCAGGCTGAGCGTGCCATCGAAGTCGATGACGGCCAGGCGCGGGAGATGAGTTCGATTCAATGGACGGATAAGTTCAGGCATGGCGTTCTGATTGAAAGAGAGTGGAGGATGTGTCGCGTAAGTTCTGGGGTCGGTCGTTCAAATTCGTCCCATACTCACCGCATGTTGAAAAAGGGACGGCGAGGCTCCTGCCGAGCCGAATGCGTGTGGAATATCGCTTGTTACTTGCGGCTCGGCGGGAGCCTCGCCCTCCCGGCAATCGTTTTTCAACAGGTAGCTCACGCTTCGGGTTGATATGTTCGGGCCGCATCGAGTTGGCCATTCGCCGCAATCAGCCATCCAACCGAAACAGGCGTTTGAGTGCGTCGATCAACCCGTGAGGTTCGCCTTGGCGGGATTCGTGCTTCAACGTTTCGAGCGGCGGATGAAGCAGTTTGTTGACGATCCGTTCGACGGTCCGTTCGATCGCGTCGCGGTCGTGAGCGGTCAGATGCGGCTGCTTGGCGAACAAGCGGTCGAGTTCCGACTTGCTGACGCCGTGCCAGTCCTGCATCAGGCGCGAGACCACATCACCACTCGCGCGACGATGGAACTCCGCCATGAATTCGGACTGTTCCTCGGCAATGATCTTCCGTGCGGTTTCGATCTCGCGCGACCGCGCGTGACGATGCTCGTCGCATGTGCGACGCAGGCTGTCGATGTCGTACAGAAACACGTCGTCGAGGTTGCCGACGGCCGGTTCAAAATCGCGAGGCGCTCCGAGATCGAGAATGAACGCCGTGCGACCGACCGCCGCCGCCGCCGCGCGGGCCTTGCGAAACCGAGCCGCGCCAATGATTGGCCGCTCAGCACCGGTCGTGCTGACAATGACATCGGCTTGGCCGAGCCAGTGGTCGAGGTCCGCCCACGGTTCCGCGCGGCCGCTCCATTCCCGCGCGAGCCGCTCCGCTCGTTCGGGGTTGCGGTTGATCACGACGATCTCGCGCACGCCCTCGTCCTTCAGATACCGCAACGTTTCCTCGGCCATTTCCCCGGCACCGATGATGAGCACCAACTTATCCTCGAAGTGATCGAAGATGCTCTTGGCAAAATCTCCGACCGCGACGCTGGCGATCGAGACTCGTCCCTCGGACAACTTCGTCTCCGTGCGAACACGCCCCGAGACATGGATCGCGCCTTGAAACAGCGAATGGACGAGCGGCCCGCACGCACCGTGTTCCTCCGCCGCGCGATATGCCTCCTTCACCTGATTCACGATCTGTGGCTCACCGAGAACCATGCTGTCGAGCGACGAGATGACCTCGAACAAATGCCGCACCGCTTCCGAACCCGAGTCCGCTCGCAGCTCACCCACGAATTCGTCGAGCGGCACCGCGTGGAACTCGGACAAGAACTGTGCGAGCTGCTGGTGCGTCTGATCGGCGTCGTCACCCGGCTGTGCGAGATAGAGTTCGACTCGGTTGCAGGTCGAGAGAATCACCGCTTCCGATTCGGGGCAGCGTCGCCGGAGTTCGGCGTACGCTTTCGCGAGTTGCTCGCGCGATGCAAACGCCAACCGCTCACGAATGGCGAGTGGTGTTGTTTGGTGAGTGCAATACAGAGCGAGCAGGTTCACTGAGAAAATTCTCTGGGCGTGGAGTGAGTCATCAGAAGCAGACTATTTCGATGTCGGACGAACTTGCGGCTTAGCACCGGTCCCGTGCAGCGACGGCATCCGCGTCACTTCGGTCAGCACTTGCAGGCCGACCATCATGAACAGCAGGAACCCGCCCGACCATGCCGTCAACCACGCGACTTGTCGGCCGGGGGTTCGTTTCCCCGTCAGCAACCAGGCGAACAGACCACACATCAACAGCCACATCACGCTGCCTCCCAGAACCACCGGGTCAGCCCATGCGAGGCGGGCGTCGTCGTGATTGAGGAAGGACAACAGCACTCCCGTCGCGACGCCAAACGTCAGCAACGGAACCGAAACGAGGATCGACCAACGGTTGAATCGCTCCAACCGTTCGAGACTGGGCAGCGTCAGTCCGCTGTTCCGCATTTGACCGCCCTTCAAACGGCGGTGCTGCCACAGGTAAAGCAGACTCAGCACGAGACCCAGCAGAATGGTGGCAGTTCCCAGCACGAGCATCGCCGCGTGCAACATCTTCCACCCGCGATGAAAGTCGAGGACTTGGCTCGATGACGACGTAACGAAGTGCGACGCTCCGACCAGCGCCAGCACGATCGGCCAGACCACGAGTCCCGAGGCAATGGTCGCGTCCAGCAGTGAGACAAACAGATGCGTCAACACCGCGAGCCACGCCAGTACCAGCAACCAATCGTGAGCCGAACTGAGCAGCGGCGGCAGTTGTGACTGACTCGATCGCAACAACAGATAGAGCGTGTGGGCGAGCAGCCCCGCCCCGCCAAACAGAATCGCCACCCAGCGACTCCACGCCGACTTCGACCGCAGGCGAGCGACATCCAAGCCAAACGCCACAAGGTAGCTCAGGAGGAAACAGGAGAGATTCACGTTGGGCATGTCGCAAAACTCCGTGGCATTCGCCGCAGTCCGTCGTTTCATCGACGTGTGGAAAAGCGTAGCTTGGACGCCTCGTCCGAGCGAAAGCGAGGCTTTGTTTTGAAACTCGGCGCGTTCGGCCTAACCCATTGGTCTCGACACAACTCGTGAAGGCCCGCAAAAAGTAGCCGTCATCGCTCCGCGTGACGAGCCTTACGAGTTCGGCTCGCACTGACTCAGACGCTTGTTCTCAGTAGGCTCATCACGCGGAGCGATGATGGCTACTTTGTAGAGAGACCGATGGGTTTACCCCGGTAGCGTGAGCTTCAAAACAAAAACGATTAGAAACGGACGGACGAGGCGTCCATTCCTAAGGTTCTTCAACGGGCCGGAGTTTACTGGAGAGTCTCGCTGTCGCGAAGCCGCTCGCCGTGAAACCCAGGGCCATCGCCTTTTTCAACGTAGGGTGGGACCAGCTCGCTTCGAGCGCCGGCCCACCATTGAAAAACATCGAGAAATCATGGTGGGCCGGCGCGGCGAAGCGCCACCGGTCCCACCCTACAAGTTTCGCAGACCCAACAACGCGATGGCCCTGCGTGAAACCCACCGTCATCACGGGTCCGCTTCCAACCCGTAGTCGCTGATTTTTTTGTGCAGCGTGTTGCGGTTGATGCCGAGTCGGGCGGCGGCCTTCGTCTGAGTTCCCTGACATGTCTTTAAGACTTGCTGGATCAGCTCGCGTTCAACCAACGAGACGATGCGCTCATGGACGTTCTGAGCCTCCTCACCCGCTTCGAGCAGCCCGAGCGTCACGAGTTCGCTGCACTGTGTGGCGATCCCGCCCGAACGTGAACGACTCAATCGGATCGGGGCCAAGCCGCGCACATGTGGTGGGAACAGGTCGAGGGTCAGCGTGTCACTCATGCAGAGCACGGTCGCTCGTTCGATGTAGTTTTGAAGCTCACGCACGTTGCCCGGCCAAGCATACGTCTGCAACATCGAGATCAAATCGGGACTGAGCTTCGGTGCGGAACGATTGTTGGCGGCGGCATACTTCTTCGCGAAGAACGTCACCAGCGGCCCGATGTCTTCCGGGCGTTTGTGCAATGGCGGGAGATAGATCGGAATCACGTTGAGCCGGTAGTACAGGTCCTCGCGAAATTTTCCCGCGTCGATCTCGTCGAGCAAATCGCGATTGGTTGCCGCGACGATCCGGCAGTCCACGCGAATGGTCTTCGTATCTCCGACACGCTCGAACTCCTGCTCTTGGAGGACACGCAGTAGTTTGACCTGCAACGTGTAGCTCATCGAATTGATCTCATCGAGAAAGATCGTTCCGCCGTGAGCCGCTTCAAACCGGCCGGTTCGATTTTCGTGAGCACTCGTGAACGCTCCCTTCACATGACCGAACAGTTCACTTTCCAGCAGACTCTCGCTGAGTGCCCCGCAGTTCACGCGAATGAACGGGCCAGACGAACGCGGGCTGAGTTCATGCAAGGCCCGCGCAATCAGCTCTTTGCCGGTCCCCGTTTCACCGAGCAACAACACAGTCGCAGTCGTGTTCGCGACCTGCCGCGTCAGGCGATAAACATCGTTCATCGCAGGCCCATCGCCAATCATGCCATCCAGAACCGGGGCATTCGGCCGACCACTGGCGGTTGAGTTTTGTCCATTCATGGTTTCATTGTCTCTTTCACTGATGCCACTACGTCGCACACGCGACAGCCGACAGTGCCAACATCATAGGCACACAATTGCCATCTGGAAGGGTCGGGCTGCGATCCGGCCCAATTTTCTCAGTGAATGGATTCGCGAATCCGCAGAGACTGCCCGACTCCCAAGCACACGCGCATGACCATGCGTGATGGGCGGGCATGTTGCTCTCCTAAAACATCTCTATCATCGCCGCGAGGAGTCTAACCGGTTTGCTTTCAATCCCGTCACACCAAGACTGGCCGCGCTGAAGCTGATCTGTCACGATCCGCCGCCTAGTGCCCTGTCCGTTCTTAATTTGGGGATAGCTGAAGTCGTGAGACTTCAGAAAACGCAGAACTCTTACGAGTTCGGCTATCCCAAAATTAAGACCTGACGGGGGGGGGCACTAGTTGCCCCCCATTGTGTGCACCTTGAGGATGCTTTCGATGACGACGCCGATGATGGACCTCTGCCTTCCGGGACTCGTGCGCGGGGCGGTGCAGTGCCGTGCTGCGGTCGTCGAGCATGAGCCGATGGCGCGCAATACATGGCGAATGAAATTGGAATGCCCCGAGATCGCACGACAGATTCTGCCGGGTCAGTTCTTCATGGTGCGGCTAGCGGAACGCAGCGATCCGCTCCTCGGGCGCCCGTTCGCGCTGTACGACATCTACCAAGACGCGGCCGGTCAACCACGCGGCCTCGACTTCGGCTACGTCGTTGTTGGCAAGATGACTTCGTTATTGGAGTCACTGCGGCCGGGTGATGATGTCGAACTGTGGGGACCGCTCGGTAATGGCTTTCCGCCACCTCCGGCTGGCCACTTGGTAATCGTCGCCGGTGGAATCGGCGTGACTCCGTTCTTGGCGGTGATCCGCGAAGCCTTGCGACGGCGTGTTTACGGCCAGCCACCGCGCGAACTCGGGCACGTCCCGTCGCGCATCACGCTCTGTTACGGAGTCCGCTCGGCCGAATTCTTGGCCGGTGTCGATGAGTTCCGTCGCGAAGGGGTCGATGTGCGAATCGCGACCGACGACGGAACTATCGGACATCGCGGGTTCGTCACGGAACTGTTGCAGGAATTGCTCGACGAAGCGTCGCCTCCTGGAGCAGTCTACTGCTGCGGCCCCGAGCCACTGATGCACGCCGTGGCGAGACTGACCGACGCTGCAAACGTCTCGTGCTGGCTGTCACTCGAAACGCCCATGGCCTGCGGTTTTGGAGCCTGCTTCAGTTGCGTGACCAAGGTCAAACAAGACGATGGCTCATGGGACTATCGGCGCGTCTGTGTCGAAGGCCCGGTCTTCCCGGCGCGGCAACTGGCGTTCGATTGAGGCATCTGCTGCTCTCAGGCAACCGGCAACAAATCTCTGCCCCAAAGTAGACGAGTCACTCCGTGACTCGAAGACTCCGGTTACGGAGTGACCGGCCTACTCCCGGTTGCCACTCGCCTGATTGAAAACAGAAATGCGAGCGGCCCACAGCGACCGCTCGCATTTTTCAATCAACAATCCGAATCACTCGGGGCGACGGGGCCGTTCGGAGCGTTCGCCCCCTTGGCTCGGGCGACCACCACCGGAACCGCCTTCTCCGCCAGGCCCACCGGGACCGGGGACATGCTTCATGAAGTCGCCGATGAACTTTTGCAGTTCGTCCTTACTGAGCTTCCCGTCTTTGTCCGCATCAAACTCGAAAGCATGTTCCAACATGCGTACGGGATCGGGGCCTTGCGGAGGTCCGCCCTGTCCACCGGGACCGCGTTGGCCGCCACCGCCAGGACCACCTTGTCCTCCGCCCTGACCACGTCCGGGACCACCTTGGCCTCCGCCATTTTGTCCGCCACCACCTTGGCCACGACCACCGGCGCTGCCCGGTCCGCCTTGGCCACGACCACCACCGGGACCACCTGCTGATCCACCACCTTGTCCTTCACTTCCCGGGCGACCTCCACCTTGGCCATCCTGACCTGGGCGGCCACCTTGAGGCCGGAACTCCTCTTCCGTCAGTTTGCCATCTTTGTTCTTGTCGAGCTTTGCCAAGGCTTCGGCCGCGCTCTTCAACTCGTCGGCCGAGATCGCTCCATCATGATCGGCATCGAGTGCTTCGATGATCGGGCTGGGTGGTCGCCCACCGCCGGGGCCTCCACCACTAGGACCGCCACCACCGGGAGGTTGTGCCATTGCCGTCGCCACACCTGCAGCGGCCACCAAGCCAAGTACCCACGTCCAATGTTTCATCTCTGTTTCCTTCTCAATTTCGATCCGACGTTCACCACTTGGGACCAGCGCAGAAATCACTGTCGCAATTGTCGCCTTCCGCTCCGCGAAAGGACGTTCTTTCGCGGAGCGAAAGACGACACTCATTGATGCGCCGGTCCTTGATCGCGTCACAGTGGCGATGCCACTGCGTCACTGGCCGACATGCCCCTATGAACCCTGCACTCTTCCGTGAGTTCCGCTGTCCGCATCACTTTCTGTCGTTCTCCCCCGCACGGTCAGAATTGGCTCGTTTAACCGCGTGAGGTATCACTTCCTTCGCTCGTACTGAAAGTCCAACGTTCCCTCGGCGAGCGTGATGTCCTTGATGGCTGCGAGCAGATTGGCTCGCGTGGCCTTATCAGGCGACAGCTTCAACTCGCCCGACAACGCGTAGACCGTGATGTGGTACTGCTTCACGCCGGGGCCTTTGGATTTCATGGGGTCGTACTCGCGGCGGTTCTTGTCGTTCAGCCCCACGGTGCCGGTCGATTTGTCGTTCTTGCTGAGCTTCGTGACGTTGGCCGGGATGTTGTAGACGACCCAGTACGACTTGATGTCGCCGGGGCCGGGGATGTGCCACACGTTGACCGCGAAGGACTTCGTTCCTTTGGGAGCTGCCTTCCATTCGATCGGCGGAGACGCGCTCGCTCCGTCACCTGTGAACTCGATCGGAATGCTGCCGCCCGGTTCAAATACGGGACTGGTCACGACCAACTGCGGCAGGTTGCTGTCGCCGCGCCGTAGGATGGGCACTCCTGCCCGTCCTGCTGAAGGCAGACGCGGCGGTGGCGGCTCAGGCGGACGGGCAGGAGTGCCCATCCTACGGCCTCGTGGCGAATACGTTTCGCTGGTCGTCGCTCCGTTCGTATCGATGAACGTGAACTTTGCCGTGCCATCATCGGCAAGGACGTAGCTCACCGAACCCTTCTTGCCGCGCACGTCATACGTCAGGACGTAGCTGCCCGGCTTGGTCTCTTGAAAGTCGGTGATCTTCGCGTCGCGCAGAGGTCGCAGATCGGGGCGGAGTGGTTCGGCGCGCGGCTGCGGATCGACCTGCCCGCCGCGTTCGGTCACTTCGCCGAAGAAGCCGCCGTTGAGATACGGGTATTTCTTTGTGGCGTGATAGTGATAGTGGCCTTGCTTGTCCTTGTGTCCGTTGAGCGCATCCAACCCGACGACCGGCGAGCCGTCCGGTTCCTCGTAGCCGTAGATCGGATAACCGTCGAGCGCGTAAGCGATCGGCAGCCCTTTGCCGATCGTCTTTTCCAGATGGACCGGAGCAATGTGATAGTGATAGTCGTCGGCCCGGCCACAGTGGCCACCGAACTCGTCGAGTTCGCCGATGGCGTACGAATCCTCGCCGCGATTGTTGAGTGGGTTGAAGATCGGGACGCCGTTCGCCGCAATGGCAATCGCTCCGCGCAGGAAGTTTCCCTTCGCCGACTGCGGCCTCTTCGCTGGGATCGGATGCAGTGGGATCTGCCACGAGTTCTCGCCGAAGTACGACTGTGGCAGCGGCACCTGCTGCTGCCAGGCCGTGATGCCGACCATCATCCGGTGAGCGGGAATGCCCTTCGATTCGACGTAGAAGTAGCGGTCGTCCCAACGGGTCTTGATCGCCTTCGTTTTTAAGAACGCTTCAAACGCCTTGGCGATGTCAGGCACTTCACCGCCGTTGACTCGTGGCGACTGTTGATCGAGTTGAGCCAGTAACAACGGCAATTCATTCACGGCGAGGAATTCCATCTCAGCTTCGTCCTCGTCCGTGTCAGTTTGTGTCCGCCCATCGTTCGACGAGTCCGCGTTGGATGCCCGTGTTGAGGACCGATGGTGCGAGTGGCCGGGATGCGCCGAAACATCACCGACAAACAAGGCCGGGATTGATGTGCAGGTCGCCATTAAAAAAAAGGCACGGGTTGTCATGGGGTTGTCTTTCGCTTGCCGCCCTTTTTGCCGCCGACTTTTCCGCGTTCGGGAGAGACTGGTCGGCTGGGGTCGTAGTTGGGGTTCGGTGTTGGAAGTTGCGCCTCAACTGCCGCAAGGTGTTTCTCCAATCGTACGCGAAGCCGCGCCGCTTCGTTCGGCATTCGTTCGGCGAGGTCGTTTCGTTCGCCGATGTCCTTCGACAAATCAAACAGAGCGACGCGGTTGTCTTCGTAGAACTTCATCAGTTTGAGATCGCCCAGCAGAATCGCCGACTGTGGGCCATCGTCGCTCTGGTAGTGCGGGAAGTGGAAGACCACCTCTTCGCGCAGGCGTTTCACGTCACCGCGACCGTCGTTGGTCAGCAGCGAGACGATGCTGCCACCTTCGATCCCCTTCGGCAGAGTGTTCGCCGCGACTCCCGCCCAATGGCAGAACGTCGGAAAGAAGTCGTAACCAACGACGCGCGTGTGGCACCACGAATTCGATTTCACCTCTGGCCCACGCACGATCAGGGGCACTCGGATGCCCCCTTCCCATACGCCTCCTTTGCCACCATTCAGGACTCTTCGACTACCGCCGGTTGCTCCGTTGTCCGACATGTAAATGACGTAGGTGTTGCCACTCAGGCCGAGCCGTTCGATGGCCTCCATCACCTTGCCGACTCCGGTATCGAGGTCTTCGGTGATGGCCGCCGTCGCGACTCGTCTGGGAATCGCTCCCGGAATGAGTCGTTCGTACTTCGCAATCGTCGCCCTGTTCGCGTTCTCCGACGCATGCAGGGCGTTCCACGAAAGTTGAATGAAGAACGGCTGCTTCGCTTTGGAACTCTGCTCCATGAACGCGGCGGCTCGATTGGCCATGCCAAAAATATCGACGGGATTCGGGTCTTTGAATTGGAACGCGTTCTCATTGCCCGTGTCGCCGTCGTGCTCGTCGTAACCGTGCTGCCCCGGTCCGCCGCCACTGATGTGCCACTTGCCGTAGTGAGCCGTCGCGTAACCCGCCTTGTGAAGCAATTCGGCAAACGTCGTTTCGGACGCCGCGATACTTTTGATGAGACGCGGCTCGGTCAGCTTGCGACCGGCTTCCGGAGGAGCCGCCTTCGTCCAATGTAATGCTGCGGGACTCTTGCCCGTGAGCAGACTGATGCGCGTGGGCGAACACACGGGAGCCGGAGCATACGCCGCCGAGAATCGCATCCCCTGAGCAGCCAGTTTCTCCAGCGACGGAGTGTGGAACAGGTCTTCTTTTGAACCGGGAACATCGGGGTGCATCGCCACCGACAGCCCGCTCCAACCCTGATCGTCCGAGAGCATGAAGACGATGTTGGGCCGTTTGATCCGAGACTCATCGGCGGCCTGAAGTGAACCGAGCGACAACAGAGCCACGGCGACAGTGAAGATAATGCAGCGATAGATCATCCGGGTTCTCGTTGGTTGAGTGAGTGGTTGAGATCGACTTTGCCCAAGCGAACGCCATTTGTCCGACTCGCATCGCCGTGACTTGGCTCCAATCGACTTGCCGATCACCACAGATGAAGCCACCGGAGTAGGCGAAAACGACCGGTGGCTAGCGCCGTGCCGCTCATGCGGCCTTCTTCTTCTTGCCCTGGCCTTTGGCCTTGGGTTTCGCGGAGTCGCCGTCGTTCTTCGTAGGCATTGGGGCCTTCACGTCGGCTCGCCAAGCGACAAGGCGAGCGTGGAGTTCCTTGGCCTTCTCGGGATTCTCTTTCGCAAGGTTCTTCGATTCACCGAGGTCGTTACCGAGGTCATAAAGCTCCAAGCGGCCGTCTTCGAGAAACTCCATCAACTTCCAATCGCCGACTTGAATGAGGCTCACCGGCGTTGTGCGCCAGAGGCCGGGGCCGGAACCGAGATAGCCGGGGAAGTGCTGGTAGATGGCGTCACGTTTCAGCTTGGCGGAGGAATCACGGAACAGCGTCACGAGACTCTCGCCATCGAGCACCTGTCGCGGCTTGGGTGCGCTGGCGAGTTCGAGCAGCGTCGGAAAAATATCCACATGGATCGTCGGCACGCCGCAGGTTGATCCGGGCTTCGTCACGCCGGGCCAACGTGCGATGAACGGCTCGCGCGTCCCCCCTTCGTAGAGGCTCCCTTTGCCGCTGCGCAGTGGTGCGTTGTCAGTGATGCCGCCGCCATCCTCGTCCGCGCCTTTGGACTTCTTGCCTTTGGCTTCCATCCCCGGATCGCGCTGGAGACCGTCGGCTCGGTTGTAGCCACCAACGCCGCCGTTATCGCTGGTGAAGATGAGTACCGTGTTGTCGGCCAGCTTCAAGTCATCCAGCGTCTGCATCACACGACCGACACTCTCATCCACCGAGGCAATCATCGCCGCGTAGATCGGGTTGTTGTGACCGCCGACTCCGGCCTTGGATTTGAACTTGGCAATCAGCTCGGTCTTCGCGTGGTGCGGTGAATGAACTCCGAAGTGCGGCAGGTAGAGAAAGAACGGCTGGTCCTTGTGCCGCGTGATGAAGTCCACGGCCTTGTCGGTGAGAAAGTCCGCGAGGTACTGGTCCTTGGGGTAATCGGTCTTGGGATTGGTCGCGAAGTTGAAGTGCTCGCCCATGCTGACGATGGCTTCATCGAAGCCGCGTTTGCCGGGGAGATAGTCTCCCTTCTGGCCGATGTGCCATTTTCCAAACAGGCCCGTCGCGTAACCGGCGGCCTGGAGCTGCTTGGCGATGATGTCGCGGTCGAGCGGCAGCTCGGTGACGTTCTCGACGGGCCGCAGCGGGCGCTTGCTCCAGTCAAAGCGATCCGTCCCACCGACCGTGTAGACCCCGGTCCGAGCACCGTATTGCCCGCTCATCAACGCGGCCCGAGTCGGCGTGCAATTCTGGCAATGGTGATGGCTCAACAGCTTTATGCCCTGAGCCGCGAGCCGGTCGATGTTCGGCGTCTCGTAGTACTTGCTGCCAAAGCACGCGACGTCCGTGTAACCCAGATCGTCCGCCATGATGAAAACGATGTTCGGTTTGGAAGACGGAGGCGCTGCCGTCGCGGGGAGTGCCGATAAGGAAATCAGCAGCAGAGCAGTCAGCAGCAGGAGTCGTTTCTGGGACATAATCACTTGACCTTTGAGTTTGTTGGGATGGCCTTTTCCGTCTTCGCCCACTGCTTCATGAGCGCGATGTTCTTCTCGACCGCCGGGTTGCCTTTGCCGACATAGGCCGCCATGTCGCTGTCATACATCGCGTCGGATTCCGAGCCGTGGTCGTGAGTGTCAACCATCCATTGATCGAGCCGCGCTCGGAGTTGTTCCAACATCGGACGATGCGCCGGGACTGAAGCTAAGTTCGTCACCTGCCAACGGTCGATCGTCCATTCGTAGAGTTCCTCGGCAGGCCGGGTCGGACTGAACAGCAACGACTCCGCAAGCGAATTGAGTCGGCCAGCGTCATGCAACGCACGCAATGTCTTCACGATGCTCTTGCCGTCTTTGTAGGCGTTGGGTTGCAAGTGCGGTCGCCGCGGATGGAAATTGCGGATGTAGAGAAAGCGATCGGTGCGGACGCTCCGAAGCCGTTCGACCGTTTCATCGCAGCGGTCGCGAGCGGCGAACACGGCGGTTCGTGGCACATAACTCTTCGCGAAAACATCGCGTCCGTGCATGGCGGCTGGCACCGAAATACCCGCAGCGGCCAGCGAGAGAGCGGCCATGTCGAGGTGCTCGATGAGATCGTCGCGCACTTGGCCGGACGCAATTCCCGGCCCGCGCACGATGAACGGGATGTGCGTCCCTTCGTCGTAGAGAAACTGCTTGCCACGCGCGTGACTGATGCCGTGATCGGTCATGAAAAGGATCAGTGTGTTGGCAAGCTGGTCTTCCTGCTCCAGCCGCGCGAGCACTTCGCCCACATGCTTGTCCGTGAAACGCACGGCATCGAGATACGCCGCCCAATCGCGCAGCAACACCGGATCGCGCGGGTAATACGGCGGCAGTGTGACAGCGTCGGGATCGGTCGAGTTGCCCAGCTCCTGTTTCGCTCTGGACAGCAATTTGACGGCGCTCTCGTCGGTCCCTCCACGCAGCTTTCCGCCGGCAAGCTGCACCTGCATGAAGAAGGGCTGCTCCGCCTTTCGTCCCGACCAATCCGCCGAGTCGTACAGGCTCGCGTCCCATTCAAAGTTGTAGTCCGTCTTGCCCAGTCCGGGTCCGTTCCGCTTTCCCTTCTTGACTGCGGAGCCAGTCCCCACAGGCAACCCGCTGCCGATGCAGGTGTAGTACCCCGCCTGTTGAAACAGCTTCGGCACCGGCACGACGCCCTGCGGCAGATGAATCTTCAACTCGCCCTGACCGCTGCGATGGTGATGTGCCCCGATGCGGGTTTGATACATCCCCGTGATGAACGCCGATCGGCACGGCGAGCAAACCGGAGCGGTGGTGAAGGCGTTCGCAAAGCGAGTTCCTTCCCTCGCGAGCCGGTCAACATGCGGCGTCTGAATCAACTTCTCGCCATAGCACGAGAAGTTCGCCGACATGTCATCCACGACAAACCACAGAACATTCGGCTGCTTCGCGGACTCATCGGCGGCATGCAGTCCGGCCACTTGAGCCAACAGCAACGGGATGAAAGCGAGGGTGATGAGGTGCTTCATGAGGCTCTGGTTCTAGTACTTCGTCAGGTCTTAATTTAGGGGTAGCTGAAGTCGTGAGACTTCAGAAGACGCTGAAGTCTCACGACTTCAGCTACCCACGTTCTTTGTCATGACAAAGAACTAGTACTTCGTCAACGTTAAGGATTGGGGTTGGCAGACCGGCTGAGTTCCGGTCATGGAATGACCGGACTACGTAGCTCAGTCATTCCATGGCTGAGATTCTCGAACGACAACCAACACCAAATCTAAGGGGCTGTGCTTCTATTACGTCCGAGAATTTCGGCAGTGATCGTGTCGTTGCCAGGGGTTGCCGCTCCACGGAGGCTCTGTGCTGAGCCATCTTTCTACCACACCTCTTTCTGCCGACTTCTTTGAGGAAGCGGCAGAAAGAGGTGAGATAGAAAGATGAGAATTCGTGCCGTCCTGCGGTTTGAGGCCGGACCGTCAGCGGCGAACATTCGGAGATTGATTCGGCACAGCCCCTAAGAGATGACACAGCACTAGGGTTTTCCGACTGGTGTGGCTGTTGGCTTTATCCGGTGAACGTAAATCGTGACCGCGAAAATGATCCGAATCCTCAACTTCGACCGATCCTAAAAAATTAGCCCGGCAGCTTAAAGCGGCCGGGCCAATTTTCGTCTTGAGGATCGCGCTCGATGATCTGCTCAGGAACGACTTACGAAAGAATTCCTGTGACGGCGTCGGCGTTGACCATCTCACGCGGTTGATTGAGATGGTTGAAGACCATGCGGCGGGGATTCATGCCGACGCTGTGGTAGATCGTGGCGAGCAGTTCGATCGGATGAACGGGGTTCTCGACGGGAGCCGAAGCGGTCTGATCCGACTTACCCCAGACGAGTCCTCGTTTGACGCCCGCTCCTGCGATCAAGCCCGTGTAGCAGTAAGGCCAGTGGTCGCGGCCGTCGTCCGAGTTGCCGTTGCCTGACGTGCTGACTCCGCGCTTGGGGCTGCGTCCAAACTCACCGATCGCCAACACGAGCGTGTCTTTCAACAAGCCGCGTTGATCGAGATCGGCGATCAAGCCCGAGAGACCGGCGTCGAGCATTGGTGCCGACTGGTTCTTCATGCGGGTCGAGAGACCGGTGTGAACGTCGAACGAGTGGTTGTCGGAGTTGGCGACCTTCGGCCAGTTGACCTGCACAACGCGCGTCCCCGCTTCGATGAGCCGCCGAGCCAACAGACAGCTTTGGCCGAACGTGTTGTTGCCGTACATCTCGCGCGTTTCGGGCGATTCGGCGGAGAGATTGAATGCCTCACGCGCCTTGCCCGACAGCACGAGTGACAACGCCTTGCCGTAGTACTCGTCGAGTGCGTACTTGCTGACCGATTTTTCGAGATCGTTCAGACCGGCATTGACCGTGTCACGCAAGCTCGCGCGGCGTGCCAACCGCTCCTGAGGAATCTCGGGACGAAGCTGGAGGTCATCGACCTTCAGCTTGTCCATCTTGGCCATGTCCATGTCGTCGCCAACCGGGAACAGCGTGTACGGGTCGAAGGCTCGCCCCATGAAACCGGCGTTGCCTCCCTTGCCGATCACGTTGCTCTCTTGCAGTGGTCGCGGCATGGTGACGTGCGGCAGCATCGGAACCGTCGTCGGCTTGGCCTTCACAATGTGACAGCCCCAGTTTGGGAAGTCCTTCGGGCTGGGCGGCTCAAGCTGACCGGAGGGACTGACCTTGTCGGCCGTGTAGCCGGTCATCATTTGGTAGATGGCGGCCGTGTGGTTGAACAGGCCGTTCGGCGTATAGCTGACGGCTCGCAAGAGCGTCGTTTTGTCGAGTTGTTGGCCCAGCTTCGGCATCAGTTCGGTGAACTGCACGCCGGGCAACTTGGTGTCGATCGGCTTGAAGACGCTGCGCACGTTGTCGGGAACATCGGTCTTCGGATCCCACAGGTCGAGATGACTGGGGCCACCTTGTAAGTAGACGAGGATCACATGCTTGGCCTTCCCGAAACCGACGCCGCCGTAGCGTGCGTCTTCGGCGGCGTTGGCCTGCTCCATCCGCAGCATCTCTGGCAGAGACAAGCCGATGAGCGACGCCCCTCCGACGCGGAGCAGATCGCGGCGGCTGAAGCCGTCGCAGGTGTCTTTGCCATACTGACCTTGAATCGAGAACATCGAAACGACCTCCGGAGCGAAAGTGTTTTGGCGGGAGCCACAGCCAAGCGATCAGCTTGTCTGGGCGGAAACGGGTGTCGGCGGGAGCCGGTCTGGCAATAGGAGCACAAGTCTTCATCGGCATTTACGATGAATCGGCATCGGATTATACAGGTGAAAACTGATGACTGTCAATTACCGACTGGTCGCGCGCCGCAACGTATCTCATCGTTGCAGCAAGACGTTGCGAAACAGCCGCTTGGAGCCTGTCCAAGAATAACTCCGCCGTTTGTCTCCTTTCGCTCCGCGAAAGGACATTCTTTCGCGGAGCGAAAGACGACACTGTTTTTGGACGGCCACTTGGTCCAAGACGAGGATCACAAGATGCCGCACCAAACTCTCGACTGGTCGCCGTTGTCGCGACGGGCGTTCTTGAGCCGCTATGCCGGAGGGATTGGCTCACTCGCGCTGTCGCACCTGCTGGCGGAACGAGTCCGTGGCGACGCATCTCCGGCGGGTTGGCCGTCGGTCACGCAAGCCGGTCGAGCCAAGTCGGTGATCTGTCTGTTTCAGCATGGCGGGCCGAGTCAGATGGACTTGTTCGACCCCAAGCCCGAACTGACCAAATGGCACGGCCAGCCGTATCCCGGCGGCGACCTCGAAGTTCACTTCGACAAGCAAAAGGGAAACGTCCTCGGTAGTCCGTTTTCGTTTGCCAAGTACGGCGAGTGCGGGATGGAGCTGTGCGACCAACTCCCCGAGACAGCCAAGATTGCCGACGACATTTGTCTCGTCCGCTCGATGAACACCGAGTCCGTCGATCACGAGTCGGCGCTGCGGCTGATTCACTCGGGTAAGTTCTTGGCCGGAATGCCTGCGTGGGGATCGTGGGTCGTTTACGGATTAGGGACCGAGAACTCGAACCTCCCCGCGTATGTCGTGCTCGGCGATCCGGGCGGGCTTCCCGTAGATGGCGAGCGGAACTGGTCGTCGGGGTTTCTGCCTGCCGTTTATCAGGGGACCGCTTTTCGATCAGGGCCGTCGCCGGTGTTCAACCTGCAACCGCCGAGTGGCGTGGGGCCGATCGCGCGACGCAACCAACTCAAGCTGCTCGACGAACTGAACCGTCGTCACCACGAACGGCATCCCGAGAACACCGAACTCGCCGCACGCATCGCCAATTTTGAAACGGCCGCGCGGATGCAAGCCTCCGTTCCCGAAGCCCTCGATCTGTCGAGTGAGACTCAGGCGACTCGCCAGATGTACGGCCTCGACAACCCGGCGACGCAGGAGTACGGCACACGCTGCTTGATCGCCCGACGGCTGATCGAACGCGGCGTGAGGTTTGTCCAACTCTTCCTGAACGGTCAGCCGTGGGACACGCACAGCAAGAACGCCGAAAGTTTGAAGGGCCTCTGTGCGCGAACGGATCGGCCGAGTGCCGCGCTCGTGCGAGACCTCAAGCAACGCGGGCTGCTGGATGAAACGATCGTCTTGTGGGCGGGCGAATTCGGCCGGCAACCGATCTCACAGGGAGCCGATGGCCGCGATCACAACCGTCGCGGGTTTTCGTTGTGGCTCGCGGGGGGAGGCTTCAAGGCGGGACACGTCCACGGCGCGACGGACGACTTCGGCTATGCGGCGGTCAAGGATGTCGTCACCGTGCATGATCTGCACGCCACGCTGCTGGCCGCGCTGGGGATCGACCACCACCGACTGACGCATCCCCACGAAGGCCGCGATGCGAGTTTGACCGATGCCGAAGTCACACGGGCTAACGTCGTGCGAGAGCTACTGGCCTGATCCAGCTCTCGCTTCTCACCCCACCTCAACCGTGGGATCTGGCCACAGTGTGACGGGCCACGAAGAGACCGCAGCGATGCGTCTCGCCGTGGCGTAATTGGGGACGAAGACCAGTCCGCATTCGCGAGGCAGTTGGCTCAGATCGAGATCGCCGATGTGACGCCATTCGCGTTCAATGGTCCAGTCGATCTGCGCGGACATCTGTTCCTCGGCGGTGGCTTCGGCAGACACGCTCGGTCGCGAATGAGCCAGTTGAAAGAAGGGACGGTCGTTCGTGTCGAGGTCGCGCCAGGTCACTTCATCGCCATAGATGACGGGTCGCGCTCCGCGTTCCTCAAGCCAACTTCGGCGAAGGCACAACCCGAACGGCTCGAAGTCCCAACGACTTCGATGCGGCCGGAACCGCCTCAAATTTGGCAGGTGTGACAGTGGTGAAGCTGTGAAGCTGACCACGCGCACGCCCTCGCGAGCGGTTCGCGCCGACGCGATCAAACGCTGTTGTTGCAGGATTCGTTCGAGCGTTCCGACTGGCGAGTGATCGGCGTCGCGGCAGGACAACAACAGGCTGTCGAGGTAGTCCTCAAGCGACTGCTCCGGCCACGGGCCGGGGCAACCGCGTGTCGTGTGCGATAGCGAGACCCAACCGTCGGCCGCAGGGAACGGCACGAGTTCGACGATGTCTTCGGAGAGTGTCGCCGCGCGGATAGGAACGCCCGACAACGGCTCCATCTCCACTGGCGTGGGCTTCCAAACGGTCGCTCCCAGCGACGCCAATTCATCGCGCACCGCTGTCCCTTCCAAGCCGGGAAGGTCCACGAGCGTCACGCCCCCCGCGCCGGATCGCAGTCGGTCACGCAGGAGCCGATGCCAGTGGCCATTGCTCCGCAATCCCAGCACCAGTAGTTCGTCCGCCGCCGCCAGCGTTCGATCTCGCTCTGGAATCTCATCCGCTAGGTCGATCGCGGAGCGTCGCCCTGAATCGGAGATGCCACTCGAAGGACTCACGCGTTCGTGATTCACATTCCAGAGTTCGGCACCGCGCCGGATGAATTCGCATCCGGCGGTTCCTTCACCGATGAGCAGTTGCTGGCCGCCATCACGAACTCGGCGCAAACAGGCTCGCAACCCGAGCAACCACGGCGCGTCCGGCGGCACGAGACGCGGAAGCCTCGACATCACGATCGCCGTGCGGATGCTCGCCCCCATCAAGAGAACTCCCGGCATCGAGACGTGTTGGGCGCGCGGCAGGGATCAGCTCTACCCTCGAAGCCTGACTCGCAGGTTTTGAAGTTGCACTGTTTTGGATTTTCGCCCCAATGTGGCAGCCCTAAGGAACGGGGGCGCAATCACTTCCCGTGAGCGGCAAGGCGCTAGCCGCCGGTTCTTGTGCGACGACCGGCGGCTAG
>JAYTQJ010000777.1:0-14168 GCA_043746775.1 Schlesneria sp.
CGTAAGGCCCCGGACTTTTTCATCGAGGAAGTCCGGGGCCTTACGGCACCCGGCTCACCAAAACCAAACCGATACATCATGACAGTGATTTCTGCGCCGGTCCTATGGCGTCAGTCCGCTTGAGCCATGAACTCGCGTCTCTGGCACTTCATCGCGGCCACTCTTTTGTCGCACATCTTGTCGTCGTCGCGATGTTGGTCTTGTCGGATCGGTCGTTGCGGGGATAATTCCGCCGAACTTTGAATCGTCTCGCGCGGTATTGTTCTTGATGACATCGGTGACGATGGCATCGGGCGAGCCACAGAGTTGTCGGGCCTTTCGCGCAACGACAGTCCTCATTCCGTAATAGGGAGCGGTCTCATGAGTACAGGACGTGACATCCTTCAACAGATTTCGGCCCGCCAAGACGCTCAGGCGTTTCGGCAGGAGAACTGGCAGGGAACCTTCGACGAGTACCTCGACATCGTGCGAGCGACGCCCGAGGTGACTCGCACCGCTCACCAGCGGATGTACGACATGATCAAGTCGTATGGGACGTATCCGGTCGATGAGGGTCGCCGTGACGGGCTGCTCCGCTACAAGTTCTTCGATGATCCCGAGACTGGTGGCGAGGACGCGATCTTCGGGCTGACTGAGCCACTCACTCAACTCGTCAACGTCTTTCGGTCCGCGTCGCTCAAGTACGGCAGCGAACGTCGCGTGCTGTTGCTGCACGGTCCCGTCGGCAGCTCGAAGAGTACGATCGCTCGGTTGCTGAAGAAGGGTTTGCAGCGCTACGCCCGCAAGCCCGAGGGAGCCGTTTACTCGTTCGGTTGGAAGGAAGAGGACGGCAGCATCTCGTGGGATCCGATGAACGGCGAGCCGTTGCAACTGATCCCGCACGCCTATCGTGACGAGATTTGTGCGTCGCTCAACGAAGGCCGCGACCGCAACAAACAGTTCACGGTCGAGATCGCGGGCGATGTCAGCCCGCTGGCTCGCTTCATCTTCAAAGAGCGACTCGAAAAGTGTGACGGTGACTGGACGAAGGTCATGCAGGGCGTGGTCGTTCGCCGCTTCTTCCTCTCGGAATCGGATCGAATCGGGATCGGCACGTTCCAACCAAAGGACGAAAAGAACCAAGACAGCACCGAGCTGACGGGCGACATCAACTACCGCAAGATCGCCGAGTACGGGAGCGAGTCCGACCCGAGAGCCTTCAATTTTGATGGCGAGTTCAACGTCGCCAATCGCGGGATGATCGAGTTCATCGAAGTCCTGAAGCTCGACGTGGCGTTCCTCTACGATCTGCTCGGCGCGTCGCAGGAGCACAAAATCAAGCCGAAGAAGTTCGCGCAGACCGACATCGACACAGTGATCCTCGGTCACACGAACGAGCCGGAATACAAGAAGCTCCAGTCGAACGAGTTCATGGAAGCGTTGCGCGACCGCACCGTGAAGATCGACGTGCCGTACGTCACGAAGCTCGACCACGAGCTGAAGATTTACGAGAAGGACTACAACGACCGCCGCGTGCGCGGGAAGCACATCGCGCCTCACACGTTGGAGGTCGCGGCGACATGGGCCGTCCTGACGCGGCTCGAAGAACCGAAGCATCACGGGCTGACGCTGCTTCAGAAAATGAAGCTCTACAACGGCAAGACGCTCCCCGGCTTCACGATGGAGAACATCGAACAGCTTCGCAAAGAAGCCAAGCACGAGGGCCTTCAAGGCATCTCACCACGCTACGTTCAGGACAAGATCAGCAATGCTCTCGTCAACAACACCGACGCCACCTGCATCAACCCGTTCATGGTTCTCAATGAGCTTGAGAACGGGCTGAAGCATCACTCGCTGATCGCGAACGAGGAGACGCGCGAGGGCTATCGCCGCCTGATCTCGGTCGTGAAGGACGAGTACACCGACACGGTTAAGAATGAAGTTCAACGAGCCATCGCCGCCGACGAGGAAGCTCTCACGCGGCTCTGCTCGAACTACATCGACAACGTGAAGGCGTACACGCAGCGAGAGAAGGTTCGCAACAAGTTCACCGGTCAGGACGAACAGCCCGATGAACGCCAGATGCGGTCGATCGAAGAACGAATCGACATCCCCGAGACTCGCAAGGACGACTTCCGCCGCGAGATCATGAACTACATCGGCGCACTGTCACTCGACGGCAAAAAGTTCGACTACAAGACAAACGAACGGCTGCACAAGGCTCTCGAAATGAAGCTGTTCGAGGACCAAAAGGACACGATCAAGTTGACCAGCCTCGTCTCAAACGTCGTGGACAAGGACACTCAAGAAAAGATCGACATCGTCAAAGGCAGGCTCATCAAAACCTTCGGCTACAACGACGAATCAGCCACCGACGTGTTGCAATACGTCGCCAGTATCTTCGCTCGCGGCGACGCGAAGCGCGAGTGATAGCTCAGACTTCCGCGTACTCCTTTCGTAGTTTTCGGAAGACTTCACGAGACTTGCCATGACCCGCTCCATCGACCGTGACAATCAGCGATTCAAGGAGATCGTCCGGGGGAAGGTCCGGGGGAATCTTAAGAAGTACATCACGCATGGGGAGATTCTCGGGCGGAAGGGGCGCGAGACCGTTTCGATCCCCGTGCCGAGTATTGATATCCCGCGCTTCCGGCATGGCGACAAAGGCTCGGGTGGTGTTGGACAAGGGGAAGGCGATCAAGGCCAGCCGATTGGGAAGGGGCAAGGCGATCAGGACGGTCAGGGGCAGGCGGGCGATCAGCCGGGATCGCACATCCGCGAGGCGGAGCTGACGATTGAAGAACTGGCTCAGATGTTGGGCGAGGAGTTGAAACTTCCCGCCATCCAGCCGAAGGGGCAGAACACGATCAGGGCGGTCAAAACGAAGTACAACAGCATCCGTCAGACTGGTCCCGATTCACTCCGTCACTTCAAGCGAACTTACAAGCGGGCGCTGCGGAGGTTGATCGCGTCGAACACTTACGACCCGTACAAGCCGATGGTCGTGCCGACGCGCGAGGATGAACGCTTCCGGTCGTGGACCGATACGCCGCTCCCTCAGGCCAACGCGGCAGTGATCTACATCATGGATGTCTCCGGCTCGATGACCGACGACCAGAAGGAGATCGTTCGGACCGAATCGTTCTGGATCGACACCTGGCTGAAGAGCCAATACGACGGGATGCAGCGCCGGTACATCGTTCACGACACGGTCGCTCACGAAGTCGATGAGGACACGTTTTACCGAGTCCGCGAAAGTGGCGGCACGCGCATCTCGTCGGCGTATGTGAAGACGAAGGAGGTCATCGAACGCGACTTCCCCCCTGCCGATTGGAACATCTACATCTTCCAGTTCTCAGACGGAGACAACTGGGGCGAGGACAACACGACCTGCCAGAAGCTGCTCGTCAACGACTTCCTGCCGATCTGCAATCTCTTCTGCTACGGCCAGGTCGATAGCCCGTATGGCTCGGGCGATTACCTGAAGGAGCTGCGCAAGATCGCCCCGCAATTCGAGAATCTCGTCCTCTCCGAGATCAAAGACAAGGACGGCATCTACGAGTCGATCCGGACGTTCCTAGGTCAGGGGAAGTAAGGCACTCGAGTTGTCTCACCCATACCAACCCGAAGTATGAACGAGGGCGCGGTCTTACGATGCCCTCGTTCACACTTCGGGTTGGTGTTGTACGAGTCTTCCATCGCGTTCTTGCCGGTAACATCAGGCCGCCAATCACACGATGTTGCCTTCCGTTTGAAGCGTGATATCTTCGCCGCCCGTCCATGATCTTGTTTTCATTTGGACTCATCCGGTGTTTCGGGGAGGTCGCAGATTCTACCCTCCCCGTTGGAGTCAGCTTCATCCGGCGAAAGGGTTCTGAACGTATCTGTTTTTAGCCCAGAGGGCGGCAGGTCATAGCCCACGGCGTGAGCCGTGCGTCAGTCTGACATCAACATCGTTAGCCCTGAAAGGGCGACACTTTCGTTGGAAAAATGCGTGTGTCGTAGGAGGCGTCGAACGAAGACGGTGTCGCCCCTCCGGGGCTAGTCGGTGTGTGGGTTCTGTTTCCCACGGCTCACGCCGTGGGCTACGATCTGCCGCCCTCCGGGCTAAAAACCGCCAGTTCAGAACGCTTCCCGTTCTCAAAACCGAAACCTCCCCGGAACTCCGGATGAGCCTTCATTTGGAGTCTGCTTCCATGCCGTATGCCTTTCCTCCCGAGATTGCCGAGCCAGTTCGACGCCGGGTCACCAGTGGACAGTTTTCATCCGAAGACGATGTCCTCAGGGCCGCGCTGCATGCGCTTGATGAACGCGATGAGGAACTCGGTGCAATCCAAGAGGGACTGGCGTCTCTCGATGCGGGCCGAGTCAGCGATCTCGCCGATGTCGATGCACGTCTGCGAGCGAAGTACGCGATTGGAACGGCGCGATGAACCGCCGCGTCATTCTGACGGACGTGGCTGAGGCCGAGCTTGAAGCTGCTTATCGCTGGTACGTCGAACACGCTCTTGGTTTGTGGAACGCTGGTACAACGGCTTCCTCGATCAGTTGGAGTCACTCGCGAATGATTCCGAGCGACTCCCGCTCGCTCCCGAGTCTGGCGACCTGATCGTGCCGGTTCGACAGATGCTTTATGGGCTTCGCCGCAAAACACATCGTGTGGTGTTCACGGTTCGTGCTGATGCCGTTGTCGTGTTGAGAATTCGCCATGTGGCGCAGTCGCTGCTTTCCGATTTGGAGTGACGGGCCATCGCCAATTTCTCATCACGAACTGGTCACGACACTGGACATCAAGATGGAATGTCGGTGCGACGAGATTCTCGGCTGTCATCACGGCAACTCAACGAAGACCTCGCCACCTTCCACCGTCACGGGGAACGACGTGTGATGCAGGCGCGGGTTGATGCAGTGTTGGCCCGTGGCCACGTCGAACTGCCAGCCGTGCCAAGGGCAGGTGACGATGCAGCCGTTCAGTTTGCCTTGGGCCAGCGGGCCACCGGCGTGAGGGCAGATGCCGTCGAGAGCGAGGAACCGGTCCTCGACGTGAAACAGTGCGACGATGCGGCCGCCGACGACGAACTCGCGCCCTTCACCGGCTGGCACATCTGAGACCGCGGCCACTCGCAAACGTTGAGTCATAGAAACCAAGTCTCCGCTAAAACCGAACGGCCTCACTTCATCTTCGCGACCTCGACCGCAGAGACGTGGGGTTCACTTGCGCCGTGTTGATCGCACGCCGCGAGGTTAACGCGACGCTCGTTCTCTCGCGAACAAGCACGACTTCGGAACGAGACCGGTGAACTCGACCATTCGACTCAAGCTGCAGTGGCGTTTCCCGCCTCCACCGACGCGAGGTCGGTGGAGACGAAATCGACACAGTCGAACTCGAATCCACATTCCCCCTCAAAACATCGAATGAACCCAACTTCCACGACCGCAGCGTGGCCACGAACCCCGTCACCAATTGCGCCGCGAGCGGATGCTTCGTCGCGAATGCCAAGCCCCGTTTCGCGTCGAGCTGCGGCACATCGACTTCGCGAACAGAGAGCAACGACAACGCGATCACACCCCACTGCGGATGCTTCGCCAGCCACGCCAGCGTGACTCAGTTGTGGCCATAGCAGAACTCGCCCCCCGCCGCCCCCGGCGTGGGATTATGATGCACACCGGCTCCTTCGACATGCCGCCCGTAACGCTTCTCCGGCGTGTCATCAATGGCCAGCGTGATCCGCCCGCCCGGCCCCGGATCGAGCTTCTCGATCACGAGTCGCAACACCACCGCCGACACCTGCCGCGATTGCCGACCGATGCTGATCAGCGCGTCGTAAAACCGATCCCAATCATGATGATTCCGACAGAACTCAGAGTCGGGCGAACAGTGGCTGTAGTCCGGACCCCTTGGTCCGGACGGGGCTTGGAATCACAACGTATTCAGCGGCTCTCTTGTGCGCGGTCTCGTCCGGATCAAGGGGTCTGGACTACGACTGCGGGTTCTGTCGGAAACGGCAATCATCGAGCACTCTCGCCGCAGCGAACCACGAACTGGCCGTCCGCCGATCGTCCGCGAGCAACATCCCCGCCACGAGGATCGCCAGCCGAAAGCTCATCCGCGCATCGAGCGCCCCGGCCATCTTCGCCACCGCCGCCGCCAACCCACCGACCAGCGGAAACGTGGCGTGCGAGGTGTGCCGCCGCCCGGAATTGGCTTGTTCCAGCCGCCGCCGCCGGTCATGCCGCGAGGACTTGGACTGCTTGTGCAGCGGTTGCGGTTGCGACGACCGTCTCTTACGCTGAACCACCCTTGGCTCTCCCGATGAAGTGTTGTCTGAACAACGGACAACCTCGCCGAGAGCCAAGGTTCTTCAAATCCCAATCGCCTCCAAGCAGGCAATCACAGTTCGCCTAAAGTGCAGTAGGAATCAGCAATATGGACTTCCCGGTTTGTCCCGCGTGCGGTCAGTCGGTCATTGATGACGATGTCGAAGACTGTCCCTTCTGTGGTTCGTCGATGAAGGCGAAGCCGGGAGCGAAGCCCGCTGCGCCGAAGCCGACTGCCAAGCCTGCGGCGGTCGCTGCGAAACCGGGAGCCACCGCCAGCAAGCTGACACCCGGCAAAGCGGCCTCGGGCGGCAAGCCCGGTGGAGCGAAGGGAGCGGCCGACGATGACTTCCCGTTTGGAGACGACTTGCCGAGCGGCGCAGGGGCAATCCAAGCCATGCCTAACGCGACCAAGCAACGGTCGCTGGCCGTAACCTGCCCGATGTGTGAGACCGTCGGGTACGTCCCGCCGACAGCGGCTGGTTCCGACGTGAAGTGTGCCAACTCGAAGTGCATGGTGCCGGTCTTCAAAGCTCCGGTCCCTGTCGTCGAAGCACCGCCGCCACCGAAGAAGAAGAGCAACCTCATGCCGATCCTCGGCGCGACGGCCGCCGTCGTGGTGCTGGGAGCGGTCGGATACTTCGTCCTGCCGGGACTGTTGGCGAGCAAGCCGAAGCCCGCAGGGATGTCGGACGAAGACAAGGCGATGCTGGCCGAGATGAACAACTCGAAACAGGCCGTTCCCGCAACAAAGGATCCTGCCGGAGGTACTTCCACCACCGACAATACGAATAAGAAGAACGGGAGCGATTCCCAAGCGGCTCCCGAGGTGAAGACGACCGAGGCCGTCATCGCCGAAACACTCAAGCAAATGAGCGAGTCGTGTTTGGTGGGGGATCGGCGTCAGCGCAGCAAGCCGTTCTGCAGACAACAAGCGGCCGAGGCAAATATCCTCGCCGGTGATGTCGCGGCCGCGCGCGAACATCTCAACCAACTGGTCGTGGTGGGGCGAGACGTGCCGTACTACCGGATCGTTCCGAATCTCGAACTGTTCTGGATCGGACTGGCCGCCGGTGACAAAGCCGCAGCCACGAAGTCGCTCGACGCGGCGTTGGTCGATGCGCCGAAGATCCCGAAGGTGGGCCGCAATCAATTGGAGATCGCGTCACGACTGGCGGCGGCTCTCGCTGCGGATGGCCGCATTCCCGCCGCACTCATGGCACTCGAAGGGCATCAATCTGCGGAAGGCGAAGGTCAATTGGCCGCGCGTGTGCAGATGGCCTCCGACGGGCGACTCGCCCGATTGACGACAGTTCGATCCCTGCTGCCGTGGACCGCGCCTCAAGCGGTCGCGGCGACGGCGACACTCACCACGCGCGGGCAAACGGGAGTCGCCCGACTCTGGGCGGAGGCACAGCCGAATGACGAGGCGAAAGCCGAATGTCTGGCCATTTGGGCGGAAGCGGTCGCACGCGGACAGGCTCAGCCCGGCGCGGCCGATTCCAACGCGGATCTCGCTGCCGCAGTGAAAGTGCTCCCCCCGCAGTTGGCCGCACGCGTGTGGGCACGCGCGGCGTGTGGTCGGTTCCTCGCGAAGGATGAAGCCGGAACGGCGGCGACACTCAAGATCGCTCGCGACTTGTTGGCGACCGTCGCCGCGCCAATCGAACCGAAGTTGCCCGAGATCAAGTTGATGCTGAAGTACAGTTCGCCCGCCGCAACGCCACTCGTTCAAGCGGCGACGACGGCCACCGAGATCGCGTTCGTGCAGTCTCTGTCGCCGAGCACGTTGAAGGATGCCGAAGCCTCGCTCGATCAAGCCCTGCAATTCGCACGCGGTCTGGCACCGGGTCTCTCCGCTATCTCGCAACGTGCGAACGAGGCCGAACAGGCGGGCGCGGGCGGTTTACTCAGCCTGCTCAAACGCGAGTTGGCTTTGAAATCGGATGACGAAGCACGGCAGCGCGTGGGCGATTACCGCCGCAAGTTGACCGACATTCTGGCCGCATCACGCCAGCGCTTCGAGTTGCAGACAGCCATTCTGTCGCGACTGATCGATGCCGGCTTGAAGGACAAGGCTTGGTACTTGGTCAGTACCCGCAGTGCCGAATCTGACGCGAGTCTGCGTGACGATTTCCTCGATTCGCCGCTCGTTGGGCAATTGCTGGAAGCCCATCGCGGCAGTGACACCGAGAAGGCCATTCGCGGTGCTCTCGCCGAGAACGCTGCCCCTCAACGGCCCGCCGCTGTTGTCACACGCGAGCTGCTGAATAAAGGAGACGCCACCGCCGCTGCCGAGTTCGTGTCGAACCTCGAATCGAAGGGCGGTCTCCGCGATGCGTTGGCTCTCTCTCTGGCAACGGAGCTGGCCACAACCGGCAAGCTGGAGGCGGCGATCGCGTTCATTAGCCGCTTCGAGGACATCGTGCTGCGTGAGGAAGCCTTTCGCCTGACAGCGGGCCTCGCGGCGCAGCGCGGCCAAACGGAGGCGATTGTCAAACAGCTCGGACTCGCCAGCCAAGCCACAGAGAAAGCTGCACTCGGCCGGGGGTTGATCGGTGGCCTGAAAGCGACCTCTCCGACGGATGATCTGCCCGACCCCGTCGCGCGGTGAAGAGCGGCACAGGTGCATCGAGGCGAACCCCACTGGGCTTGTCCCGGTGGCTCGCAGGTTTCTGCACTACTTTTTTTACGTTTCCGATTCGAGAGCGTGCGAAAGAAGTAGTGCAAAGACCTGCATCCACCGGGACAAGCCCGGTGGGGTTCGCTGGTTTTCGGGCGGATCAGAGTGCCCCTCCTCTCTCCGTGGGAACTGTCATGACATCACTCACTCTGCTCCGACAGGCTCACACGTTGGCCGATCCGCACGAACAGGTGCGTGTCCTCGAACGGGGTGACTCGCTGGCGCGGTTCGACTCGACGTTGAGACACCACGGACTAGCACCGCTCGTGGCGACGAGTCTCGACGTGTTGCAGGTCAACGTTGGGCGGGTGTGCAACCAGACGTGTCGCCACTGTCACGTCGATGCCGGGCCGGATCGGCGCGAGGTCATGTCGCGCGAGGTCATGCAAGCGTGCCTCGACGCGCTGCAGCGGCATCCGTTCTCGACGCTCGACATCACGGGCGGTGCCCCCGAGATGAACCCGCACTTTCGCGAGCTGGTCGAACAGGCGCGGCCTCTCGTGGGACGCATCATCGACCGCTGCAACCTCACGATTCTGCTCGCACCAGGCTTCGATGACTTGCCCGAGTTCCTCGCCGAACACAGCGTCGAAATCGTCGCGTCACTGCCGTGCTATCTCGAACAAAACGTCGATGCGCAGCGCGGTGACGGTGTGTTCGCGAAGTCGTTGGAGGCGCTCCGCAAATTGAACTCGCTCGGCTACGGACAGCTCGGTAGCGGCTTGGTTCTCAATCTCGTTTACAACCCGCTGGGGCCGTCACTGCCGCCCGATCAAATCTCCCTGTCGGCGGCCTATCACCGGGAACTGGCCGCGCGCTACGGCATCGTCTTCAACGAACTCTTCGCGCTGGCCAACCTGCCGATCAGTCGGTTCCTCGACGACCTCCTGCAATCCGGCCGCTTCGACGACTATCAGCAGAAACTGATCACCGCGTTCAACCCGGTGGCCGCGGCGGGCGTGATGTGCCGCAACACGCTTTCGGTCGATTGGCAGGGCCGTCTGTTCGACTGCGACTTCAACCAGATGCTCGATCTGGAATTGGAAGCGACCGCGCCGCGAACCATCTTTGAATTCGCGGCGGCCTCACTGGCTAACCGCCGCATCGTGACCGGCCGCCATTGCTTCGGCTGTACGGCCGGAGCCGGTTCGAGCTGCCAAGGTGCAATCACACCGTGAAGCATCTCAATCAAGGATTGACCGAGATGCGGCCTTTAGCTTTGAAGGTGACGGGCTGGGCACGGCCGTCGATCTTCAGGACGAACTCTTCGTCAAACAGTCCCGCTTCAGCGGGGGGGGTCAGCGTGAGTGGGACCATGTGGACGACGGCGGACGCTTCGGGACATTTGATTTTGAAGGCGTCGTCCGAGAGCGACGCGGTGGCGGGAGTGGAAGCGGCATCCTTCTGAGTCCCCACCGTGGGAGTCAAGCCGGACGGCGCGACATCTACCGCAGGCTTCAGTCTCACTTCGCGAGTGACATGGTTCACTTCGGCGATCTTAAAGGGCTTCTTGCCACGGACGATTACGTTCATGGACTTGGCCTGGCCCGGCGAAACGGTCCCAAACTGAACGTCGGTCACCACGATGTCGGCTTCCACCTTGGCTTCGATCGGAATCGAGATCACGTTGTTGTTGCCCACTTCATCCGTTGTCAGCACGAGCTGATCTCGCAACAGACCCACGGGTAAGTTGCCGTCAATCACGACGCGGACTTCGTAGTTGGCCGTTCCTCCCGATCGTCTCAATTCGACAACTTCTGTCGTCAGATGTGGGCTACCAGCCTTGGCCGACATGATCTTCCAATCGCCGCGACCACCCACGTAGTTGATGCCAATTCGTTGCGTGTAGCCTTTGCCGAGATCAATCGTGCCAAAGCCGACATGGCTGGGACTGGCCTCGACATCCGTGCGGATGTGGGCCGAGACCGGGATCGTCACCGAGTCTGTGTAGCCGTGAGCCGGTTCGTAGAGCGAAACAGTTGCCCGAACATTGCGGTCTCCCGTGAACCGCACCGTGTCGAGTCGCAGCGTGATCTCACGCACTTCTTTGGACGCGAGCGTGAACGGAGCCGTATCGACCCACGAGATACAGCCGCACGACACGCCGAGGCTCGTGACCTGAATGGGATCCTGATACCGATTGGTCACCTTGATCTTGAACGTCGTGTCGGCCAACCGGGCGACGCTGCCGAATTTGACTTCGGTGCGGTCGAGCATCTTGTCGCCCCAGTCTTGAGCGGGGACCGGCGCGATCGTCGCGGCGGCGACGATCAGTGTGAACAGGGCGGGAAGGGGAGCAAGGATTGTCATGAGGTTTCTTTCGGCGAGAAGCGGGATCGTGGAGGCGATCAAACAGGCAATGCGGCTAACTCAGAGGATCAAACCTAGAAGGGCTGATCCGGATGAGCGGCCACGAGTCTCCTCGGCCAATCCTTGTCGCCGGGGTGCCAACTCGACATCTGAAACCGAACTCCTCGTTCCAGTGCGATGACGCGCAGGACATTATGCGCCCCCTATGTGAGTGTCAAATAATTTCTTCTGCGTCACGATAAGACACCGCAGAAACAAAATGCTCGCCCGCTGCGGTCGCCGAGTTCGACCGATTCTCGCCAAACGGCAAAGTTAGCGTGACATACTGAAGCCCTCACATCGGACCTGACGCGCCCGTTTTGAAGTTGCGATCTTAAGACGAGCGGGAAGAAACAACTTACCCACCGCAACACGCCCAGTGACCCGGACGCTTCGGAACGTCCGGGTCACTTCGGGTAAGGTCTTTTCTGCCGCTCGCCTAAGACGGACTGAGCCTCCAACTTTGCATCCCGCCCCCAACCGACCTCGTGTCGGTGGAGACGAAAGCGGCACTGTTGAACCCGAAGCCACGATCCCTCGCAAAACCTCGGATGTACTCGTCCTACGAAAATGTCATTGGACAGGCTCTATGGAGTCTTCGACGGCGCACGTTTCGGCGTCTGGTCGCCAAACAGAGCGAGCCAGATCGCCGTCGAGTGGCGAGCTGGCTCGTGGGGTTGAGTGTGGTGCTCAATGACTTGTGCTCCCGAATGAGGGGTGAGTCCATGGCTCCTGTTTCGCGGCGGATTCCTTGGTCGGGTTGAGACCTCGCTGCGAAGGTGGTTGCTTTGTCTCTCGATCAATTCCTCGGTATGTCAGCCAGACGTGAGTCACTCTGTGGCGAGGTGATTACGGATAGAACGGGCTTCGGCTGTGGGACAGATCACTTCGAGAGCGATCGAGCGACGTGGTCTCGAAACCGCGTGAGTGGCTCGCGCTGTATTCGTCGTCGCCGTAGTAGCGCGGTCCCCGAGCGGGTTGAGGGGTGGGGCGATAGGGAGCCGCTTCGTAACGGTAGTCAGGTTGGTTGTACTGGTAACTTGGTCGGTACGAACCATAGCCTTGCGGTGCCCCATAACCTTGAGGAGTCACGTAACCTTGGGGAACTCGATTTGGAGCCCCGTACCCCGAGTAGCCGTTATCCCACGGAGCGTTCTCCACCGCAGGGTTCGAGTAGTAGCGAGTCTGAGTGGCGCAGTTCCCGTTCGCGCAGCCTCGGCCTGCACCCGAGTACTGGCCGCAACTCAAGCAGGCATTACCGCGTGGACTGTAGTTCGTCGAGTAGCCGTTGCGAGGCTGATTGCAAACGCCATTCGCGCAGCCGGTCTGAGCCACACAGCCGCCACTGCGGATTGAGCAACCAGCGGGACCGCATGGCGATGCGGTGCGTGGCTGCGGTCTGTACGGCACCGCACAAGGTGCGCCCCAGAAGCCTTGAGCGTCAGCAGAGCCAGCCAGCAACAAGAGGCTGCTGACTCCTGACAACAGTGTGATGAGGGGTTTGAAGTTCATGATCCGTTCCTTTCCGTCCGCCCTGAGCGGTTGATGCGAGCCGTGGCTCGCTGCTTCCGACGAACAGCCTGTTGATGAACCGTAGGGTAAGCGTCTCGCTTGCCCGTGGTTGCTAAAAGAAGACGGGCAAGCGAGACGCTTACCCTACGTCCTTCACCAGGCTGCACAGCCAATCCGTCGTGTGGGACGGATCGCGTTCGTCACTGAAGCGGGTTTCGTTCGTGAGTGGGTTCTCGCCACTCGGCCTGCGGTCAACACTGACCACAGTGGAATCACTATCGCAACGTGCGTGCCACGCGGCCGATTCATTCCGATTCGGCGCGACAATCTCGGACGGTCTCTCTCGCGCGGTAATGAGGTGTGGTTGTCCCGGCAACTCCTGCCGTGACGCGCGCTGGTCACGCGCGCCGTGATGACTCGCAGCACAACGGCGTGGTCGAAGCGATGTCAGCGCGAATCGAGTCGTCGGCCAGCGACGTGCGTGTCTCGTAAACATTTCATTGCGATGTCTGCTCGCATGTCGGTCTTACAAGCCGGAGTCGCCTCACGATGAGCGCGGCGCGAATTTGAAAGGCTTACACCGTGCGAATGGGCTGGTTTCTGGCCTCGAATCAAAACTGGGGTTGACACACTTTCTCTGGCACGGCGACTGCATTCGTCCTCGCACCACGAGCGGCTCGCCACACGACCGACAGCCGCCAGCGACGAATGGAATGGTCGAACAGACAACCAAAGGGAATGAAGCCATGTTGATCCTGACGCGGAAACGAGACGACTCCATCAAGATCGGTGAAGACATTGTGGTCCGAGTGATGCGGACCGCACGCGGCAGCGTGAAGATCGGGATCGAGGCTCCGGCCTCAGTCCGCATCGTGCGCGGCGAGTTGAACGAGTTCGGTGACATTGCTGGCGCGAGCGACCTGACCTGTGCGGCGGATCATGCCGATCTGCATGACGACGACAGCGATGACGAACACCTGCACGACGAACTCGCGCTGGCCATGCACTCGGCCTATGACCTCGAAATGGTGATGCAGCACTGATCCAAAACATCGACGTAGGGTGCGTGAAGTCTTCGGAACGCACCGCCCCTGCGAACCTGCTCGTGTGATGGTGCGTTCCGAAGACTCCACGCACCCTACGGCCTGTCCGTCCTCAGTGCTGCATCACCATTTCGAGGTCGTAGGCCGAGTGCATGTTGAGCTGCTCGTGGAGGCGATCTTCGTCACAGTCCTCATCGTGCAGATCGGCATGATCTGCTGGATCAGCCAGGTTACTCCCACCGGCCAAGTCACTAAACTCGTTCAACTCACCGCGCACGATACGG
>JAYTQJ010000778.1:0-14105 GCA_043746775.1 Schlesneria sp.
ACTTTGAACCACCTGACCCCGGCTTTTAGACGCGCGCGTCAAAGCCGCGTGATGCGATAGCCGGGGTGATTGGGCGTGAACAGTTCCGGCAGCAGGCGAACTCCCAAACCGGGGCGCGTCGGCAGCGGCAGATGGCCATTGGTCACGACGACCGGTTCGTCGATGAGGAGCGGGTAGAGCGTCTTCAAGTGGGCACGCACGGTTTCTTGATAGGTCACGTTCGCACACGACGCGGCGATGTGCAGACCCGCGAAGAGCGTGAGTGGTCCCGTGCAGTCGTGCATGAGTGTCGGGACGTTGAAGGCTTGAGACAGCTCGGCCGCGCGGCGCGTCTCGCTGATGCCACCGACCCACGTCGGGTCGATCATCGTGTAGTCGGCCGCGCGCTGTTGCAGGACTTGGCGGTACTCCTCGCGACTCACCAGCATCTCGCTCACGGCGATGGGGACTCCCGCGCGATCTCGGAAGTCGGCGATCGTGTCCACGCAGTCGGGACGGATCACGTCTTCGAGCCACAGCGGTTGGATCGGTCGCATCGCCTCGGCAATGCGGAGCGCGGCGGGGAGCGAAAAGAAGCCGTGTCCGTCGAGCATCAACTCCATTTTCATGCCGACTCGCTCGCGAATCTCGTGCAGCGGACGCAGGGCCACTTCGAGATCGGGCCAACTGACGCGGTGGCCTCCGGTCTGGCGATAGATCTGATCGAGCGACCACGTTTTCATCGCGGTGTATCCGGCGGCGAGCAATTCCTCGGCGAGGTCTCCGGCGTGATGGACGCTGTTGTAGTTGTCTTCGAGCGGGCCCGGTTGCCCGAGATCACCGTGTCCCGGCCAGCCCTGTGCATCGGGAGCATCCTTCGGGCGGCGGCCATAGGTCGGGCCACCGCAACTGTTGTAGACCGGGATCGCGTCTCGCACCGGTCCGCCCAGCAGCTTCCACACGGGCCGCTCGGTCAACTGGCCGAGGATGTCCCACAGCGCGAGGTCGATCGCGGAGATGGCTCGTAATTCACAGCCTCTCACCCCGAACGCCGTTCCGCGTTCGTAGAGAAATCGCCAATGACTTTCGATTGCCGTGGCATCGGCCCCCAGCAACCGTCGCGACATCCAATCGTGCAGCGTCGCCGCGACCGCGTGAGGAATGTAGTAGGTCTCACCGTGTCCGATGACTGGCTCACCACCGACGGTCCCGGCGTCGGTGTGAATCCGCAGCAGCATGATCCCGGCCATGATGTCGTGTGGGATCAGCGTCTCGATGGCGACGATCCGCGGCCCATGACGAAACGCATGTTGTTGCGAGGGACTCGATGCACGGGAGAGGTAGTCGGCGGGAGGTGTGGTCATTGGAGTGGTGCCCAGAGGTTTCGAGGTGAGTCGTCGTTTGGTGTGCGGAAGTCTTCGTGCAACGAGGTTTCGTCTTTCTGCCGGATCGACCGCATTTCGATTGGCGATTTTCGAGCGTCAGCTCGTTCCACTTTCGAGCGTTAGCTCGTTCCACTGACTTTCGGAGCGGGGCGGCGTCAGCCCCCTGGTTCTTCGTCTTTGCCTTGGGCGTCAGCCCCTCCTTCAATCGACGCGGAACCAGGGGGCAGACGCCCAATGGCACTCACTTTGTCATTCACGCCGTGCCGCTCAAAGTAAGTGCCAGGGGGCTGACGCCGCCCCGCTCCGAAAGACACAAGAGGGCTGACGCCCAAGAATCAGATGCGAAGTGCGAATCGACACGTTGTCATCGTCCAGCCAGCTCACTCGCGCCGAGCAGCCGCTTGATCTCGGCGAACGAACACATGCGATCAGACAGGCCATCGACGCGGCCGTCGTCGAGCATCGCGCGGGCGAGCTGTTCGACGGCGAACGCGGTGATCGCGAGGGACTCGACCGGTGAGACCACGATCTTGAAGCCGAGCTGCTCCAGTTCTTCGGCCGAGAGGATCGGAGTCACTCCGCCGACGAGCATGTTGGCCAGTTGCGGTTTTTTGATTTCGCGGGCGATGCGACGGAGTTCTTCGACCGATTGCGGAGCCTCGACGAAGATCACGTCGGCCCCGATGGCGGCGTACCGGTGCGCGCGTTCGAGGGCGGCGTCGAGTCCTTCCACCGCGCGGGCATCTGTCCGCGCGATGAGGACGAAGTCGGGATCGAGCCGCGCATCGAGCGCCGCCTTGAGCTTCGTCTCCATCTCCTCGACCGAGATCACCTGCTTTCCCGCGAAGTGGCCGCAGCGTTTGGGAAAGACCTGATCTTCGAGCAGCATCCCCGCCGCACCCGCTCGCCCGAACTCGCGCACCGTCCGGATGACGTTTGGGACCGAACCGTATCCGGTGTCACCATCGACGATCACGGGAACGCTCACCGCGCCGGTCATGCGTCGCGCCGCGTCGGCCATCTCGGCCAGACCAAGCAGCCCCAGATCGGGCAATCCAAACCCACTGGCCGACGCGCCGAAGCCGCCCAGAAACAACAGCGGCATCCCGGCTCGTTCCATGACCTTCGCGGTGAAGACATCGTGCGGAGCCAAGCTGCGCACAATGCCGGGTCGCGCGAGCAACGTTCGGAGTGATTGAGTCGGTGTCATGCGGTTCATCCGAGGACGGGCGAGAAACAATCAAGGACGAGTGAGACCATAACGGCCATCGACATTCTCGACCACAACGCAGCCTGCGGCGGTTGCGAATGCGACGGACGTTATGCTCCAATGCCGCCCCGCTTGAAGAGCCTGCGGACTCTTCGGCGAATCGTAGCCGTGACTGACCAAACGAGATTCAACAGGAGACAACGATGCGGTTCAGGATGCGAGTGGCAACGTGGATGATGGCTCTGGCGGCGCTCTGCTCTTTCGGAGCGGGGACTCACGCGCAGGACGATGGCTGGGTTTCGATCTTCGATGGCAAGACGCTCGACAAGTGGGACGGCAATCCCGAATTCTGGCGAGTCGAGGACGGGACGATCACCGGCGAAACGACCAAGGACAAAGTGACCAAGGGGAACACGTTCATCATCTGGCGTGGTGGCGAAACGGCCGACTTTGAACTGAAGCTCGAATACAAGATCGTCGGCGGCAACAGCGGGATTCAGTACCGCAGCTTTGAAGTCCCGAACGAGAAGTGGGTCATCGGTGGTTATCAGGCCGACTTTGAAGCGGGCGAAACCTACAGCGGCATCAACTACGGAGAACGCTTCCGTGGCATCCTCGCTCTGCGCGGGCAGGAGACCGAAATCGGAGCCGATCACAAGCCGAAGCTCATCAAAGAAATTGGCGACACCAAAGAGATTCAGACCAAGATCAAGAAGGAAGACTGGAACACCTACCACATCTCCGCGAAGGTTTTTCGTTTTGAGCACCGCATCAATGATGTCGTGACCTCGATCTGCAATGACGAAGACAAGGAGCAGCGCCGCGACAAAGGTGTCCTCGCCCTCCAACTTCACGCTGGTCCGCCGATGAAGGTCCAGTTCCGGAACATCAAGATCAAGCAGGTGAAGACTGACGCGAAGACTTCTTCCTCGACCAACAGTTCGTCTGGCAAGAAGAAGGCGCTGCTGCTCGCCGGAAACCCAAGCCACGGGTTCGGCGCTCACGATCATCTGGCAGGCTGCTCGCTGCTGGCCAAGCTCATCAACGAAAGCGGCTTGCCCGTCGAGGCCGAAGTTCACTCACTCCAAAAGCAGGGCTGGCCGTCGCCCGAGAAGCTGGCTTCAGCCAACTCGATCACGATTTACTCGGACGGCGGTGGCGGGCATCCCTTCAACGGGCATCTCGACGAGCTTGAGGCTCTGACCAAAAAAGGCGTCGGCATTGTCTGCATTCACTACGGCGTCGAGACCGTCATCGGCAAACCCGGCCAAGCCTTCATCGACTGGACCGGCGGATACTTCGAGCCGAACTTCTCGGTCAACCCGCACTGGGATGCCAACTACACGAAGTTCCCCGATCATGCGACGACGCGCGGCGTGAAGCCCTTCAAGACGAACGACGAGTGGTATTACCACATGCGATTTCGCGAAGGGATGGACGGCGTGACGCCGATCCTGACCGACCTCCCTCCCGCCACGACGCTGGTCGTGTTGGACAAGGACGGCAAAGTGGTGATGGAAGAGAAGGATGGCAAGCAGGTCCCCAAGCTCAGCCGTCCCGAGAACGCTCACAACAACAACCCGCACGCTCGCAAGGCGATCCTCGAAGACAAGGCCCCGCAACACATGGCTTGGGCGACTCAACGCTCCGACGGCGGGCGCGGCTTCGGTTGCTCGGGCGGTCACGTTCACTGGAACTGGGGCAACGATCAGTTCCGCCGACTGATGCTGAACGCGATCGTCTGGACCTCGGGCACTGATGTCCCCGCCGGTGGAGTCAACGCGGGCAAAGTGACCGTCGATGACCTGCTGACGAACCACGACGAACCGATCCCCGCCGACTTCAACAAGGCCCGCATTCAAGCGATGCTCGACGAATGGAACAACGAGAAGCCCGTCGGCAAACGCGCGGCTGAGTGACGTGAAGTCCGCTGTTCTTGATGACTTGTAGGATGGGCACTCTTGCCCGTCCTCTTGTTTGGTACGCGGCTTGTCGCGACGAAATCCGGACGGGCAAGAGTGCCCGTCCTACATTTTCCGCCAATGCCGCTCACACGACGGAGGCCGCAACATGCCATCCCCCTTCCCCGGCATGGACCCGTTCATCGAATGCGGGCCGTGGAGCGATTTTCACACTTCAGCCATCGCTGAGATTCGGCGTGGGCTGAATCGTGAACTGCCGGACGGTTACGCGGCACGCGTCGAACAGCGGGTGTATGTGGATGACGATCCTCCAGAGATCGGCTCGCGGGAAGTGGCTCCCGATGCCATCGTGTTTGAGTCACCCGAGTCAGCCGGTGGCCACGCTAGCCAAGCCGGTACGCTGGCCGTTTCCCAAACCCTCCTTTGGCCGATGCCTGTCGAGCATCACGAGTCTTGGCTGGAAGTGCGCGATGAGCGGAACTCCCGGATCATCACGCTGATTGAGTTGCTGTCTCCGTCCAATAAACGCTCCGGTGCCAAAGGGCGGCGACTGTATCTCCGCAAACGACGACGAGTCCTCGAAAGCCGGACTCATTTCATCGAGATTGATTTGCTGAGGGGAGGAGGCACCGTCTGGCCAGCGCCGCCTCATCCCGAGGGAGACTATTACGCCGCCGTCAGCCGCGCGGAGAAACGTCCGAAAGTTCAAGTCTTCTCGTGGAGCCTGCGTGACCGTCTCCCTTCAATTGCGATACCACTCAAGGCGGGCACGCCCGAGATCATCCTGAACCTTCAGGAGGTCTTGGATCGCGTCTACGATGACGGTCGATATGGCCCTGCCCTTTACGAAGTCCCCCTTGTTCCAAAACTTTCGGTGGACGATCTGGCTTGGGTCAATCAACTGTTGCAGCCAATCGCGAACGATCCCTCACACTAACGCCATCCCAATGAACATGTTCCTCACTTCGCCAATGGAGTCCTCATCAATGCCGTCCCGTTCGTTTGCCTCATTCGCCGCGCTGGCTTTGCTCGGCGCGAGTGGTTTCTGTTTCGCACAGGAACCGAAGTTTCAGTCCAAGGTCATCAACCGCGAGACTCCCGGTCACGCGGTTGACATTGATGTTGATGTCACCGGCGCGAAGGAGCTGTATCTCGTCGTGCGGGATGGCGGCGATGGCTTTGGTGCCGACTGGGCCGATTGGGCTGAGCCACGTCTGGTCACTCCTTCCGGTGAGAAGAAGCTGACCGAAATGAAGTGGAAGTCGGCGGGGGCCGATTGGGGGAATGTGGCCGTCGGCAAGAATGCCGGTGGTGACGCGATGAGGATCGCGGGGAAGGCCGTTGAGTACGGGATCGGGACTCACGCCAATTCGGTCATCGGGTTCGATCTGCCCGAGGGAACGACGCGGTTCAAGGCGCGAGGCGGGATCGACAACGGTGGCTCGGGCCAGCCGCTCGGTAGCTCGATTCAATTCGCCGTTTACACGCAGAAGCCTCCGGTGCAGGTGACTCAAGGAAGTGTGCCAGCAGGAGGAGGAAGCCGTGAGGCGAAGGATGCTGTCTCAGGATTGGATGTCGCCGAGGGACTCGAAGCGTTGCTCTTCGCGAGCGAAGCGTCGAACCCCGCGATGCTCAACCCGACGAGTATTGACATCGATCATCTTGGCCGCGTCTGGGTCTGCGAAGTCGTGAACTATCGCCATCGCAACGGCGAGCGAAAAGAGGGCGACCGTATTCTGATCCTCGAAGACACCAACGGTGACGGTGTTGCCGACAAACAGACCGTCTTCCATCAGGGTAAAGATGTCGATTCGGCTCACGGCATCTGCGTGCTGCCCACGCCATCGGGCAAGGGAACGAAGATCATCGTCTCGGCCAACGACAACGTCTTCTTCCTGTACGACGAAGACGGCGATCTCAAATCCGACAAGAAGGAAATGCTCTTCACAGGGATTGAGGGAACTCAGCACGACCACGGCATCCACGCCTTCCACTTCGGGCCGGATGGGAAGCTCTACTTCAACTTCGGCAACAGCGGACGACGGATCAAGGACAAGGACGGCAAGCAGATCGTGGACATGTCCGGGCGCGAGGTCCACGACCACCGCAAGCCCTACCAGGAGGGAATGGTCTTCCGCTGCAACATGGACGGCAGTGAGTTCGAGACGCTTGGCTGGAACTTCCGCAACAACTGGGAGATCGCGGTTGATAGCTTCGGAACACTGTGGCAGTCGGACAACGACGACGACGGCAACAAGGGTGTTCGCATCAACTTCGTGATGGAGTTCGGCGACTACGGCTACAAGGATCAGATCACCGGCGCGGGCTGGCAGTCGCCGCGCACGAACATGGAAACAGAAATCCCTCTGCGGCACTGGCATCTCAACGATCCCGGCACCGTGCCGAACCTGCTGCAAACCGGGGCCGGTTCGCCGACGGGGATTTTGGTTTACGAGGGCGATCTGCTGCCAAAGGTCTTCCACAACCAAGTCATTCACTGTGATGCCGGCCCGAATGTTGTTCGCGCTTATCCTGTGAAGAAGTCGGGTGCGGGCTACACTGCCGAAACGGTCAACATCCTGGCGGGAGCGCGCGACAACTGGTTCCGCCCTTCGGATGTCTGCGTCGCGCCGGACGGATCTCTCTTCGTCGCCGACTGGTACGATCCCGGAGTCGGCGGCCACCGCATGGGCGACGCCGACCGAGGCCGCCTGTTCCGACTCGCCCCTCCGAAAACTCCGTACAAGGTTGCGCAGGTTGATGTCAGCACGGCCGAGGGCGCGATCGCCGCACTCAAGAGTCCGAACGAGGCGGCGCGATATCTCGCTTGGACGGCGCTGCGCGCGATGGGGGAGAAGGCCGAACCGGCGCTCAAGCAGACGTTCGATCTCGATTCCAATCCGCGTCACCGGGCACGAGCGATGTGGCTCTTGAGCCTGATCAAGGAGAAGGGGCTCCTGCACGTTTCCAAGGCATTGCAAGATTCAAATTTCGATATTCGCATCACGGCTATGCGTGCCGCACGCGAGTTGATCGATGACGGTGCGGCCAACGTCTCAATCGAGACGGCGATCGGTGAGAAGCAGCTTGTTGTTTCCTTTGAAGAGTCGGTGATCCGGTCGCAATTGGTCGATGTGCTGACCGGCAAGCCATTGTCGCTGGCGGTCCTCCGCGAAGTGGCAATCGCACTGCGGCACTCGAAGTCTCCGTCGAAGCCTCGATTTTGGGCCGAACTCGCATCTCGTCACGTCGGCGGCGACCGCTGGTATCTTGAAGCTCTCGGCATCGGTGCGGGCGACGACTGGGATGCGTGCCTGCGGGCGTGGCAGGAGTTGAAGCCAAGCGTCAGCAGCAGTGATGAACCCTGGCAGCATGCCGAGAAGCGAGACATCGTCTGGCGATCTCGGTCCAAGGAGACACCGGCTCTGTTGGTGTCGTTGCTCCATTCCAGTCACGTCACCGCCGAAGATTGCCCGCGCTACCTGCGGGCGTTCGATTTCCTGAGCGGTTCGGAAAAAGAGGATGCACTCGTCCTGCTGGCTTTCGGAAGTTTTGGGGACGAAGCGAAGACGAAGTTCATCAACACGGAAGCGATCGCTCGGCTGAAGGGGTTTGATATCTCGAAGAACGCCGAGCAGAAGGCGGCTTTGAATCGAGTCCTCGACGGGCTGAAGGGCGATCCGCAGTTCATCTCGCTCGTCGAGAAGTTCAACGTGACCGACCGCTACCCCGATTTGCTCGCCATGGCTCAGGCCAAGCCCGATGACCAGGTGGGGATTGATGCCGTGAAGGTGCTGCTCGACAAGAAGGCCAACGACATCCTTTCGGCGGCGCTGGCCTCGGACAAGGACAAAGGCCGCGTCGCGCTGGCCACCGCCACCGCGCTGTCGAACACGGGTGATGGCAATGCGTCGCCGCTGCTGCTGCCCGTCGTGAAGAACGACAAAGCTCCAGCCGATCTTCGTCGTCAGGCCATCAAAGGAGCTGCTCGAACCAAAGCGGGAGCGGTCGAGGTTTTGAAGCTCGTCGAAGCGAAAGCGTTCGACGACACGTTTGCTCCGGCTTTGTCGGCCGCGCTGCAAGCCGCACCGCTCGACGACGGACAGAAGCAACTCGTCGCGAAGCTGTTCCCGGCACCGGCGGGTAAAGACTCGAAGCCGCTACCGCCGTTGAGTGAACTCGCGAAGTTGAAGGGGAACGTCGGCAACGGCCAGAAGCTGTTCGCGACGACCGGCAAGTGTGCCACCTGCCACATCGTCAACGGTGAGGGAAAGGAGGTCGGTCCGAACCTGTCCGAGATCGGAGCGAAGCTCAGCCGACAGGCGCTGTTTGAGTCGATCGTCTTCCCCAGCGCGGGGATTAGCCACAACTACGAAGCGTGGACGATCGTCCTCAACAACGGCACGACTCAGACGGGCCTGCTCGTCAGCGAGGACGGTGAGAAACTGAGCCTCAAGGGGATCGACGCCATCGTCCGGACCATCGCGATTCAAGACATCGACGAACGTCAGAAGAACACGATCTCCCTGATGCCCGCCGACCTCGCGAAGCTCCTCTCACAGGAAGAGATGGCCGATGTGGTCGAGTATCTCATCACACTCAAGAAGGCGAAGAAGTAGTCCGCTAATGTGACTCACACGGTGACCGACCTGGAAGTCCGGCTGTTCCTTACAGCCGGACTTCCGTTTGGGGGCATCCTCACCTCAAGAAGTCCGGCTAACAAAGCTAAGCCGGACTTCGTTTGGTTCGATGCGTTGAGTCGCGTTCCAACTGCTTGTTCCGCGCGCGACTGCGGCCTACGATGCCGCGCAACTTGCTGACAAATTTGCCATTCGTGGAGAGACTGATGCCCATCGAACCGACCGACAAGACGATCCTGATCATCGACGATGACCGTGAAATTGCCGCGATGCTGATGGGAGTTCTTCAGAGCCACGGCCACCGCGTCGTTCACGCGCAGAACGGTGTGGAAGGGCAGCGTCAGATCGAGGCGCTCAAGCCGGACCTCGTCATTACAGACATGATGATGCCCAAGATGGGGGGCTTTCCAGTGTTGGAGTTCCTGAAGACGCTGGAGTCTCCACCGGCCGTCATCATGATCACCGCGAACGAAGGGGGACGGCACAAAGCCTACGCCGAGATGCTCGGGGTGGCCGACTACCTGAGGAAGCCGTTCCCGATGGAAGTGCTGCTCGAGTCGGTGCGTCGCATCTTCGCGACCAAGGACGGAACGGACGAGAAAGCCGCGCCGCTCAAGAAGGCCGTTCGCAAACGGGCCGTGAAGCCCGAGGCGGATGACGAGGAAGATTAATCGCACCTGTAGGATGGGCACTCCTGCCCGTCCGCTCTTCAACGCGAAAGCCGGACGGGCAGAAGTGCCCATCCTACTTCAGTTAAAGCCCATGTTGCGGTTGATGTCGCGAGCCTGATCGGACCACAGAATTTTGTCGAGCGGGTCTTCGCCCTCAGCGCGACGATTGCCGCGACCGATCTTACCCGCGTCGGAACGCCAGTCGGATTTGGGTTCGTCAACGTCCGGTTCCCATTGCTCGCTCTTGGCGAACGGCTTCGATTTTCCAAAGCCGAATCCGGGCGAAGAGCAACCCAGTGTGGCTGCTGTAACGGCGATCAACAGTCCGAACAGGGCGACAGGACGGAGCAACATTGAAAGACTCCCGCGTGCAAAAACGGTCGATCCCGGCCAGTGATCTTGACGCCGGAGACGGTCGAACCGCGCGGGCTTATCTCAGAATGGCCGAAATGTGTCGATATGGTTTCGGACTGCGGAGCGACTCGTAAGGTGAGCGGGAAGAGCCGCCTGACTCACACCAACCCGAAGCGTGAGCGAGGACGAGAGTCGAACGACGAGAGTCGAGTGTCCTCGCTCACGCTTCGGGTTGGTGTGTCGGGTGAACTTTTTCTTGCCGCTCGCCTGATGACCTGTTCGGCTCCCTCGTTTCACATTCCTCGTTGAGTCTCCTTCAATGACACCTCCCACTGCTCCGCTCGATGTGCTCGTGGTCGCACCTCATCCCGACGATGCCGAGATCGGCGTCGGTGGAACACTCATTCGTTGTCAGCGCGAGGGACTGCGAACGGGGGTCGTCGATCTGACGACGGGCGAGCCGACGCCGCATGGCTCGCTAGAGATTCGTGCGAGAGAAACCGCCGCCGCGACGAAGATGCTCGGTCTCGATTGGCGGCACAATCTCGGGCTGCCCAATCGATCTCTGGAGCCGACGCTCGAAGCCCGTCGCGCGTTGGCCGCGGTCTTCCGGATCACGCGCCCCAAACTGATCCTCGCGCCGTATTGGGAAGACAGCCACCCGGACCACATTGCGGCGTCGAGCCTCGTCGATGCCGCCCGCTTCTGGGCGAAGCTGTCTCGCAGCGACATGCTCGGCGAGCCGTTCTTGCCGCCGCGCGTCCTCTACTACTTCAGCATCCATTTGCGGATTCACCCGCAGCCCGCGTTCGTGTTCGACATCAGCGACGCAATCGAAGCGAAGCTGGAGGCCATCCGCTGCTTTGAGAGTCAACTCATCACCGGCCGTTCGACTGAGTTCCCGACTGCACTCGATGACATCCGCGACCGGGCGCGCTACTGGGGCTGGAGCATCCATGCGAAGTACGGCGAACCGTTCGCCAGCCGCGAGACGCTGCGCGTGGCCAGTTTTAGTGAGATGCTTGGATGATCGAGTTGGACTTGAATCAGCGACCCCACCGGGCTGGTCCCGGTGGCTCGCGGGTTTTGCACTACTCGCGCCATCGTTTCGCGTGAACACAAAGCGAACACAAGTAGTGCATAGACCTAGTTCCACCGGGGCAAGCCCGGTGGGGTTTGTTTGAAATCTGAGATCAACCTATGTCGCTGCTCGTGATTCGCAATGGCACCGTTTACGACCCGGCCAACGGCGTCGATGGGGAGGTGCGCGACATTTGGATCGAAGGAGGCAAGGTCATCACCGCGCCGCTCGATCCTCACGCGAAGGCGGATCGCACGCTCGATGCCAGCGGTTTGGTGGTCATGCCGGGAGGCGTGGACATGCACTGTCACATTGCCGGGCCGAAGGTGAACGCCGCGCGAAAGATGCTGCCCGAGGAACGGCGTCGTGCGCGGATGCTGCACCGCACCGAGATCGCTCGCTCGGGAACGACCGGCAGTTGCCCATCCACATTTGCAACCGGCTATCTCTACGCGGGCCTCGGTTACACGACCGCGTTCGATGCGGCGATCCCGCCGCTCGCTGCTCGTCACGCGCATGAAGAATTTGAAGACACGCCGCTGCTCGACAAGGGTTTTTTCGTTCTGGCGGGGAACAACCAGTTCGTCATGCAGCAGCTCAAGAATGGGCAGCCCGAGTTGGTGAAGGCGTATCTCGGCTGGTTGCTCAACGCGACGAAGGGCTACGCCATCAAGGCGGTCAATCCGGGTGGGGTCGAGGTTTGGAAGAGTCGCGGGCTGGGCAATGTTTCGGGGCTGGACGATGTCGTCGATCACTTCGACGTGACGCCGCGTCAGATCGTGAGGGGTCTCGCGGCGGCGGTCGATGAGTTGCGGTTGCCGCACGCGCTCCACCTGCACTGCAACAACTTGGGGATGCCCGGTAATTGGTCCACCACGTTGGAGACGATGCGCGCGTTGGAGGGACATCGCGGACATCTGACTCACATTCAGTACCACAGCTACGCGGGCGATCCCGACGATCAGGCGACGTTTGGCTCGCGCGTGCCCGAGTTGGCGGACTATGTGAACTCGCACTCGAACCTGACCGTCGATGTCGGGCAAGTGATGTTTGGTCAGACGTGTTCGATGACCGGAGACGGGCCGCTCGGGCATTACCTGCATCGGGTTCTCGGCGGCGCGTGGTTCAGTTGTGACCTGGAACAGGAGTGCGGTTGCGGGATCGCGCCGATCAAGTACCGTCGAAAGAGTCTGGTTCATGCCCTGCAATGGGCGATCGGCTTGGAGTGGTATCTGCTGGTCGATGATCCGTGGCGAGTCGCGATGAGTACCGATCACCCCAATGGCGCATCGTTCTTGGCGTATCCGCAGATCATCGCGTTACTCATGGACCGGACTCGCCGCGCGGAGGTTCTGGCCACGCTGCCCGAAGCGGTGCGCACGCGCTGCGTGCTGCCCGATCTCACGCGCGAGTACACGCTGAACGAGATCGCGATCATCACGCGGGCGGCTCCGGCGAAGATGCTCGGACTGACTCACAAAGGACATCTCGGCCCCGGAGCCGATGCCGATGTGACGCTCTACACGCCGGGCAACGACATCGAGCGGATGTTCGAGCTGCCGCGCTGCGTTCTCAAGTCGGGCGAGATCATCCTCGAACAGGGCGAGGTCCGCAGCAGCGTGAACGGCGCGACTCAGCACGTCAGTCCGGACTATGACGAAGCTGCAATTCCGATGATCCGTGATTGGTTCGAGGCGCACTACACGGTTCAGTTTCGGAACTATCCGATGCAGGCCGAAGAGTTGCTCGGAAAGATGGTCGATGTTCCGATGGCCGCACCGTGATTGGAGTGGCCGTTTGCGGAAAGCCCCGTAGGACGGGCACTCCTGCCCGTCCGTTTTCTGGATGCCGTTCACGCCGAAGTAGACGGGCAAGAGTGCCCGTCCTACGGGGGCGTTCAACCGGCTGTTATTCCCGCATGCTGTTGACGGCGACACTAACCCGAAGCGTAAGCGAGGATGCCACACACGTCCTCGCTTACGCTTCGGGTTAGTGTGAAATGACTACCCTCGCGCCTGCTTCATCAGCGTGACGTACTGCCCGGCGAGATCGCGGATGCGGTCGAAGTCGCCTCGTTCGAGAGCGTCTTTCTCAACGAGTTGGCTACCCAATCCAACAGCACATGCGCCCGCTTTGACGAAGTCTTTGAGCGTCTCCAAATTGACGCCGCCGGTCGGCATCAACCGCACTTGGGGCAGCGGGCCTTTGAGCGCCTTGAGGTACGCCGGGCCTCCGATGTCGGCGGGGAAGAGCTTCACGATGTCGGCTCCCGCCTCCCACGCCGTCAACACCTCTGTTGGCGTGTACGCGCCGGGCATGATCCCTTTGTCGTAACGGAGCGCCAGCTTGATGACTTCCAGATTAACGGTCGGCGAGACAAGGAACTCCGCTCCGGCCAAGATCGCCGTGCGAGCCGTCTCGGGATCGAGGACCGTTCCCGCGCCGAGCAGCACATTGGAACCGAGTTCCTTCTTCACGGCCGAGATCACCTCCACGACGCCCGGCGTCGTGAAGGTGACTTCGATGATGTCGATGCCCCCTTCATAGAGCGCCCGTGCGACGTTCACCAATTGGCTGCTGGACGAGGCGCGAATGATCGCGACCAGTCCGCCATCAAGAACTCGTTGCAAACTTTCGTGACGACTCATGGTGTGCGGTCCTTCGGGAAGAGTGAGGGGAGAAAGTCGCGGGGCATGACGGCAGCTTGCCCGTGCGTTTGTGATTGATCGGCAATGAGCGATCGACGGTAACAATCTCTTTCATCGAAGCCTGACGCGCAAGCGAAGCATGAGTCATCACGAACCGGCGCATCAACAACCGTCGCATTGTCGTCTTTCGCTCCGCGAAAGAACGTTCTTTCGCG
>JAYTQJ010000779.1:0-5963 GCA_043746775.1 Schlesneria sp.
TCCCGATCCGTGAATGGCCAGAGCCTTCGTTTTCGCGAGGTCGAATGAGATCGTCCGCGTGATGCGGTACTCGCCGCGAGGAAACTCCAGCACGCCGTCACCTCCGTCACGCAGCGCGTGTTCGATCGCTCCGGTGTCGTCGGCCAGGCCATCTCCCATCGCGCCGAAATCTCTGACGTTGCTCATTGTTCGCGTGTCCTGTTTGTCGATTGTTTGCGCCGTGAAAGTTCATGCTTGGCTCAATGCGAAAGTGGAACACAGGATGCCAAGGAGAATGCGCGAAGTGAAGGACAACGTCCGCGAACGACCATGCTGGCACCCGTCACGACTGCACCGCACAAACCTAACGTGGAATTCAGGCGAGATGGCCTTTTACGCCAACAGCGTCGCTCCAATCACTCTCATCGGACATGACTCTTGCGGGATTGTAATCCTGAGCCGTGTCGATCCCTCGCACGTGAATTCTCCATGAGGGTGTCACGCTGAATTCCAACTAAAAAAGCAGAACAGATTCGTCACGTTCAGGGTTGATTCAGGCTGCTCAACTAAGATTGATTCGAGCAGGTCGGCGGCGCGGCTGATTGGTGCATCACAACTCAAGGAATGAAACATACCATGGACAGCATGACCTCAGTCTTGGCGTACTTCGATCCGAGTGCCGGAAGTTTGCTGCTGCAAGCGTTGGTCGGCGGCTTTGGTGGTTTGGTCGTGCTGGGACGTTACACATGGATGCAGATCACCAACAGCCGACGAACACGTTCGACGACATCGAAACCAACATCGACTTGTTCATCCAACCAAGTATGAGCGAGTTTGAAGGTGGTTCATTCCGTGATCGTTCCGCGCGGGTGCTGGTCCACAACGACCGCGTGTTCCGGCTGCTCACCACCGAAGCGCAAGCAGCGTGGGAGCAAACTTCACGCACTCCATTCTTTCAGCGAATGATGTCTGCTGGTCGGATCGTCTCCACGCGCGAGTTGGCTCGCGCAGAGGTCGCTTCACTGCGGCTCCCCTGCGAATCGTCCGCCGTGTTGGAACACGCGCGCGTTCCCTTCGTCAGTTATCCCTACGAGTGGTCGTTCGGAATGCTCCAGCGTGCGGCGTTGTTGCACTTGGAAATTCTGACGGAGGCGCTCGACAGCGGTCTCATTTTGAAGGATGCCTCCCCCTACAACGTGATGTTCTGCGGAGCGAATCCGGTGTTCATCGACATGGGTTCGTTTGTGCCGCACGCACCCGGCGAACCTTGGGCCGCGTACCGCCAGTTCTGTGAGTTGATGCTGTTCCCGCTGCTGCTTCAGGCGCACCGACAAGTCGATCTTCAGCCCGTGCTGCGCAGCGAACTGGAAGGGATCTCGGCTCGGCAGTTTTTGAAGTGGCTGTCGTGGCGAGACCTCTTCCGACCGGGCGTCTTCACGCATGGTTGGTTGCAGGCCGCACTCGACCGCCCATCGCGATCGGTGGCAACAAGTACCGTGAGTGACCTGCAAGCGAGCGGCTTCGGCACGGAGCTGATTCTTCGCAATCTCTCCAGATTGAAGCGGCTCATCGAGCGACTGAAGTGGAAGCCTGCGGAAACACAATGGACCGATTACCGAACCGCGCTACCGCATGTGGTCGAGGACACGGCCGCCAAAACTGAGTTCGTCCGTGGTATTACGAGTTCGCGCCGCTGGTCACTCGTGTGGGACTTGGGTTGCAACGACGGAGCGTTCTCGCGCATTGCCGCCGAGCACGCGGAGACCGTCGTGGCGATGGATAGCGACCACGGCTGCGTCGAGCGACTGTATCGTTCGTTGAGTAACGCGAACGACCGCGCGATGGCATCGTCCACGATACTGCCGCTGTGCGTGAACGTTGCCAATTTGTCGCCCGCGCTGGGCTGGCGCGGCCGCGAACGAAAGCGACTGGAAGAACGGGGCCGACCGGGACTCGTGCTGTGTCTCGGACTGATCCACCACCTCGTCATCGGCCACAACATTCCGCTGCCCGAGGTGGTGGACTGGCTGGCCAGTCTGGGTGGCGAAGTCGTGATCGAGTTTCCGACCAAGCAGGACGCGATGGTGCAGCGGCTCCTGCGCAACAAGCGCGACCAGTACCAAGACTATTCGCTGGAACAACTCGAAGCGGCATTGATGCCGTGCTTCGAGATTCGACGGCGGGCCTCGCTCCCTTCGGGACAACGCACGCTGCTCCACGCGGTTCCCAAGTTCACTGCGCAGGGAACGGAACGATGACCGACTCCAATGTCAGTAGTCCCGCCTCGCAATCACTTCCGTTTCAGCGAACGCTGCACCTGTTCGCCTTGTGTGCGTTCGCGTTCACGGAGCCGCTACTCGGTGCCTTGGCCAGGCAAACCGTCTACTTGCACGACGAGCAATTTGGGGCCGTCGAGTTGGGTGTCGTGCTGTTCATGCTCGCGATTGTCGTTCCCTCAGCGTGGCTGCTGCTGGATGTCATCACACGGCGCATCGCAATTCGGAACGCGGGGCGAGTCCGCAATGCGGTTTTGTTTCTATTGAGCTTTCTCGTCGCCCTGTCTTTGCTGCGTCCCACCGCGCAGTGGAATTTTCTGGCGGATAACTCTTCCGCGTGGATGTTCTCATTGGCCGTGGCCTTTCCCACCGCGTGGTTCTTCACACGCGCGTATGACCGCTATGAAGGACTGCGACACTGGTTGGCATTCTCTGCGATCGGCATCGTCGCTTTTCCCGTGTCATTCGTGTGGCAGATGCAGAACATGCAGCGCCAGCATTCGGAGGATGAATCGCGCTGCCGCGCAGAGACTCCGGTTCCCGTCGTCATGGTGGTCTTCGACGAGTTCAGCGGCACGACGCTGATGGATGAGCGGCTTCAGGTCGATGCCGCTCGCCACCCCAACTTGGCCCGATTGGCCAGCAGTTCCACTTGGTATCGACAGGCGACATCCGTCCATGCGCGAACCGAGTATGCCGTTCCCGCGATCTTGTCGGGGCGACTTCCCGACACACGAAGCAGTCCCGTTTTGGCCGATCATCCCGGCAACCTGTTGGAAATCATTTACCGCTCCGGCGAGTTCGACATGTCGGTGTTCGAGCCAATCACGCGGCTCTGTCCCGAAGACTTGAGGCACGACGCACTGCGGACTCGGTCGCACCCCGTTTGGCAAGCGGCCGATTTGCTGACAACGCTCGCACTGGTCTACCCCCATCTCATTTTTCCAACCGACATCCCCATCGAATTTCCCGAGATTCCGAAGCCGTGGTTTGGAATGTCCAAGACACTCCTCGTCGATTCGCGACCGCTCAAAACCGGATTGTTTCATTACATCTACAGCCGCGAACGTGACGTGCAGTTGGACCACTTTTTAGACTGCATCCACCGGACGGAGCGTCCGCCGTTCGCCTTCCTCCACGTTGTGCTGCCTCATTACCCATGGACCTATTACCCCTCCGGTCAAAGCTACACGGACAGCAATGATATGGCGTGGAAGCCTGATGGCGGGCTGGGCGAGCTGGGTGAAGACTGGCCCAACGACGAGGCCTTGGTCCGGCGCTGCGAGCATCGTTATCTGATGCAGGTCGCCGCAACCGATCGGTTTGTGGGACGGCTGCTCGACAAGCTTCAAGAGACCGAACTGTTCGACCGTTGCCTGCTGATCGTGATGGCCGATCACGGTGTTTCGTTCCGGCCGACACGATCGCGCCGACTGCCCGATGGCGACAACGTGACAGACCTGATGAGCGTCCCGCTGTTCATCAAACATCCCGGCCAGAAGATCGCCCGGATTGACGACAGCAATGTCGAGACCATCGACGTGTTCCCGACTGTCGCCGAAGAACTCGGAATCACGCTGCCTGAACCGATCGATGGACTGACCGTCTCAAACCCCATCCGCCGCGCTCGCAAGACGTTCTACTTTGAAACCGGCATGACCGTCCTCGAACCCCACCTCCCGAACCTCGACGCTTCGGTGCAACGACGGCTGGAGGCTTTCCAAGACGTTTCGCTGGACCGACCACCCCGCGCCGCGATCAGTAGGCCCGAGTGGATCGGCCGGTCTCTTGCCGACTTCACAGTGGAAGAGGCTCCCTCGTCGAGTACACCCGCCATCACGCTGTCACGCGAAGCGTACGTTCGTACGAAGACAGCACACGATGTCAAACGGATGTCCCGGTTGCTTTCGGGAGAGCTGGCTTCGCACGTTGTCACGGAATCTCCGGCCGAAGTCCTGCTCGCGATCGGAGGCGTGGTCTGCGATGCGTCGCGAACATTCTCCTCCGCCTCGACACACACGGGCTTCTCGTTCGTGATTCCAGAGTCTGCCGGAGCGACGGAACCGACCGCGATCGAACTCTTCCTCGTGAAGCTCACCGCCGCAAACGGCCCCACGCTCGTGAGACTTCACAGCCGGACCCTCGGGCCGAGAGAGTGATCTCTGGCCACCCGGTGAACAGACTGCTGAAAGCCACCCCACCGGGCTTGCCCCGGTGGTATCGACACAACACATCAAGGCCGGCAAAAGTAGCCGTCATCGCTCCGCGTGACGAGCCTTACGAGTTCGGTAGCCCTGATTCAAACGCCTGCCTCAAAAGGCTCATCACGCGGAGCGATGATGGCTACTTTTTGTAGAGACCAACGGGCAAGCCCGGTGGGATTACTCATCAGGTGGTGAAACGAAAACTTCAATCAGCTACCTTCGACTTCAACGCGCCCGGCAGAGGCAGTGCCGACTTCGGACTCGCCGCGTTGAAGTCTTCGCCAACAGCCGTCGCCAGTGTGGCGGCGATCTGACTGAGCGAAGTCTCGACATCGCTGCGCACACCCAACGGCGGCGTATCGGGGCCGAGGATTGCCGACCAGATGAATTCGGCCCCTTCGATCTTCGCGCCGTGATCGGTCCAGTCGCGGATCGTGCTGCCGCGACCATGATCGGGGCCGATGACGAGTGTCGTCTGGTCTTTGTACTCGGGAAGCGACTGCACCAATTCCCAGATGCGCCGAACGAAGGCGTCCGAACGTTGAGCGGCGTGCAAGTAGCGGTCGTAGCGCCGGCCGTGACCCCACTCGTCCGTCTCACCCAAGCCGATGAACATCACGCGCGGCTTCTTGCGCTGGAGGTATTCGGTCGCCTCTTGGAACGTAATCGAGTCAATCTGGTTGTTCGGCCACAGCACAACCGTGTCGCCGATCATCTCGTTGAGCATTCGTTCTTTTGCCGTGAGATCGTTGCCGGGGATCGGCGCGATCCCCGCGTGAACGTACACGCCACTGCGCTCGTGATTGATGATCGACGGAAACACGTCCCATGTCGCGACGGCTGCGACACGCCCTTCAAATCCGGGCCGTCGATTGAGGAACTCCAGCACGGTGACGTTGGGGTTGGGGAACTTGTTGTTCGACGTGATCCGCTCGTCATCGGGATAGCCGACGAACATCTCGCTGTAGCCGGGGTACGAGAACTTCATCGTGTTCGCGATCTTGGCCGGAGCATTTTTGGTCGCGTCACCAAAAATCTGCCCCTGCTTCGCCATCACCGTCCAGACGAACGGCAGCAGCACTTCGCGTCGCGCCACTTCGTCCTCGCGATGGAAGCGCGCCTTCACGCCCTCAACATCCGCAACCCCCGCATCCTTGCTGATGAAAAGTTGCTGTGCCCCGCCAAAGAACTCCTGCCAGCGAAAGCCGTCCCACGTGATGTAGATCACGTTGCGACTCTTGTGTTGTGCCACTGACTGCGCGACCGCAGGCTCAATGGCCGAGAACAGCAACCCGATCAGAACCAGCACACACAAGGCGCGAACTCGCGACATTAAGGCGTCTCCTAGCAAAGTGACTCACGAACAAACGAAGCTCGGCTTACAATGCGATACCCCCGCGCGGTTAAACGAGTCAGTTCTGACCGCGCGAAGTCTAAGGGGCTGCGAACGGGCGATCAGGGGTCAGGTGGTTCAAAGTTCATTTTTCGCAGCGAAAAATGAACT
>JAYTQJ010000780.1:0-5961 GCA_043746775.1 Schlesneria sp.
GCCTCGTCCAGCAGGGACACCTTCGCGACGCGGGTGACGAGAGGCTTGGTGTCTCACCATCGCCTCATCCAATGCAGACCGCTCGTCGTGAGTTCAAAGATGGTCGCTCTTCTCCAGAGGGGCGAGAGGGAGCCACACAATTTGACCCCGCCCTCCCGTCAGGCTTCGATGGGTCAATCATTTGCCGGGTGTTGCCTCAGCGTGAATCGAGTCGGCGCATCAGCGCCAGAGATCGGCCATCAGCCAAACGGCGCTGACCGTTGCCAAGCCCAGCACGATGGACTGAAAGGTGCGTTGAGGCACTCGTTCGAGCAGCCACTTTCCGGACCACAGTCCCGCGAGGACGGCTGGAATCAGGCAGACATTCAGAGTCAGGGATCCCACGTTGATGAGGCCGAGATGCACGCTGAACGGCACCTTTGAGATATTCACTAAGAGAAACAGCCACGCCATCGTGTGAACGAACTGATGCTTTGGTAGCGACAGGATGATGAGGTACGCCGAGGCGATCGGGCCAGCCGCATTCGCAACCATCGTGGCGATCCCCGTGAACAGTCCGGTGAACCACGCGAAGATCGTCGAGTGAGGCAGCAGGGCGTCGAAACGAGGAAACTGCTGTCGCGTCACCTGCAATACGAGCATCCCCAGCACCATGCCACCAATGACGGGGCGAAAGGCCGCGTCCGGAATGATCATCAGCAACAGCCAGCCGACGACAATCCCCACGCCAACGGGCCATGCCAGCCGCCGAATCTGACTCCACTGAACGTGCTCGCGAAACGTCGAGGCGGCGATCACGTCGGCGAAGATCAGCAGCGGCAACACGATCCCGCTGGAGGCTCGCCCCGGAACAGCCGCCGCCATGAAGGTCACGCCGAGCAGCCCCATTCCCGCCAAGCCCGCCTTCGACACACCCGAACAAAAGGCTGCGATCAAGACGAGAATCGATTGCAGCACGGTGAAGTCGGGCATGGGGAGGCTTCAATCTCAAAACGGAACGGACAGTCGCACGACAGTATTTCGATGGGCGGGCGACTCTAAATCGCGGGGCACTGTGAGTCGCTCACTAACGGAAAGTTCAAGCGGGTAGCAAGCAGAAGCTCCTCACCCTCTCCGCAACACGGGTCTCAACGCCACTCGTGAAGGCCAGCAAAAGTAGCCGTCATCGCTCCGCGTGACGAGCCTTGCGAGTTCGGCAGACTGACTCAGACGCGTGTTCTCAGAAGGCTCATCACGCGGAGCGATGATGGCTACTTTGTGTCGAGACCAATGTCTCCGCAAATCCGGAGCGAGGGGACCAGTGAAGTCTCTCGAACCCGCATTCACAATGCGCTTGAACCATGCCTCACTTTCCCAATTCGATGACCACTTTTCCGCTGGAGTCGGTCGAGGCGCGAGCCATCCCCGACGTGTTGAATCGCATCGAAATGTTTCCCTTCCCATCGACGGCGATCACGCCCCCGATGTCGTTTGGCAGCACCTTCTGAATCACATGCTGAGTGGCGTCATCGAGCGACAGTTCTTTGTACGCCATCAGGGCGGAGACGTGAAACGCGATGCTGTTGCGAATGTAGTACTCGCCCGTGCCGGTGCAACTCACCGCGCACGTCGCATTGTTGGCGTAGGTTCCCGCGCCGAGGATCGGTGAGTCTCCGACGCGCCCCATCATCTTGTTAGTCAGTCCGCCCGTGGAGGTCCCCGCTGCCAGATTGCCGTGCCTGTCACAGACCACGCAACCGACGGTCCCTCGGTGAGACTTCGCGGCTTGAGCCTTCTTCTCCTTCTCCAACTCGAGCCGACGCAGCTCCGTGCTGAAGTAGGTGTTCGCCACCCGTTCGATTTGCTTTCGGTCCCGCATCGCATCGGCGAACTTCTCGGCTCCGGCCCCCATCAGCAGCACATGCGGAGTCTCGGTCATCACCAGTCTGGCCAGCGAGATCGGGTTCTTCACCGTGGTGACGCCTGTCACGGCCCCGCCCTGTCCGGTGCTGCCATCCATGACACTCGCATCCAACTCGTGAGTCCCCGCCGCATTGAAGACCGCACCACGCCCGGCATTGAAGAGTGGATCATCTTCGAGAACCCGGATCGTCTGTTCGACGGCATCCATCGCCTTGCCTCCCTCAGCGATGATCTTTCGACCCACTTCCAACGCCGCCGTCAGCGACTTGCGATGCGCCTTCCGCTCGTCCTCGGTGAGGTTGTCCAACTCATCCCCGGCCCCACCGTGAATGGCGATCGCAAACCGGCCGCTCACCGGTGGCTCTTGAGCCTCCCCCGTGCCCAGCGCCAACCCAAACGATCCTCCCAGCACGAGCCAGACGGCACACCACCCGTTCAATCCACGAGAACCTCGGATGACCATCGACGCATGACACTGCCAAGACGAGAAAATGGAATTCAAAGGACGGTCCTTTCAGAAAGTGCGTGGCAGAGAAAAGAGGGCGGTTCTTGTGGGTCATCCGGCGAATGCGTGCTGAAGTGTTTTGTATTAGCCCGGAGGGCGGCAGGTCATAGCCCACGGCGTGAGCCGCGGGTCAAGCCAGACCTCAACCTCCTCAGCCCTGAAGGGGCGATACTGTCTGTCGTGAAGTGACTCGCGAACTGCGTATCAACCGAACGAAAGGTGTCGCCCCTCCGGGGCTTGGCAGTTGTCGTTCTCGTTCTCCCACGGCTCACGCCGTGGGCTATGACCTGCCGCCCTCCGGGCTAGTGCAACAAGTCTTCAACACGCATTCGCCCGATGAACCGTTCTTGTTGCCGTGCCTGCCCCCCGATTTGTGAGTCGCCAACCTGCCGCAGCCAGGAGGCTCGTTTGGCGGCGAGCGAGACTGCGCGCGCCATCCTCAGACTAGACCAAGTCACTCCGTGACGGCCCCCCCGGCGATCCAAAGTGTCGCTGGAGGAAATATGCCCACGCGGCGATCCCCAGCAGGAACGGAACGAGGATTGTCATCAGCCAGAGTAGCGGCAATTTCGGCGGTTGTTGTTGATTGCTCAACACGATCAGCCAGTGCAAGCCGGTGATGAACGCCTGCATCAAACAGCCAAACCAAACGGAATGCCAAGTGAGGTACGCGGCGGTCTCTGCCCATCGTTCGTCCGCCAGCCAATAGTCGCGATGCGGGATGTTGACCATGCTGGTCGGTAAGAACCGCGTACACCAAAAGATGCCCATCATGAATGCCGGAAACAGCAGTCCGAACGCCGCCATCCAGAGCAGATGAGTCGAACGACTCATCCAACCATCGGCCTGCCCGGCACCGTTGAAGTGCGTGGCCACCCGGTCGGGAAGCAGCGACGCCGAGCAGTACAAACTCAGGATAAAGCAGACGTAGAGTCCCGCGATCAGGGCGAGACGGAGGGGACGAGTATTCATGAGAACGTTCCGGGATGCCTGCGAGTTGAAAGAGAGCCGTACCGCAAAAGGATGGTCTCTGTTTTGAAACCCCACCTCGCTTGCCGGGGTGGTTCACGGGACTCTGCACTACTCCACAAATCTCGGTGATGCCGAGTAGTGCAGAGACCTGATTCCACCGGGGCCAGCCCGGTGGGGTGAGCTTCAATACAAAGGCTCGTTGTTCGATGATGTCCCGACGGGACAACGCAGCACGAGCTTCGTCAGTTCGGGAGGGCAGTTGTAACGAATCGGCTCGCGGCCACTGATGCCACGCGAGACGTAGAGCAGCGTCGGATCGAGCCAGAAGACGCCCGCCGAGTAACGACAGCCCGCGCGGCTGGGCGAATACACCGGCCCGAAAACCGGCAACCGTATCTGTCCGCCATGCGTGTGTCCCGAGAGCATCAAGTCGAACTGTTGCTGTCGCGCCCACGCGATGTTGTCGGGTGTGTGACTGAGCAGAATTCGGAAGGGATCAGCACCGCTGCCGTAGGACGGGCACTCTTGCCCGTCCGGGGTCGATGTTGAATCGCAAGTTGGCTTTGAAGAACGGACGGGCAGGAGTGCCCGTCCTACAGATAACTCGGCGTGTTCCACTCGACTCACATCCGGGTGCGTGCCCATCCACGGAGTCTCATCACCGCACAGAACGATGGGCGGCGCTGTCGGATGAGTCAGCGCGACACAGCGGCCGGCGAGATCGGTCCATCCAAGACGTTCCAACTCGCGACGAATGGCGGGCGCGTCGAGATACCAATCGTGATTGCCGAGGATGAAAAACTGTCCGTGCGGCGCGGACAATTTGCCGAGCGTCGTCGGCAACCATTCGAGCAAACTCATATCGTCGAGCAGATCGCCGGTGAAGACGAACAGATCGGGTTTCAGCGCGGCCGCCTCTTCGCACACGGCCTCGAAGTAGGCGCGTGACACAGCGCCGCGGAAGTGCAGGTCGCTCAGTTGAACTAGCGACAGACCGTCCCATGCATCGGGAAGCCTCGGCAACGAATACGACTTCGTACTGACCTCGATCGTGAACTGTTCGTTGCCGGGCAAGAGCGAGATCCGCCGCATCGGGCCGGGGCCGACCAGCGTCTCGCGCCACAGCGTTCCGCCACGTTGCCGCAGATCGACGCGTGTCGTCTTGCACCCGACTTGGCACGCGGGCGGAGCGTAGAACTGGTACTCAAACGTGGCCGCGATCAACAGACAACAGCCGACCGCTCCGACCGCCAGCAGCAACCAAGACGGAAAGGGAATTGACCCAGCGTGGCCGTCAATCCACTGACGGCAGTGACTCGAACCCGGCCCGATGGTCAGCAGCAAGGGGTAGCCGAGGATCAGCCCGATGTTTGCCGCGTGAGACGCCACAACGATTCGCTTCGTCATGCGGCGAGCGAACCACCAATTCAGCGTCGATACCGACAGCTTGGCGAAGCCGATCGAACAAACGAGCACGACACCAGCGAACAACCAACTCACGAGCAGTCCTTCTTAAAACAGAAGTCCGGCTTTCGGAAAAGCCGGACTTCGAGCGGGTTCAATCACTTCCCGGCTTGCGCTTTGTTCCCTCCCCTCGCCGGGGAGGGTTAGGGAGGGGGGCGAGTGGCAAATCGACTGGACCATCCTCCCCCCTCCCCGGCCCTCCCCGCCAAGGGGAGGGAGGAAAGAGGGAGTTGTTTCGCATCGACTACTTATTACTTCGCGGGTTTGGCCAACTCGGCTTCGATCGCTTGGACGACTTCGGGAGCGTCCGGCTTCGTCTTGGTGGGGAAGCGGGCGACGATCTCACCGTTGCGGCCGATCAGGAACTTCTCGAAGTTCCACTTCACATCGCCCGCAGGCTTCGATTCACTCGTGAGCGTCTTGAACAGCGGCGAGGCGTTGTCGCCGTTGACTTCGACCTTGGCAAACATGTCGAACGAAACGTCGTACTTGCTCTTACAGAACTTGGCGATCTCGTCTTCCGTCCCCGGCTCTTGTCCGCCGAATTGATTGCAGGGGAAGCCGAGAACCGCGAGGCCCTTGTCCTTGTACTTGTCGCTCAGACCTTCGAGCTGCTCGTACTGAGGGGTGGCACCGCAGCGAGTCGCCACGTTGACGACCAGCAGCACCTTTCCTTGGTACTTGGACAGATCGACTTCGTCACCCTTGATCGACTTCACTTTTTGATTCAGCACGGGAGTAACTTTCTCAACGGCGGAACTGACATCGGCGGTCAGCGCAAACACGATTCCAGCAAACAGGCACGTGGCGAGAACTCTCATGGCGGGACTCCAGGCAGGAGGAACAGGCGGGTCGAGTCGCCTCGTCCCCAGTGAACGCGCGACTCGAAGTTGCCGGGAAGTGTACCGGTCGCCAGCGGGATGGCCAGCGTTCCGGAGCACACCAACCCGCAGCGTGAGCAAGGACGGGTCCGCGAAGTAGACCCGCTCAGGAACCTCAGTAGGTGAGCCGGGTGGCGTAAGCCCAATGGCACTCACTTTGGGATGTAGCTGAAGTCGTAAGACTTCAGAGGATCGTCAAAGCCGGCTGAATTCTCACGAATTCAGCTACATCAATCA
>JAYTQJ010000781.1:0-2719 GCA_043746775.1 Schlesneria sp.
AGCCCTCGCTTGCGCGTCGGGCTAGTTGCAAGACACGTTGTTCCGAAAAGGTTCGGAACGGTGCGCGATGTGAATTAGGCGGCGCGACGAGAACTATCACGCTGCCCCACGGACTCGACCGGCTTCTTTGGCACGGATGTCCACGGCGGTACGGAGAACTGGTAACAACAGCGATGGCAGCGGACGGCGGTCATCAAGACCGACATGACCCCCGTGTTGCCGCTGCGGCTGGAGTAAACATCATCACACTTACAACGTGGGCACTTCATGACTGTGGCCTCTCCCTGTCACACGGGCAAACCTGCGGAGTGATCGCAATCACACGACGATCCTTTTCGCGGCGGCTTATAGAAGGCGGTTTCAATCTTGAAAACCCCGGTTTGAGCCGCGCACAAAGCACCATGCAGTCGATTTGCAACAGGTGGGTCTACGGCAACGAGAGATCGACATGCCGTGACATTGCTTCGCGAGCGGGTCATTGCGGCCGGTCGCTCGCGAACGGATCGGTGTCGTCGAGCGGCACATCGTCGAGCCGAGTCACTTTGTGTCGGGGCGTGGAGGACTGAGTGGCCGAGGCGGGAACGACACCCGTCGGAGCACGCGCCTCGCCGCGCGCGAGTTGCGTTCGTAGCGAGTGCTTCAGCGCGAGGCGTTGTGATTCGTCCGTACCGGCGACCAGCAGGATGTCATCCACAATGAAGCGGTCGAACTCGCGCCGCATCGTGACCTTGGCACCGAACCGCGTGTCGCCGAGTTGAACGCTCACTTCGTCCTCACCGATGGCGATCCCCTTCAAGGGTGCTCGCAAGAACGTGTCCGCAGACATACCCGAGTTGGGGACGAACCGACACTGGCTCCATACGAGCCGGTTGAAGTCGTTGGAAGAATTGGCGCGGAGCTGATCCAACGCAGCGTTCTGTTCCTGTGGCTCGCGCCCCAGAGCAATGGCCGACGCGAAGTCTTGAATCGGGATCAGAATCTCGACGGTCGTCTTCATCGAGGACGGGACGCCGGTGATCTGCCACTGCACGTCGTCCACGAGGAAGCGGCCGCGTTCGTCACGCAGCATGTACGTCAGCGGGCGGCCCCCTTGTCGGACTTCGATGCGAGTCAACGCTCCTTGGAAAGACGCGGTGACGAACTCGAACTCATCCGCATCAAACAGATCGAGTGGCATCGCGGTGACGGTGCCTCCATTCAGCTTGCTCCAGACGCGCGTCGTCAGATCGCGCGTCGAACATTGCTTCAGCGCATCGAGGTCACGCAGTGAGATGGCCTTTGCAAACAACTCCAACATCCCTTGCGCGGTGAACAGCGCCGACAACCGCTTCTCTTGCTTGGTATCGACCTCATAGATCGTCACGTCGGACACGACGAATTTGGGAGGCGCATCGAGCGAGGTTTCGGTCACACGCTGCATGTCGATTTGGATGAGTTCCGCATCGTTTTTCAAGACGAAGTCCGCACGGTTGCCGCGCAGCTTCACTTGCAGCTCGTGTTCGGACAGTTGCGAATCGGGCAGCTTGGCTTGACTGAGATCTCCGATCGACAGGCTCCCTTCGTAGAAGTCGGTCGAACTCCATTCGGCCAAGGCGGCTTTGTCGCCGCGACCGTAAGCGGTGAGGAAAGAGGTGCAACTATTGACCGCGCGGGCCAGCTTGTGCATCGACGGAACCTGATCGTCGTCCTTGGACTCGATGCCGATGTCCGAGACTCGCCAGTGTTCGCCCTGCAACTCCAACGTGATGACGCATTCACCTGACAGTCGCGGCAGTTTCACCACGGCCACTTTGTCGTCGAGCGAGGCGTGCGGCTTGAACTGCGAACCGGCCGGTCGGCCCGATGTGACGGTGCGAGTCATGCTCGCCAAGAACGAGGGCGGGAGCTTTTCGAGCGAGGTTCGGAAGGACGGCGTCGCGACACCAAGAACCTGCCCGCGATCTCCGTTGCCCCAGGCATCGAGAAACTCGCGTACGGTGAGCAACAGGTCCATCTGTTCCGTCACCGACTTGTAGGCTTCGACACCCTTCTTCTTTTGCTTGAGATAGATGTCGTCCACCACCCAGTGGCCCGCGTCATCGCGAGTCAGTTCGTAAAAGACTTCCTTCTTGGACTCACCCACTTGCACGGTGACACGCTTCTTCGCACTGCTGACTTCTTCGACTTCCAAAATGGTCGATTTGCCATCGGGAAGCCGCAAGATTTTGAGGTCTTCCAGCGCCGCTGTCGTGCGGAGCGCCCGCTGGTGGAAGTCGTCCGACGTAGACGCCTTGAGGCCGTCGAGATTGGCCAGTTCCAAGTTTTTCGAGAAGGCCGTGATGGCGCGCGTCTCGATCAGATGTGTACATCCGGCGCTGCTGCCGACCACAACAATGGCCAACCCGCAACAGCAAATGATGGAACGGAACGTTCGAGACATGCGCGGCATCCTTGACCGTGTCTGCAACGCCGCGCAAAGGCACGCGGGCCGAGACCTGTCATCGTCCATGATCGAATTGTGTGGAAGGAGAGAGGGCGGGCTTCTCTCAGAATGCCTGAGAAGGGTCAAGATCAGGTTCCGCTTCGAGCAAGAGAGAGGCCATTGGCGAATGATTGGAATCGCGTTAGGAATGAGGTCGCAATCAATTCCTGTAAGCGGCACGGCGCTAGCCGCCGGTGATGCCTGTTGACCGGCGGCTAGCGCCCAATGGCACTCACTTTGAGCGATTATCAAATTGAC
>JAYTQJ010000782.1:0-2717 GCA_043746775.1 Schlesneria sp.
AGCCTTCATCGCTCCGCGTGAAATGAGCCGAATGGCGAACGACGTGTTTTCCGGGATTGGGGTCACGGGTTACTCGGCTTTCTTCACGCGGAGCGATGAAGGCTACTTTTGACGGGCGCATCAATAGTGCCCGTCCTGCCGTTTCAACAGGCCCCTACGTCAACTGGCCCGATGCCTCGATCGGCCAGACATCGACAACTTGGTTGTTCTCATGCACGACCAGTTCGCGATGCAGGTTGCAGGTGGTGCAGGCGTGGCTGGGGATGAGATGCAGCACTTGGCCGATGCGCCAGTCGGGAGACGGCTGCACGACGGTGTGTTCTTCGGCCATGAACACGGGGATCTGAGCTTCGGGGAAATCGCGGATCGACGGCACGCCGAACTCAGCCCCGGCACCTTTCACGCCGACATCCAACACGGCGCGGGTCGAGGTCGGGCGACTGATAACGCGGACCAGCAGCGACAGCGCGACTTCAAACTCGGGGGCGAGGCGTTGATATTGGCGGTCCATCGTCGCGTAGGTTCCCGCCTGGACTTCATCCACTCCGTCCATCGCGCCCGTGCTGTCATAGGTCGCGCTGGAACAGCCGCTCACGCAGCCCACGGGCAACCTCACCGCTTCGAGGAGCCGCCGCGTTTCGATCGCTTGCTGCATGGCGGCTCGTGCGCGCGTTGTTCGTTCCGCACGATCGAGGACGTTGACGAGATGTCCTTCGTAGGCCTGCAAGCCTGCAAAGTGAACTCCCGGCAGATCGACGATGCGGCGAGCCAACTCGATCACCGGTTGTCCCGGTGAGACTCCGCAGCGCCCCATCCCGATATCGACCTCAATGAGCAGCGATACGGTCGAACCGACCGACATCGCCGCGTGGGAGATCGCCAACGCCTGTTCGATGTGATCGATGGCCACGCTGACTTTCGCCCGCAGGGCCAGTCGTGCCAGCCGTTCGCACTTGATCGCGCCGACCACTTGGTTGGCGATCAGCACATTGCCGATGCCATGTTCGACGAGGATCTCGGCCTCACTCAACTTCGCGCACGTGATGCCGATCGCGCCTGCGGCCAACTGGCGTTTGGCCAGAGTCACACACTTGTGATTCTTAAAATGAGGTCGCAGCTTCGCCGAGCGGTCTCGAAAAAACTCCGCCATCCGCGCGAGGTTGCGATCCGACGCCGCGCGGTCAAGCAACAACGTCGGCGTGTCGAGGTCTTCCAACGGACGACCGATGCGCGGATCGAACGGACAGACGGGAGCCTGTTCAGTCATCACTTCAACTCCGTCAGTGGGTTGTCGCGGCGCGTCAGTGGCAGCGGCACCGGGCCGCCTGTGCGCTGTGACTCAAAAATACTCGCGATCATGCCGACGACTGCGCGACCCGCGTACATGTTGCACAGCGGTGGGCGATCCTTGTCGATGGCGTCGAGCAGATCGTACACGGCGGCGACGTTGCCGCCGTGCAGCCCCTCGCCCTTGAGCGTTTCTGGCTGAGCGATTCCTTGCGACGTGATCGGCTGCCATTTGGCTCCGCTTCGGCCGGGAGACCAACTCGCGTCCTTCAGGAGCCAGACGGGGGCGAGGTATCCGGTGCTCAGCTCGATCACGCCGCGACTCCCCAAGATTTGCAGAGCGAAGCGTGACGGGTTGCCTCCCGCGCCGCGCACCGAATCGAACGTTCCGACGACGCCATTCGCGAACGAGTACCGCGCATGAACGGCATCCCCGGCGAGCGGCCCGATCCCTTCATTCCCCTCGACCACATCGGCGGCGGTGATCGGCTGGCCCTTCGCGGTGACTGTCGCAAAGCAGCTTGTCGCATCCCCTGCGAACAGTCGCATCAGGTCGAGAATGTGTGAGCCGAGGACCCACGTATCTTCACCGCCGCCGCGCTGCGCGTCCTCTTTGCCGCGACCGCGCAGTTCGAGAACCTCACCGATCTCACCCGCCGCGATCAACTTCTTCACGATGGCGTTCGTGGGCGAGTAATGCGTTTGGTGCGACAGCGCCAACTTGAGATGCCGCATCTCGCACGCGCGGATCACGTCGTCCGCTTGAGCCAGCGTCGGGACGAACGGCTTCTCCATGTAGATGTGGCAACCATGCTCGGCCGCTGCGAGCGCCATCTCGCGATGTTGGTCGATCCAGCGCGGAGCGACCGCCACGATGTTCAGTCTTTCCTTGCCGAGCATCTCGCGGAAATCGGCATACGCGACGGGAGCCTTCGTCCGCTGCTGAGCCTCGCGCCGCCCGGCCTCCTGCTCATCGGCAACCGCAACGACTTCGCACTGCGGCACGTCAGCCCACACGGTGTCGAGACCGTGTCCGTAGTTCCCCTTCCCCGTGCGACCGATGACTCCTACTCGCAGCTTGTCCGGCATGATCCTGCTCCTTGATGAGGTTCGCCTTTATGCGGTCACTGATCCGGATCGAGTCTATAGCTCGCACGGTCTGACCTGAAGCGACCCAAATCTATCAACTCGTGGGCGAACAGCTTTGTCCTGCGGGGTTCATCACCAGTCCGACGCCTAAAAGCCTACGTCAGAGGTTCAAATCTGACGCAGAGTGGGATCGACCGACTCAAGGCCGCCCTGCCGGACTGCAAGCTCGACGGCCCCAATCATGTCGAGTAAGCAGAGTTTGACTTTCGCCGATGTGTTCGATGCTCCCTACAATCCCGCCGGTTGGTGTTCGCGCAGGGTTCGCGAGGCGGAAGGGCGGT
>JAYTQJ010000783.1:0-14010 GCA_043746775.1 Schlesneria sp.
ACTTTGGGGTGTAGCTGAAGTCGTAAGACTTCAGACGACCATCAAAGCCGGCTGAATTCTCACGAATTCAGCTACGTCGCACTGAACGTCAATTTGAAAGTCGCTCAAAGTAAGTGCCATTGGGCGTAAGCCCCCCGGTTCTTGGGCGTAAACCCTCTTTGGATGAGCCGGGGGGCTTACGCCGCCCCGCTCAGAAACCTCTTACTTTGAGTCGCGCAAGGTCTAGTTTCGCCACGCGGTCTCGGCTAGACCGGTTCGCGTGTTCTGAGCCAGAGAAAAGCTGTGCGACGGCAAAGTTCCCGCACTTCGGCAAGCTGTGCCGCAAGGGGTTCTGCCATGAACTCTCATCACAATGTGAGAGCAGGAGCAGCATCAGTTTTTAGACGCAGGCGGACCGTCTTCAGGCAGGCGGCTGGGGTAGCCGTACAAGTCGAACGAGGGCTTCCAAGCTTCGTAAACGCGCCGCATCAGAGCTTCGGCCATTTCAAACTTGTTCTTCTTGTACTTCAACAGCTCGGGGAGTTGCTGTTGGATTTGAGGCTCCACGAGCGGCCAGCCCGCTAGGCCGAGCTTCTCGTAGACAAGCTTGATCTGCCCGAGCGGATCGGCTTCCAAGTCCTCGAAGCGAACCTCATGCAATTGACCCGCCGGGATCAGATGCTTGGTGCTTTCGTACCGCTCAAAACAATGCGAGTACGTGTGCAGGACATCGTCTTCGAGCGAGTCGTAATAAGGTTCGCCGAGGCCGTTTTCGAGGAACAGGGTTCGACGCAGATGGACACCCGAATTGAAGACGGCGTACGGATCGCGATAGATGTACACGAACTTTGCGTTCGGAAACATTTCGAGCAGCAGCGGAACGCGGTACGTGTGGGGAGGCGACTTCAACACGATCGGCTTGTTGGCCCGCATCGTCAGCTTTTTCATGAACCTCAGGAAAGCCGACTGCCAGTGCTGTCGTTCTGCGGGAGTCAGGTCCGTCATGTCGAAGTAGCGTGCGTACTTGGAGGGATCCTTCTGGTGAGCCAGCATCAGGTACGGTGACATCCTCGTCATCAACACGAGAGCCATTTCGTCTTCTTGCGGAAGTGCCCAGTCATTGGCCATGTTGTCCATCGGCCGGGTCTTCGAGAGGGTCCACCGCGTCAGATGCGTCACCCACGATTCCGTCAGCAGAAAGTTGTCCGGAGCGACACATTGAAAGAGATTGGAATACGTCAGTCCCGGATCGAGCGTCATCAAGTTGTGCAGCAGCGTGGTTCCGCTGCGCCAGTGACCGAGGATGAAAATCGGCGGATGTTCGATCTGCTGTCGGGCAATCCGACGACCGTAGACCACCCACTCCAGAAAGTTGCTCAACGAATTCAGCGGAGCAAGCGCGGTGATGGAGGCGATTCTCAACCACTGCCGCCAACTGATCGGCGGACGACTCGCCAACAGCCACAGCCAGAATCCCAGCCCGGCTCCATGCCAAATGCAGAGCAGGCCGCGTGCGTTAGGCTTCGTCGGGACCGCCTTGGCCGGAGATGTCGGCACGGGGCGAACAGGATCGCCGGAGGAACTTGGGGAAGGCATGGTCACTCGACGCGATTCCTCTCAACAGACAAGATTGAACGTGGGACGCAACCGATTTATCGAGAGAACACACGAGCCGTTTGAGTTCAACACGACTCATTCCACGCTTCGTGCCGGTACTCTGGAAACGGCTTCAAACCAAGATTGCGAGCGCCGCAGGCAGTGCGGCAGAGCCTAGCAAGATCACTGAAACCGTGCGAGAGCGGAAACAGCACTGAACTTCATGTCGTGGGGTGGCCGTGAAGTTCGCGGTCCGGCTTGAGTCGCCGCACCAACTCGTTTGAACGACCTGAATGTTTTGAGCAAGACCGGTTCATCCGATGTTTGGGAGGCACAGGTGATCAAGTCGAAGTGTTGTCTCCGGTTTCATCCCGAAGGGATCACAGCGATTAGCCGAGGGTTGAGCGAAGCGACACCCCCGGAAGCGGTTGGACAAAGGACTGTTGCATCCTGAAGGGATGCCAGCCTCATGGAACGGGGAGAATTTCTGAGCTGGCCAGCATCCCTTCAGGATGCAAATCCCCTGACGTTGGCTTCGCACCGGGAGTCTCGCAGACGCTCAATCACCAGCTAATCTCTGACATCCTTTCAGGATGAAGACGTTGAACTTCGTCCCTTTCTCTCCTAATGAGGACTCCCTCAAAAACTCGGTTAAACCGAAGAACCATTCGGCTAACGGCCTGTTGAAAAACCCGTAGCACAGGCGGCTCGCCTGTGTTTCCCAACGAGAAATACGAGCAGGCGAGCCACCTGCACTACGTTTCCCAACAGGCTGCTAACGTCCAACGCTCGCCACGATTCATCCGGGCTGTGATCGACTGCACTCACAAACAGCGTGCAGCGTTGTCGGCACGCGAGTTGCCTTAGTACTGACCGAAAGACTTGCAGGGTAAGTTTTCAGCCATTTCGCTGGCCAGAGTGATGGTGGGGATGCCAACTTCATCGGCAGGAGTGCCAATGAGTGCGGCAACCGGACTAAGAACGTCGGGGCGGCTTGATTATTCAGAAAGACATTGGGAAACAAGAGACGCGATTCTGCTCGGTGACTCTGGAATGGATCGCATTGTTCGAGCCAAGTATTCTCCGGAAGAATGGCAGTCGCCACTCTTGGAGTGGCGGTTGTGACGGCCCGCGAGGGTCTCGCCCAATTCAGAGTCTTGGAACCAATTGACATGTCGATCAAGATGGCGTTGGTCTTGTGAGTTCAGGCCGTTACAACCCGGCATCGCTTGCGATGCTGGTATCAATTCATGGCATTGTGGTGGAATCTCAATTCAACGACGGAGTGACTCGTGAAAAAAATTGAAGCAGTGGTCCGGCACTTCAAACTGGAAGAAGTCAAGGACGCCCTCATGGAGGTCGGCGTGCAAGGAATGACTGTCACCGAAGTGCGTGGTTTCGGGCGACAGAAGGGGCAGAAGGAGCAGTACCGTGGTGCCGAGTACACGGTGGACTTCCTTCCCAAAGTGAAGATGGAAGTCGTGGTTGCCGAAGACCAAGTGAAGACGGTCGTCGAAACGATCGTTCGCACCGCTCGAACCGGTCAGATCGGCGACGGCAAAATTTTTGTGACCGATCTCGATGAGATCGTCCGGATCCGAACAGGCGAAAGTGGCTCGGAAGCCATCTGACGCCCTGCTCCCCCCCGAATCGTGATCGTGTTCAGAACCAAGTCTCTTTCTCCCTCCAATCAAGGACGCCGCCGTGAAAAAAGTGGAAGCCGTCATCCGACATTACAAGCTCGAAGATGTGAAGAACGCGTTGACTCAAGCGGGCATTCAAGGCATGACCGTGACCGAGGTGCGTGGCTTCGGTCGCCAGCGCGGTCACAAGGAAACGTATCGCGGTGCCGAATACACCGTCGATTTTCTTCCCAAGGTGAAGCTCGAAGTCGTCGTGGGTGACGACGAAGTTTCCAAGGCCATTCAGACGATCAGCGGTGTCGCTCGCACCGGCCAGATCGGCGACGGCAAGATTTTCGTGTCGAGTCTCGCCGACGTGATCCGCATCCGCACCGGTGAAACCGGCCCCGAAGCGATCTGAACGTGGAGTCGTGCTATCGACCGCACTTCAGGACAATTTCGCGCGGCCCTCTTTCGAGAGGGCTGTTGCGTTTGACGGGAGCTTTTTCAAGCCACGTCACGGAAGACATACGAGGACAAGCCGATGGTGGAGGCTCCCGCCCGCGATTCGACGACCACGCTGCATCAGACTCCCGAGTTGGAGGCGAGGGCGGCGCGCATCGCGATTTACAAGACGCGACTCAACGTGATCCGCGATCTCGTGCGGAAACGGTTTGAGCAAGGGGCGACCGGCGCGCAGACCTCGGGTTATCAGTCGGAACTGTTCGACGAATTCGTCGTCTGGGTGCTGACGGAAGCGTTGAACAAACTCGAACCCTCCCTTCGAGTACTGATTGAGTCGCAGTCGGGATTGCTCGCCGTTGGTGGAACGGGACGCGGCGAACTTTGCCCGCACTCGGACCTCGACTTGCTGTTCCTTTCGATGCCCGCGATCGCGGAACAATTCGATTCCTTCACGGGTCAGGTCAAACGCGATCTGTGGGACTCGGGATTGTCGCTCGGTGCCAGCGTGAGAACTGTTTCGGATTCCATCCGGTGGTCGAAGCAAGACCCGAAGTTCGCGACTTCACTCGTGGACGTGCGGCCGCTGTGGGGCGTCGCCTCGCTGGGCGAGCAACTCGTCGCCCAATTTCAACGCTCGGTGAAATTACGAGCGCGGCAGTTCATTGCCGAAGCCGTGACCGCGCGAGACTCCGAGCGGGCCGAGCAATCGACGACGACACAACAACTCGAACCCGATGTGAAGCGGTCGCTGGGAGCGCTGCGCGACCTGCATCTGATCCGTTGGGTTGGCTACGCCACACACGGGACCGGCGATCTCGACTCGCTCCGCTTGCACGGGGCGTTGAACAAAGAAGACTCGCGGCGGTTGCTGCACGCTCACGAATTCTTGACCTCGTTGCGCATCAACCTGCATCTCTCGGCAGACAAGGAACAGGACGTTCTCTCTCGCGACGATCAGTTGCGAATTTCGCGTGAACGCCAGATCGAACCACTTGCTGGACAGGCTCCCGTAGAACGGTTCATGCAGGAATACTTTCAACACAGCACGGCCGTGGCTTCCATCGCGCGGCGGTTCGTCGCGAGTACGCAATCTGCATCGTGGACAGAGCAACTGATGCAGTACCTCACGGCCTACCGCATCGACGACATCTATCACGTCGGCCGCGAAACACTCGATGTCCCGCGAAAGCATCGTCAGGTCGTGTGCGGTTCCTTAGAAGGTGTCTTGAAGCTGTTCCTCACGGCGGTTCGCTGCCGCGTGCGAGTCGCCCCCGCTCTGTTGGAGTTCATTCGGACACAGCAACTGCAACCGCCGGGACAGCTCTCGGCGGAGGCCTCGCAGTCGTTCCTCGCGCTGTTAAAGAACTCCGGCACGCTTGGGCAGGCATTGCGTGATCTGCACGACACGGGCGTGATGGAAGCAGTGCTGCCCTGCTGGGGACACATTCGCTGCCTGTTGCAATTCAACCAGTACCACCACTTCACGGTTGATGAACACACATTGCGGGCGATCGAAGCGGCCGAGGGATTCGCGGCGGACGAAGGCCCGCTCGGACAGGCTTACCGTGAGATTCATCACAAAGAGTTGCTGCACCTAGCGCTGTTGCTGCACGATGCGGGCAAGGGGTTTGAAGAGGATCACAGTGAGGTCGGTCGCCGGCTGGCTCACGATGCCGCGCTGCGACTCGGCCTGCCAGACCATCAGCGCGAGTTGGTGATGATGCTCGTGCATCGCCACTTGCAGATGGCGGACCTCGCCCTGCGACGTGACATCGGCGATCGAGCCATCCTGCTTAAATTCAGCCACGACGTGGGCAGTGCCGATGCGCTGCGAATGCTCTTCGTACTGACTGCCGCAGACATCTCGGCGGTTGGACCGGGGACGTGGAATCATTGGAAGGCCGAACTCACGACCACGCTCTACGACCGCACCATGCTGTGGCTCAGTGGCAAGAGCCACATGTTCGATGAAGCGACACGACTCCAGCAGATCGAGCAGGAAGTCGTCGGGCACCTGTGTCCGGCCGTGAGTGCCAAGCGGAATGGCGACACATCAACCGACGACTCCGCTGAAATATCACGCAGGCTTCAGCTTTGCCCGGCCCACTACTTGTTGGAGACTCCGCCGGAACGCATTGCCGCCGACTTGCGAGTGGTCCGGGCGCGGCGTCCCGACGAGATTCACGTCGAAGCGCAATATGACGCCGAAAACAAGACCGTCGAATATCGAGTTATCCTGCACGAAGACTTGGCTGCCGGTTGTTTCCATAAAGTTTCGGGGGCTCTCTCAGCCAAGCGGTTGGAGATTCTGACCGCCTCAATCTGCACGATGCAGGACGGTGTGATCGTCGATGCGTGGCGGGTGCGTGATGACGATCACGCTGGAGCGATCCCCGACTTCCGAATCGAGGAAGTGGCGACGGTGATTCGTCGCGTGCTGCGTGGTGAGACCGATGTCGAGACACTGCTCAAGTCGCGAGGTCGGTTCGCGGTGAAGGCCACGTCGGGGCCAGTCTCAGACCTGCCACTACGAGTCGTCATCGACAATGAATCGTCCGACCGCTACACGGTCCTCGATGTCTTCGCCCACGACCGACCGGGCTTGCTCTACGCGATGACGCGCGCGGTCTACGAACTCGAATTGAGCGTCGTGCAGGCCAAGATCGCGACCCACTTCGATCAGGTTCTCGACATCTTCTTCGTGACCGACAACGCGGGCCGAAAGATTCAGGACGGCACCCGCCTGACGGCGATCCGCGACGAGTTGCTCCAAAAACTGAGCGACTTCGAGTCGGCAGCTCGCAGCGAAGCGAACGGGTGATGTAGATCGCCCCGTAGGAGGGACGCCCCGTCCGTCCGCTCGACGTGCGGCATAGACAACACTGGAAAATGATTCCCGATCGAAGCCTGACGCGCAAGCGAAGAGGGACTTCGCTTGCGCGTCGGGCTTCGATCGGCGGGAACGATATTTCGCCGGTGTTGCCTGACCTCGCGCGGCTAAAGACTGGACGGACGAGGCGTCCGTCCTACTTTTTGCCTGACCGGTAAGATCAGCCAACTCGCCCTGCATCGTTGACGGTAGCGGGCGGTTTGTCGGACGTAGCGGTTGTATTCAAGTCTCTCACCGCACCAGTTCGATCAGTCTCCCCAAGCAGGTGTCTGTGCGGACGGACGCTAGGCTCTGTTTTGAAACCCCACCCCGCTTGTCGGGGTGGTTTACGGGTCTCTGCACTACTTCCCTCATTTCGGTGCCGCCGAGTAGTGCAAAGACCTGATTCCACCGGGGCAAGCCCGGTGGGGTGAGTTTCAAAACAAAGCCTAGTTTTCACTCGGCATTCAGTGAGTACAACCATTGCCGTGAACAATTGCCGATGCGAGTGCTGTGGGCAGGATGTCGGGTGCCCGTGAGCGTGCCGCCCAAATTGTGAACTGACAGGGAAGTCGTCTCATGTATGAATCGTTTTTCGGCCTGAAGCGGCGTCCGTTTGCGGCAACTCCCGATTCGCAGTGCTTTCTAGCGTCGGGTTCGATGCAGGCGGCCTTGGATGAGATCGTGGTCTGTCTCGAACAAGGTCAAGGGATCGCGATCGTGTCGGCTCCAGCGGGGACCGGCAAGACACTGCTGTGCGAGCGACTGCGCAGTGAACTCGGTAGCCCGTTTGAATCGGTGCTGCTCCGTCACGCCAGCTTTCTGACGCGCCGCGCGCTCCTGCAAACGATCCTGTGCGAACTCAACCATGCGTACCGTCAACAAGACGAGCAGGAACTGCGACTCGAACTGATACCCGCCATTCGCGCCCTTCGCCCGCAGCGCGAAGCACTCGTCCTAATCTGCGATGAGGCACACCAACTTTCGGAAGACTTGCTGGAGGAGTTGCGAATTTTGTCGGACCTCGCCGAACAGGGGCGACCGCTCGTGCGACTGGTGTTGGTTGGGCAGTTGGGTCTGGAGGAGACACTGGCTCGTCCGGGAATGGAGGCGCTCAATCAGCGGATTCGCGCGCATGTCTGCCTCGAAACGTTGGACCGCGCGGGGTCGCTCGACTACATCGACTATCGCCTCACGTGGGCGGGCGGACGCACTGAGGAAGTCTTCTCTGCGGAAGCCCTTGATCTCGTGAGCCGTGCCGCCGATGGAGTGCCGCGCTGCCTCAATCAACTCTGCGACCATGCGCTGCTGTTGGCCTACGTTGCCGAGCAGCAGCCGGTTTCGCCCGCCATCATCCGCGAGGCGTTGCAAGATCTCCGACAGTTGCCGCTCCACTGGAACGAGACGGCGACGTTTGATCCCGCGCGTCGCAACAGCGTGTCTGTCGAATCAGACACAGACCTCGCGGCGACCGAGTCCAATGCCGCGCTGACCGAGTTCTTACATGAAGACCGCCCCGCGCACGAAGGATTCTATAGCGTCGAGTCGATCGAGATCGGTGCCGACCTTCCGCGAGCCGTTTCGCGTTCTATTGCTCAACCGGATCAACGCCTGGAGTCCCGTCACGTCGAGCGAGAACAGCCTCTCGTCGAAACCACCGCAAACGTCAGCGCCACCATGTGCGAGTTCGGCTTCGAGGCAGGTGACGCCCCGTCCGTCGATGAAACCTTCCACGCTCACCAGTTCAGTCAGGACGTGGAAGAGACCGACAGCGACGCTTTCACAACACACGCCGACAATTACGTTGGGGCGGAGCTGAGAGCCTGTGAATCAATCGTAGAACAGGCTCTGACAACAACGGAGCCGGTGTGCGTTGATCCTCTCGCGGGGATCACGATCTTGGCGACTCGGCCTCCGAAGCAGAGTGGCTTCACCGAAGAATTCGTGCTGGACCGCTACGCCGCGATTGATGCCGGACTGGAACCGGTCGATATCGAGGTGGCCCTTCCGCCGGAATTAGAAGCCGCAGCCCTCGCGTCTCAGTGCGTCGCTCTTGCGCTCACCGAATCCACAAGCTCAGATCGCGACATAACCAACCACTTCGAGCCGACTCAAAACCGGACGACTTTTGAAGTCGGTGCAACGACCGACTCGGCCGAGGATGTTCACGCTCATGAAGAGATTCACGCCACGGTGATCGAATCAGTCATGGCAGCCCCCTTCGCTCAAGACTCCAACGTCGCGGAAACGGACCTCGACTTTCAAGCCGCCTGCGCCCGGCTGCACGAACGGTTGCCTCAAGTGGCGGACGAGACCGCGTGGGACTCGAACCTCCTGCGAGACGGCTCCGTTGCCGAGTCCTGCGACGACACATCGCACGCCAGTCGCGACGACGATGACCATGCTTCGATGGAAGCCGAGACGCTTGAAGAAGTCTTGGGAGCGGAAGTCTGCGAGTTGGTGCAGGAGCTTCAGCAGACGATGGGCTTGCCAGCGCGACCTCATTCCTCGGTGACCCAGTTGCGGTCCCTGTTGACCACCAAACAAGGCACGTCAGACTCCATGGCGTCATACGAAGCGTCAGCCTCAAACTCTGTCGCCGCCGTCTGTGATCGCCCCGTCACCGAAACCTACTCGCAAGCGGAATCGGTCCCCACCGCAATAGAGACACCCGCACGCCCCTACCGCAACCTCTTCAGCATCCTCCGCCGCAAGCAACAGGGTCTGTGAGGCCCGGCCGATATGGCGCACGCAGTCCAACTGTTCGATCTTGTCTGATGGACTGAAGCTCATGCAGGAAACCACTAACTTCTGAATCCGTTGTTCGCCCCTAGTGCCCTGTCCGTTCTTAATTGGGGGGGGGTAGCTGAAGTCGTGAGACTTCAGAAAACGCAGAACTCTTACGAGTTCGGCTACCCCAAAACTAAGACCCGGCGGGGCACTAGCCACCTCGATCCCAAGAGGTCAGGACGAACGTCGAGCGGCTCAAACCGAGCGGCGGGCGGCTCGCCTTCGGTAATCCAAGGTCTCTGATCGCCGCTCGATTACCTTGGTCGTAGAGCCACATCACAATGCATGCCTTCCTCCACACACTCGGAACTCTGGTCGTCCTGCCGTACTTGCTCTTGGCAGCAGCCTTCTTACTCATCGGAGAGGTCGCGAAAACACGCGGACTGTTCGCGATGATTGACGTTGTCGCCAAACATGCCAACTGGCTCCTGCTTTGGGGAATCTATTCCTTAGCCGCTTTTTTAGTCTTGCTCGTCGTCGCGGGATTTCTCCCCTCTTTTCAACGAATCAGCGCGGCTTGCCTGTTCTTGATCGCCCTTGGCAGCCTGAGTGTCATCTGTACGCTGCACTCGACAAGAATTGGCCCCGGAGAGGCCATATTCCTCTTGCCGTGCATCGCGGTGCTAGGTGTGAGCGCGTGGCTCTTCATCCGGGCCGGCACGTCGCCAGTGGCGAGTTAGCCGCCTGTTGAAATTCGTAGGGTAAGTATGCGCTATGGTGGCGAAATAGAAATGACATTTAAATAAATCGGCGACGAGGTCGGGGTCTATTATAATCTGTGATAAAACGGAAAATCTAAGGAGCCAGTTCAACAAAGACCACGGATAATGCAACTGCCACATCACAGCAGATGCCTCGTCAGGAGATCACATAATGAACGAACAGAATGAGAATACACACGCGACGATATCGCAACCGCGATTCTGTTTGCGGTCACGTCGGACAAGCCGCCATTGAACGTGGACAGCCCTCCCACCGAAATTTTAAAAGCCGCCCTAGGTAAGCATTCACACCCCGGCGATGAGTTTTGGGGCGGGGTTTGCGTTGAGATGGGCTTGGATTGATGCGGTGAGGAAGTCGAGGATGTTTCGTTTTTGTTGGCGGCAGGTTTCGACGACGGTGAGGAGGGTTTCGACGAAGCGGCTCCCTTGGGCGTTTGGGGTGCCGAAGGAGAGTTTGCGCCAGCGACCACGAAGACGCGGTGCCCGGGCGTGGCACAGTGACTGTTCGGCTCGGTTGTTGTGGGTTCGACGCCCGGCGTGGTGGTGAAGGTCCAGGGTTGGTCGAAGCGGTTGAACAGGCTGTTGCACAGCGTCTCCGTCGGCGCGTGACGCCACCGCTGCCCCTCTTCCAAGGTGTTATAGAACTTCCATTGGATCGTCTCTTCGATCTTCCGCCTGAGCGTGCCGTGGCAGAGGCGACCGGCACGGTAGAGGTGCCAGAGTTCGAACATGTCGCGCATCAGTTCCATCAGGCGGTTGAATGTTGACGACCGTCGCCGGACAGCACGGCACACCGAACAGCGTGAGCAGGGCCAGCGACGTGCGGCTCTTCGACTGGCGGAACAGTCCCATCAGCACGGCGGTGACGGCCAACGGCCCAAGCTACCACCGCGCGTCCTCTTCACCAATCGCGACGGGCAACGCAAGGCGGTCTATCTCGGCGCGATGCCGAAGAAACAGGCCGAGGTGGTTTGCACCAAGATCGAAGCCCTCAACGCTGCGAAAGTGGCTGGAGTGGCTCCCGCCGATGAAGTGTCGCGCTGGACGGTAGGCATTGGTGACGACCTGCATGAGAAGCTCGTCAAACAGGAATTGGTTGCGCCACGTCAGCCGGTGAATCTGTCCAGCACGTTGGAAGACTGGCTCACCAAGTACATCGACCAACGCCGGAGCGAGTTGAAAACCGGAAGCACCGAACGACTGGAGCGGACGGCGGGACGCCTCAAGTCGTTCTTCGGGGGACAGACGCGCCTGAGCGAACTTACGCCTGCTGGAGCGGCGGACTGGCGAGCGGCCATGCTGGCCGAGAAGCAACCCCACAAACGCGGTGAAGTCCCCAAGCCGCGTCTGACGGAAACGACCGTCCGCAACTATTACCGCGACGCCAAGACGATCTTCAACGCGGTCGTGGATCGCGAACCGATCGCGCGGAATCCGTTCCGGAAGCTCAAGAGTTCGTTCTCGCCGCCAACCGGGATCGGTACGTGACTCCTGAGGAGGCGGGGACGATTCTCGGCGGCTGTCATGCTCCGCAGTGGCGAGTCTTGTTCGGGCTGGCTCGATTCGCGGGACTGCGAACCCCCAGTAAAACGCATCGGCTGACATGGCACGACGTGGATTGGGAGCGGAAGCGGCTGACGGTCTACGCCCCAAGACGGACTCGACCCGCATCGTTCCCATCACGGCGGACCTGTTTCCCCTGCTGCAAGTCGCCTTCGACACCGCTCCCGCGGTTCCGTCATTCGACGAATGGGCGAGAACAACACTGAAAGCCGATCCCGCGAAACTCACCAAGTGCGAGAAAACTGCCGCACAGAGTCAGTACGAGAACGATGCCGTTCACAGCATCCTCACGCTGGGATCGCACCGGTCGAACTTGCATCGCGGCTTGGGGAAGATCATCCAGCGTGCGGGACTCACCTCGTGGGACGACCTGTTCCAAGCGCTTCGCCGTTCCGCCGAGACCGACTTTGCCAGAACTCACCCCCAGCACGCCGTCAGCAAGTGGATCGGCCATTCGATGGCGGTGAGCGAGCGGCACTACTTGCAAGTCACCGACGACTTGCTCGACACGGCGGTGAACACCCCCGGATTGGTCTGCCGCGACGACGCGCATTCCGACGCAGTACACGTCCGCACGTCGTCGCAAGTCCAAGCAACACGTTGCAACGACGACTTTTCGTCCGACCCCACTTCAACGGCCAAAGAATGCGAAAAGCCCCTGAAAACAGGGGCTTTCTTGAGTAGCAAGAGCGGGACTCGAACCCGCGACCCCAGGCTTATGAAGCCTGTGCTCTAACCGACTGAGCTACCTTGCCGTGCTGACGGAACTTGCCTGAATGAGATCTGAGACAAACGCAAGCCCCAAACGGTTCGTTGGGGCGGCAGGAGTTTAGCGATTTCGCTTCGCGTCACAAGCCTGCCATTGAGAGCGAACCCGTGCTGCGAAGTGGAACTGAACCACAGGCGTTCGGTGCGAGAAGCCCTGTCAGCCCACGGACCAGAAATCGTCGTCATTGACTGGTTCGATCTTGGTTTCAGCGGGCGGCAGTTCGCTGACGTGCTGTCGCTTGGGGCGACCGCGATGGGCTTCGACGCCGTGGACGGCATAGGGTTCGATGACGAGGTTGACTCGCATCTCGATGTTGGTCAGCAGTTCGCCCTCATCGCCCGAGACGAAGGTGAAGGCGGAGCCTTTCGTTTCGTTCGAGGACAGGCGGCCGGTCCGACCGATGCGGTGAACGTAATCGTCGCAGTCCTGTGGGATGTCATAGTTGATGATGTGCGAGATGCCACTGACATCGATCCCACGTCCCATGACATCCGTGGCGATCAGCAGGCGGATGGTGCCGTCGCGGAACTGGCGCATCACCCGGTCTCGGGCCGTTTGGGCGAGGTCGCCGTGAATAAACGCGGTCTGCTCCAGCCGACCACCAAAGCGGCGAAAGACTTCTTCGGCCCCGCGCTTTGTTCGAGTGAATACGATCGCTTGTTGAGGTCGCTCTTGGACCAGCAACCGGACCAACACCGGAAATTTTCGGTCGTGATCGACGGCGACGTAGTACTGGTCGATCGTGTCGCTGCGCACCGTGTCGATCGACATGTCGATTCGTTCGGGAGACTTCATGTAGCGCTGAGCGAGTCGTTCGACGGGTGCCGGAAGCGTGGCCGAGAGGAGCAGCGTTTGTCGTTCGGCCGGGCAGCGTCTGAGAATCCGTTCAATGTCCGGACGGAAGCCGATGTCCAACATGCGATCGGCTTCATCGAGAACCACGATCTTCAGATGATCCAAGACAAGGCAGCCTCGCTCCATCAAGTCGATCACGCGACCGGGAGTCCCGATGACGATTTGAGCGCCGCGCTGCAGCTCGTTCATCTGTGTTCGGAGCGGTCGCCCGCCCACACAGCAACAGGTGGAGACGGCGTGGTTGGAGGTGAGTCGAACGGCTTCGTCGGCAACTTGTTGACTGAGTTCTCGCGTGGGCGTGAGTGCCAGCGCCTGAGTACGCGGATCGTCGAAGTTCATCCGTTCCAGAATTGGCAGCACGAATGCCGCCGTTTTGCCGGTCCCGGTGCGTGCTTGACCGATGCAATCGCGACCAGTCATCGCCACGGGAATGAAGGCGGCCTGAATCGGGCTGGGGGCTTTGAATCCGATCTTGCGGAGTACAGCCAGCGAAGCCTCACCGAGGCCCAAGTCTTCAAATCGTGCTGGAACGGGAACTGTTTCGTCGGTCAACCGACCACCCTTACTGAGAGCTGCGAAGAGAGGCCACAAAAGAGAAAGTCGAGCGGGCCGAGTCGCATGTAGTGTTGGGGCGTGACTATAGGACGCGCCTTGGGTGAGGTCAATCAACGTTGATGAGGGGACAGGGCCTCGGTGTTACGACAGGGCCATCGCCTTTTTCAATTTCGGGTGCCAAGGTCACGGAGCTTCGACGTGGCCGTGCGAGGAAGTTAAGGCTGT
>JAYTQJ010000784.1:0-2710 GCA_043746775.1 Schlesneria sp.
CACGGCCACGTCGAAGCTCCGTGACCGTGGCACCCGAAATTGACAAAGACGATGGCCCTGGACTGACTCGTTCCTCGCTGACGCTGCGGGTTGGTGTTGGAGCCGACTCTCGAAGTCCGGCTTTCCGAAAAGCCGGACTTCTCCGCGTCACGGACGTTTTCAACGTCACGCTGAGACATCGCAACGGATCGTTCCTACGGAGGGGATCGTCATGGCCAACCGCTCGACGGGTCTCATGTCGAAACAAAACGGCTCCGCGATGGAGTGCCGTTCACGTCACCGAGCGTTTGGAACTTTCGATGTCCGCTCGGTTCGAGCAGGACAAATTCGGTTGGCTGTCGTGGGTCTGAGTCTGTCGGCGGTCGCTCTGAATTGGCTCGTGCCCGGTTTTCAGTCCGTTTCACCGGGATTGGCGTGCTGCGCCGCGCTGCTCTGGCTAACGAACGGCATTGTGGACGAGCGAGATTTCCGTGCGACACCTATCCAAACGGGCCGCGGTCACACAAGTGCGTTCAACGCGTGGAGGTGGGGCGTCGGTGTGCCGCTGCTGTTCGTGGTGTGGTCGTGCGTGGATGACACGTTTTGGATCGGGTGGTTTCTGTTGAGTGCGGCTGCGGTTGGGCGAGGTCTCGATTGGAGGCGGGACTCACGGCGGCGGACGAGTCTGGCACGAGACCGGTCATTCGTGAGGTGGCTGGGTCTGCTCGCGCTAGCTGTGGCCGCGACGTTGCTTGGGCCAAACGGGTTGCCGTGGATCGAACAGGCGCGCGGCGATTTTGTTCTCGCCGGTCGCTGGCTTGCCGAGATGTTCGATCAAACCGCGCGCGTGGAATCGGCGGCATTCGTGGTGCTGACGGACAACGTTTGGGAAGCCGCCTGGTGGCGACCGGCGTTGCAGGCGTTGGTCGCTGCGGGCGGAGTCTGGTGGCTGACGTGGCAGGCGATAAAACAAAGCGGTCGTTGTTTCACGTCGGCTGAACAAGGGGTGCTGCTGCTGTCCACCGTTCTCTTCTGGTGGAAGCCCGAGCTGGGGGAATGGTTCGTGTTGGCGTGGGCCATCGTGCTGGCTCCGCATCTCGCGGATTTGGCCGAGCGAGGGAATGCGGCGCATGAGACCGTGCTTAGGCGAGCGGCAAGAAACAACTTACCTACCGCAACGCGACCAGTGCCCCGGACGCTTCGGAGCGTCCGGGGCACTTCGGGTAAGGTCTCTTCTGCCGCTCGCCTTAGTGAGTCGGGCGGCTCAATCACAACGGGCAACATGAGCGAACAAGGGCTGTCGGACTTTGCCCTCGCGGACGCTGCGGGTGGGTGGATGAGGATGCTGCGATGTTCTGTCGCTCGCTTGAGTCACATCGTGCGGCGGTTGGCTCGCGATGAAGAGGCGCTGATGCTGGATGTCGGCCGCACACGAACAGCTTCCACGATCTTGATCCCGGTCTTCGCGATCATGGTCTTGGCCGCAGGGACTTGGTTTGTGCGACATGCCGGAGCGGGATCAGTCTGTGAGGTGGAGTGCGTGCCGCGCGTCAGGCCAGTCGGCGTGTCGCCTCTGTTCGACGAGAAGTCGGTCGTCAGCGATGCACAGTTGAGCCGCGTCTTTTCGAGTCCCTCGTTGGCGGCGGCGTTTCGATCGGGTGACTCTTCGAGCGAGTTGGTGGTCGAACTCTCTCATTGGGTATGCAGAGAAAAACGTGACCTCGCACGCTGTCTGGCGACCGCAGGGTGGCTTGGACTGACTACGGACACGGTTCTGCAAACGGCCGACGGCGGACGTTCGATCAGTACGCTGCTGCGACAATTGCGGCGCGAGTTTCGACTGAGGACGCCGTCCCTAGAACAGCATCCCTGCGCGGAATCGTTGCTCGCGTTCGCGTTCTATATGCCAGACACGCGCCACTGGCTGGACGCGGAGGAGTTGCCGGTCACATTCGACATGCTTGTCGCGCGAGTCCTCAAACAAGAGTCCTGGTGCGATGCGATCGACGAGCGTGAGACGACTCTCGGCCGTGATGCCCTCGCCGAGTTGGACCGACTCTGGAGTCTCGCCGTGGTGCTGCGGATCGACGATCAGCAGTCGTTGCTCAGCGAACGAACGCGGTCTCTCATTGTGGACCGACTGCGGCTCGCGACTCGGCAGTGGTGTGAGACTCAGCGCGACGACGGAAGCTGGAGCGAACACGGACAGGGCGAGGCCGCGTCGCGAACGGCCGTGCAATCAGAATCGGACGCGAGGCTGCTCATCACGGCCCGCACGCTCACTTGGTGGGGACTCTGTCCGCATGAAGCTCTGCCACCATTCGAGGTACGTGTCCGAGCGGCTCGCTGGCTGTGCGATCAGTTCGAAGCGGGAGATGCCGCGAGCAACCTACGGAGCATCGTTCCTCGACTCGATGTGATTCATCACCGCAGTGTCGCCGTGCCGACCGCGGTCGCATCTGCCCGTCAAGCGGCGCTCTCCGATGCTGCGCAAGCACTCGCTTTGTGGCGCGGTCGCACGACTGCGGCCGCCTTTCGAGAAGAACAACTTCATCGCCACAGCCGCCGCTCAGGTGGAGTCCCCGCAGACCGAGTGGCCGTTGAACCTGGCAGACTCAACCAGCCCAACTTGGAATGAAGCACTGGCCTTGGGCCTGCGATCAGGGCCATCGCCATTTTGAATCTGGGGAATGGGGTGCCACGGTCACGGAGCTTCGACGTGGCCGTGAGA
>JAYTQJ010000785.1:0-5922 GCA_043746775.1 Schlesneria sp.
CCAGTTCCCTCTTCAACCGACCGATCTGCTCGTACAGTTCGGCCACCGACACCTCGTCCGACTCCCCTTTCTTCGGACGACCCACCGTGCCGAACAACCGTGCCGACCCACCGTGCCGAACAACCGTGCCGAACAACCCCTCGGCTCCGTCCAACACCAGCCGCTTCCACTGATGGAGCTGAGACGAATGAACCGCATCACGGCTCGACAACTGAGACTCCGTCTCCTGCTCTCGCAACGCCGCGATCGCCACCTTCGCCTTGAAACTCACACGGTGTGACTCACGCTGGCCGCCCATCTCGCTCCTCCCAAAATAGAACTCAGGAAAAACACCTTGTTTCCTGGGCCAGTTTTGGGGGGCCACCGTAGTCGTCCGCGAGCAGCCTCGCCAAGCTTGATGACGGATGGGAGTGTCTTCACTTTTGCACTTCTCACTTTGCACTCATCTCATTCATGCGAGCCTTCACGGGTAAACTAAGCACATTGCTCACGCTGCAAGCGGGTGTGCGTCTTGCCAAAGAACGACTGCGGCCCGGCAACCGTGAGGTTGTCGGGCCGCGCGTCTCCCCCTGGGATCGCCCAGATTAGAACACGTCCAGTGTGAAGTGGTGCCCCATGTGATAGGGCTTCTTGGACGGGTAAAAGTTGTACCACTGTTTGTTATAGACCGGGATTTGCCGGGCCTGTGGATAGCGGTTGTAGAGGCTGTTGTACTCAGCCGGAGCCTGGAAGTTGTGCGGGTAGTAAACGTACGGGTAGTTGTAGAACCGGTTCCAATCGGACGGCTGGCCTTCACCAGCGGCTTGAACCGACTGACCTCCGGCGACAACCGCCGCTCCCACCAACAACAGAGCCAGCAGTGTTCGACGCATACTCGTTCCTCCTGAAAATCCGGGGTCGGACGCACCACGGCAGTCCGCTCAATGGGACGGGGTTCTGTGGGCGTGAACTGCGACAGCCACGGACCAAGCCAACGCCCGTATTCATCGGTCGTCAGGTTGCTCCTACGATAGGAAATGTCGCGAGAATCGTCTCGACCGCTACAGCCTCACAGTGGTATTGAGTGGGTGGGTCGCGTGGTGGATCGTCATCAGCAATGAGACGGCCCTGTTCGGCAAGGGTCTCCCGGTCCTGCCACAGCACCGAACCGAACCGATGGTCTCCTCATTCTCGAAGCTGCTCACCAAACACGATGCCAGATGGAATGGACTCAATCATGCTTTCCCGCCGCCGCTTGTTACGAACGTTGACCTGCTTCGCGCTGAGTTCACTTCTGACCTGTCAAGGGTTGGCGGACGAGTCACCGCAACCCAGCGTCACCTTCGAGCCAGCCATTCGCGCGGCTGAGATGCGTCCGCACATCGAATTCCTCGCCGAACCGAAGCGCGCGGGTCGAGCCGGTGCCGCGAAAGAGGAGGCGCGACGTTACATCATCGAGCGGTTCGCAGCGGCGAAATTGAAGCCGCTGTTTCGGGAGTCGCCTCGCGCGGGAGTGGGCGACGATGTTGTGAGTGGCAAGGACGGGGCGGAGGCCAGCTACCTGCAACCGATTCCGGGGGCGGTCACGCCTGACGGCGCTCCGAACATGGGATTCAATGTGGGGGCATGGCTGCCTGGCAGTGACCCGAAGCTGGCCGAGGAATTTCTGATCGTGAGTGCCCACTACGATCATCTCGGTGTCCACGACGGTCAGGTTTTTGCGGGAGCCGATGACAACGCTTCGGGCGTCGCGATGCTGCTGGAAGTCGCCCGACAATTCGGTACGGCGGAGATCAAGCCGAAGCGGAGCATTGTGTTTGTCGCGTTCGACCTCGAAGAACACCTGCTCTGGGGATCGCGTTGGTTCGCCGCGCATCCGCCGTGGCCGATCGAGCAAGTCAAACTCTTCATCACCGCCGACATGATCGGTCGCTCGTTGGGAGACCTGCCTTTGCCGACGGTTTTTCTGCTGGGCAGCGAACACGCGGTGGAACTCAAGGCGGCACTCGATGCGGTTGGCTCACCGCCAAAGTTGGATGTCTGCCGTTTGGGGACCGACCTCATCGGCACCCGCAGCGACTATGGGCCGTTCCGCGATCGAGAGATTCCGTTTCTGTTTTTCTCGACCGGCGAGCATCCCGACTACCACACGCCGCGCGACACGGCCGACAAGATCGACTATGAGAAAGCGGCGCGCATCGCCAGCCTGATCTTGAAGCTGACGCGACACATCGCCGATGCCGATCAGCCTCCCGTGTGGACCGCAGCCGCGACGGGGGACCTCGACGAACCGCGCGCCTTGCTCCGCATCACGACCCTGCTGCTCGAAGCCGAGAAACAGAAACCACTCACCAGCACTCAACGGTTTCTGGTCACGAACGTCCGCAACCGAACCCGCCAGATTTTGAAAGCCGAGACCATGTCGATCGACGATCGCACCTGGCTGATCCGCATGGCTCAGTTGCTGATGCTCTCGGTGTTTTAAATGTGAGCTTAGGCGAGCGGCAACGAATGGTTTACCCGTGGACACCAACCCGAAGTGTGAACGAGGGTGCCGATCGACTTCGCCCTCGTTCACATTTCGGGTTGGTGTGGGTCAGACAAGTCTTGCCGCTCGCCTGACGAACGTTGGGATCGGCGCAGCAATCACTGTCGTGGCCAACGCTGCCAGCGTCGGTTCGGATGCTGGCAGCATCAGCCACGATGCGACAGTTATTGCAGCGCCGGTCCTTGGCAAGTCACAACTCTCACTTCAAATCAAAGTGCAGGTCGTTCCGGCCATCTTCGGGGATGTCTGCGATGAGGCCAGACTTCTCGGGGTCCGCATAGTTCTCGGGGATCAGCGATCTGGGTGGCGGTGGCGGCGGTGCATCGTGAGCGTTCGGTCCCTTGGCAGCGGGCGCAGGCAACTCCATCTTGGAAATGGTGACCTTGTACTTGCCTGGAACGGCCCCCTTGAGTGGCGGATAGGCTTGCAGCGAAAAGTCGCCGCTCGCTTGGGTCATGGCAGTCGCCGCAATGCTGTTGGGCGCGTCACCAGGATCAGGGGCAAACACCACTGTCGCACCAGCGACCGGCTGGCCATTGAGTTTGACGGTGCCACTCGCAGGGAACGTCTTGGGACGTTTGCTGGTGAACTTATCGACTTCGGCTGAACCACAGCCGACACACAGTATGAGGCTCAAGCCAAACACGAAGGACGTTGCACGTTGATTCACTGTCTGCATCCCCTTACACGAAACTCTCGATCTGATTGATATACCGCTCGCGGGTGAAAATGGCACATTCCACACTAACCCGAAGCGTAAGCGAGGACGAGCGTTGCCTCCTCGCTTACGCTTCGGGTTAGTGTCAGCCTCTCTCGCGACCGATATGCGAAAAAGAACAAGACCGCCTGCTGTCTGGCAGGCGGCCTTCGTTCTTAGGTTGACTGACTTAAAAAGGTCAGAACTCACCGACCGTATCGGCGGCGGATCGCGTACCCAACGCTCCCCACACTCCGTAGGGGCTACGACCACTAGAGGTGGTTGCAGGCAGACCCGCAGCGGCGTTCCCGCCATCAATGTTTTGGCTCACGAATCGAACCGCTCCGTCCGTCATCAGGCAATGTACGCCACCGACGTGTTCGCTCGTTGCAGAGTACATCCCCTGATACCAATGGTTTGCTGTCGTGCCAGAAAAACAGTTGGCATTGTTGGGGGGAACAGCCGTCGTAAAGGCCGAGAAATAACCCGCGCCATCACCCCAGCGATAGCCACGAGTGACATCGGCGGTAAAGCCACCTCCGGGATAGGTCCTGCCGTTGAAGAGGGCCATGCAAGCTGCGGGAGTCAAAACTCCAGTATTGACTGCCACAGCACCCATCCGGTCTGAAGCAGTAGGAGCGATCGCTTCACTGGCTGCGATCGTATTGCTGGTGCCGTCAGTCGCGTCTCGCAGGGCATAGCATTGCAAGGCGGCAAACATCCCTCGCGTCGGCACAAGGATGGGAGTGGCCGATCCGGTGTTGTCCCCGTTTCCAGCCATACTATCGCCTGCACACAACACGTAATTCCTCTTGCCTCGCTTCGTGCCACTTGGCGCAGTGCTGCCGACATCACTCGGGCAAATAAAGGCGGCGGGACCTTTGTCCCAATAGTTTGTGGCAGTCCACGGATACTGCTGCGGGGTCGCCGAATCGATCGTCTGAAAGAGCGACGACTGGTCAATATAGGGCAACAACCCGACAAAACCACTCAGCCGCGAACGATGAACACCATTTCCCGCTGCCGGTCCCAGCGGGGCTCCGCTACCCATGCTGAAGGCCGTCAATGTGAGGAAGACATCGTGGTAGTTGTGCAAAGCCAACCCGATTTGCTTCATGTTGTTCTTGCACTGCGTCCGGCGAGCGGACTCGCGAGCTTGTTGCACTGCGGGCAACAAGAGTGCGATCAGCACTGCGATGATGGCGATGACCACCAACAATTCAATGAGCGTAAAACCTCTTCGACGATGGGGCATGACGACTCTCCAGAAACAGAAGTAGAAGAAAAATATCCAGCAGTGCTGTTCACGAGCGGAACACACGACCTGCCAGTTCAGCCGCAATTCAGGCTGGGGTAAATTTGTATCGTATCACCGACAGGGGTTGCAACTCGTTTGCTGGGCTTTCCGCCACAAATTAAAACGCGCGTCCGTTTCCAGCGACAGTTCGTTCGGACGAGGCGTCCAAGCGACATGTTTCAACAGGCGGCTAAATCTCGTTCGGCGCGGCTTGCTTGACCCCGTCGAAACGCCCGGCCGAAGGTCTCCTCTTGCTTCGCAGCGAGGCTTGATTCGGAACAACCGCAGCTCTCAATGGCTCCGCCTGGCACGGCCTCGTCCCGCCTTTCTCGACTCGATCTGGCCAGCGTCGTAGCTCGCATCACCGAATTGACACCCCGCGCAAGACGAACCTAGAATCCCGCCCTTTCAAACAGGTCCGTTGCCGGAAATCGTGATGTCACAGAACTTTGATGAGGCCGTGCGCAAGGCCGACGTGTTGCTCGAAGCCCTTCCGTGGATTCGCCAGTTCCGTGACCGGCACGTCGTCATCAAGCTCGGCGGTAGCGCGCTGGAAGAGACGGCGGCGGTCAAAGCGTTCCTCACCGATGTCGTCTTCATGTCGTCGGTCGGGATGAGGCCGATCCTGGTTCACGGTGGCGGAAAGGCGATCAATGCAGCGATGGCCAAGACGGGGATTCAGCCTCGCTGGGTGCAGGGACGCCGCTACACCGACGACGAAACTTTGGAGATCGTGGCCCGAACCTTGTGCGGCGAAATCTGTCAGGGTTTGGTCGATGAGATCACCAGTCAGGGAGGCGACGCTCGCGGCCTGCACTATCAAACGGTCAACTGCCTCCTCGGCCGAAAGCTCATGTTGCCGGGTGACAACGGCGAACTGATCGACCTTGGCCGAGTCGGCGAAGTGACCGACATCGACCGCGACCTGCTGCTGATGACCTGCCGCGAAGACCAGATTCCCGTCTTGCCCTCGGTCGCGCTGGACGAGGAAGGCGGGAAGCTGAACGTCAACGCCGACACCGCCGCCGCGGCAGTCGCACGCTGTATTCAAGCCGAGAAACTGGTCTTCCTCAGCGACGTGCCGGGCATCTTCCTTGATCGAAAAGACCCCGGCACATTGCAGTCACACCTCAACGCGGCTCGCTGCCGAGAACTGATCAAAGAAGGAATCATCGACGCTGGCATGGTTCCTAAAGTCGAAGCGGCTCTCGAAGCACTGGAAGCTGGCGTCAAAAAGGTCCACATCATTGATGCCCGCATCCCGCACTCAGTCCTGCTTGAGATCTATTCAAATGAAGGTATTGGAACAGAGATCGTTCTGTGACGATGGAGCCATCAGATGCAGGGAGCGTGGGGATTTCGCCTCAGACCAAAGTAGCCATCATCGCTCCGCGTGATGAG
>JAYTQJ010000786.1:0-31170 GCA_043746775.1 Schlesneria sp.
CCCAAGAGCCAGGGGACTGACGCCACCCCGCTCAGAAAGCCGTATCGCAAACAGCTCCTCTCAAATGAACTGTTCCATCAACGTTTGAGATGGTCGGGCAATGATGTGGGCACTGACCAACTCACCGATCTTCGACGCGGCGGCTGCACCGGCGTCAACGGCGGCTCGCACTGAGCCGACATCGCCGCGGATGACCGTCGTGACGTAGGCTCCGCCGATCTGAATCTGCTTAACCAACGTGACATTGGCCGCCTTGAGCATGGCATCGGCCGCTTCGATCTGAGCGACCAAGCCTTTTGTTTCGATCAAACCAATCGCTTCATTCATGGGAATCTGTCCGTTCTGCTGAGGAGCCGCTATCGGCTGCTGCGGGCGCTGGCCCGAGGTTGGGATGGAACTCGCGGTTGCGATGGGACTCACGGGTGAGGCCACCGCCATTTCAATCGGTGCTGCGGACGAGGCCGTCGCACCGACAGTCGTTACAGGCTCACTGACGGCTGCTTTCCGAGCCGCCTTCTTCGCCGGTCGCTTCGCGGCAGCTTGCTTGGTGGCAGGCCGCTTCGTCGCGGGCTTGGAAGAGGCTTCGCTCTTGCTGACCGTCGTTTTCTTGGTGGCCTTCTTCGGCATGTCAGTCTCACTACTTCATTACGCGGCCGTTGGAATTGTCCTATCTCGAATCGAAGCCTGACGCGCAAGCGAAGGTTCCGTTTCTAAGCCAGCTTCGCTTGCGCGTCAGGCTTCAATAGGTACGCTTTTCCCCTCGTTCGCGTCAGGAGGCGGCACCCTTGTCAGCCTTGAGCTTTGGCAGGATGGCGACGAGTTCCTCGTGCGGACGAGGAATGACCTGGACGCTGACGACTTCACCAATCTTCGCGGCGGCGCTGGCACCGGCATCAATCGCAGCCTTCACAGCGGCGACATCGCCCACCACGAACGCCGTGACTAGGCCGCTGCCGACCTTGTCCCAACCGACCATCTTCACGTTGGCTGACTTGAGCATCGCATCGACGCCTTCGATCAAGCAGACCAAACCCTTGCACTCCAACATTCCCAACGCTTCGCTCGCCATGACTGTTTTCCCCTCATCAAAATCAAGAAAGAACCGAAACTGTAGTTGCTCGATAGCCATTAGCTGGTAGCTCTTAGCGGTTAGCTTTTAGCTGTAAGCTCAAACACAAAACTGACTGACAATGTGCCGACACCTGTTCGAGGTCCCGGCGACTTCCTTCCTCTCGCTTCCTGCTTCCTCTGCCTTGCTAATAGCTTCCCCGCTCCCTCAATGATTCTCACACGCACAGGCGTGCGGTTTGATCAACTCGACATGCGTTGCCGCTGGCAGGTTGACCGCGTTGCCTTCGTCGGTGTCGAGGTGAACTTCGAGCTTCACCTTGGCATCGCCCCGCACAGCGAGGTCTTCGAGAACGGTAGTGCAGGACGGCGATTCGATGCGGAGGTGCATCCGGTCGCCATTCTTCACGCCGTACTGCTCCATGTCGGCGGGACTCATGTGGACATGCCGCATCGCGCGGATGACCCCTTGTTTCAACTCGACGACTCCGGCAGGGCCGACCAAGACGCAGCCGGGCGTGTCGTGGTGATCGCCGCTGATCCGGATCGGCGCGTCGATGCCGAGCGAGATCGAATCGGTGAAGGCCAGCTCGACCTGAGTCGGTCGGCACGGCCCGAGAACTCGCACTTCCGGCAGCATCCGCTTGCGAGGCCCGACAACCATCACGGTCTGCTTGGCCGCGAAGTAGCCGTCCTGATAGAGCCACTTCATCGGTTCGAGCGTCGCCCCCTTGCCGAACAAAATTTCAACGTGTTCCTCGGAGAGATGAACGTGCCGCGCCGAGATGTTCACCACGAGCGGGTTCCGCTCGGGAGCCGCACTCGCTGGAGCCGCCTGTGTTGGCGAGGCCCCAAGCTGTTTCTCCAGCACCGCGCGAACAACTCGCTCGATATCGGATCGGCTGTAACCGGCGGTCATTGTCGTCATCGTGCCTCGTCCGTATTTCGTAGGGTGGGACCAGCGGCGCTTCGCCGCGCCGGCCCACCAGAACAACTGTCGATATTCAAAACTGGTGGGCCGGCGCTTGAAGCGAGCTTGTCCCACCCTACTCTTACTCGGCGATCGTTAGCTCAATCCCCACGCCGCGAATGATCTCACGCCACGAGTCGCTCAGTCCCGCATCGACGATCATCCGCGTCACCTTCGACAGTTCGCAGAGGTGAGCCAATGCCGACTTCCCGAACTTGCTGCTGTCCGCCACCACCCACACCTCTTTGGCCGCTTCGAGCATTAGCCGCTCGCATTCGACGAGCAGCGTGTTGCTGTTGAAGAGACCTTTCTCCGTGATGCCACCCGTCCCCATGATGACTCGCGGCACATGGACTTCCCGCAGAGCCGACTCGGCCAGCGGCCCCAATGCCACGCCCGTCTTCGGATAGACGTAACCACCTATCAAAATCAGTTCGATGTTCGGTTGTTGAGCCAGCAGGTTGGCGATCGGCAGTGAATTGGTCACGACCTGCAACGCCTTTCCCACCAACTCGCGAGCCACTTCCAGCGTCGTCGTCCCTCCGTCGAGCAGGATCGTTTCGCCCGGCTGAATCAGGTCGGCGACCACTTTGGCGATGGTCTGCTTCTCCCGACTGGCCCGTTGAAACCGCTCCTCGAACGGCGTGATCGACTCCCCCGTGTAAGCGGCCCCTCCCCGAGTCCGTCGAATCTGTCCAATTCCGTCAAGATACTCCAAATCCCGTCGCACCGTCGATTCGCTCGCCCCGAGCCGAGTCACCAGTTCCTGAAGGGACACAAACCCTTGCTGTTCAATCGCCTGAAGAATCTCATCCCGTCGTTGATCGAGAATCATAGACATGGCCAGCTTCCCTGAGATTCATCCGAGGATGACGCCAACTCATTCGGCGTCTCTCAAACTCCGCCCAGATTACCGTTCCGATCCACGATTGCAAACAACTTCAGTCACTTTCCGTCATTTAGGTGACGGAATAGCCGCCAAGCGAATGACAGTTCCTGCACCTCAGGCACCGTTCGCCATGAGGCGTTGCAAAAATACAACACGATTAGAAGTTGGTGGCCGCGCCGTCTGACTCGACGCCATTTTTCTGGTCTTTGCGATCGGCAGAGTCGCACAAACCGGAAAACCCTTCTCAACGGGAACACTCACTCGAAAGATGCGATCTCCAAGCAGATGCTCTCAAGCCCGATATGTGAGACGTGAAGGGTCGGCGAGTGCAGTAGCTCATTGGTGGTCATGACTTTTCGGCTCAACGGGCCAGCAATTCGCCCAGCTAGGGCCATCAGCCCTGGGAACCGCCCCGAGGAATCGCCAGCCCCAACGGGGCGACCATTCTTCAGTCGGACGAACGATTGCCACGTTGGGGCGAGAATTCCAATCACAAACTGGTCCTAGGGCCGTTGGCCCTGACTGGGTGAATCCGTGGCCCGTTGGGCCGGAAGAAGTTGACCACCAATTGACGACGGCACCCAGGATCAGCAGATGAGATGTCTGTGGCTTGGCGGGTTTTGTCAAAGCGCGTAGACTCGCCCCGACTTGAGCGACTTGATCCCCGAGTGAGATTGCCGCCGGAGCGAGACTGGCGTGCCGAGGCGGGGTCCGTTGTTCAAGCAACCACTCGGCACACCATTCGGAAGGGAGACGCGGATGCGGGGGCGACTGCTGGTTTTGGCGTTGTTCGTCACGTTGGGTTTGAGCTTGCTCACCCAACCCGGCGGCGTGTTCGTTCGGTCAGCTCAAGCGGCGACTGAGGACGAATACTTCGAGTTGATGAAGCTGTTCGTAGACACGTTCGAGCAAATCGACCGCAACTATGTGAAGCCGGTCGATCGCCGCGAACTGCTCGACGCGGCCATGCGCGGGATGGTCCTCAAGCTCGACCCGTATTCGTCGTACATCGACACTTCGGAACTCAAGCAGTTCAACGAGTCGGTCGAACAGGAGTTCGGCGGGATCGGAATCCAGGTGACGGTCGATCCGAAGACGAGGCAGTTGATGGTGATGGTGCCGATCTCGGGGACTCCCGCCTACAAGGCTGGCCTGCGAGCTGGAGACCGAATCCTTGAGATCGACGACAAACTGACCGCCGATTTTCCGGAAGGCCGCGAGATGGACTCCGCCGTCAAGTTGATGCGAGGCAAGCCGGGTGAGGTTGTGAAGCTCAAGATTCAGCACAAGGACGATGCGGAACCGATCTCGTTAGAGATCACACGCGCCATCATCAAAACCCCGACCGTTCTCGGCGACCACTATGACAAGGAAGGCAATTGGATCTATTTTCTCGAAGGGGAGGACAAGATCGGCTATCTCCGTCTGACCAGTTTCGCTCGGAATAGCACCGAAGAGATTCATGACCAACTGGAGCGGCTCAAAAAGGATGGCATGAAGGCGTTGATCTTGGATTTGCGGTTCAATCCGGGCGGGCTGCTCACCGCCGCGACGGCGATCTCGGACTTCTTCATTGAGAGCGGCGTGATCGTCAGCACCAAGGGGCGCAACACTGATGAACACGTTGTCAAAGCGAAGAAGCCCGGCACCTACAGCGGCTTCCCAATGGTGGTTCTCGTCAATCGCTACAGCGCCTCGGCGAGCGAGATCGTCAGCGCGTGTCTGCAAGACCACAAGCGGGCGATCATCGTTGGGGAACGGACGTGGGGCAAAGGGAGCGTGCAAAACGTGATCGAGCTGGAGGGAGGCAAGAGTGCCCTCAAGCTGACGACCGCGAGCTATCACCGCCCGAGCGGCAAGAACATTCACCGCTTTCCCAAAGCGACCGAGAAGGAAGAATGGGGCGTGATGCCCGACACCGGCTTCGAGGTGAAGTTGTCCGATGAAGAGATGACCAAGCTGTTTGAAGCTCGTCGCGAGCGAGAGACCGTTCGACTCGACGGGACTGCTCCGAAGATCGACTTCGTGGACGGACAGCTTGCCAAAGGAACGACTTGGCTGAAGGAACAATTGGCGGCGAAGAAGCCCGAGAGCGACAAACCTGCTGACGCCGACAAGCCCGCTGATGGGGCTGACAAACCGAAGGGGGAAGAGAAGCCCGCCGAGAAGAAGGAGGGTGCCGGTCTTCCGTCACGGCTGGGACAACAGTTCGTCGAAGCCTTCCTCGAATGGCAGCGAGTTTCCTTGGCGCGACCGTCCCGCGCGGCGTGAGATCACGCGGTGAACACACAGCCGGGACAAATTGTCCCGGCTCTTTTTGTTTTGAGGCCAAACCTGTGCCTGAGTCCCCTTCCACTCGCCGCTTGCTTCTTGCGATCGAATCTTCGTGCGATGAGACTGCGGCGGCGGTGATCGACAGTGATCGGCGAGTCCTCTCGAACGTCGTGGCGACTCAGCACGAACTGCACGAACGGTTCGGAGGCGTTGTTCCCGAGATCGCCTCTCGGGCGCATCTCGAACGCATCCTGCCGGTGATCGACGAGGCTTTGAAAAAATCGGGAGCGAGTCTCGCTGACATCGGTGCCGTGGCCGTCGCGACGCATCCCGGACTGGTCGGTTCGTTGTTGGTGGGGCTCACCTCCGCGAAGACACTCGCGTTGGTCCTTGATGTCCCGCTGCTCGCGGTCAATCACATTGAGGCCCATCTGTACGCCTGTCGCATGGCGGCAGGACGCGATGTGTTTCCGGCGGCGGGGCTGGTGGTCAGTGGCGGTCACTCGAACCTCTATGACTGCCGCTCGCCCGTCGAATTCGATCTGCTCGGCTCGACGACCGATGACGCGGCCGGAGAGGCGTTCGACAAGGTGGCTCAGATTCTGGGACTCGAATATCCCGGCGGGCCGCTGATCGAAAAGATCGCCGCGACAGGCAACCCGCGTGCGTTCGCGTTTCCGCGCACGTTCCTCAAGGACGAGCGACTCGACTTCAGCTTCAGCGGCTTGAAGACGGCGGTCCTCTATGCTGTGCGAGGAACTCCCGGCGCACGCAATCAGCCTGCTTTGCCGCCCATGACGCCTCAACGCACGGCCGACATCGCCGCCAGCTTTCAAGCGGCCGTGATCGATGTACTCGTGGGGAAGTGCGATCAAGCACTCACTCACACCGGACGGAAGACACTGCTCGTGGGAGGCGGCGTCGCGGCGAACACGCTATTGCGCGAGCGGCTTCAACAACTGGCCAGTCACCGAAAGATCGAACTGATCATCGCCCCGCGCGAATACTGCACGGACAACGCCGCGATGGGAGCACTCGGCTGGGAGTTGTGGGAACGCGAGATGTTCTCGCCACTCGACATGGATGTCCTACCGGGGCTGGTGAGAAAGCGCGCGGCGACAGGTTAGCCAGCCTGCTGAACAAAGGGAGGGCGAGGCTCCTGCCGAACCGGTTGCGTGTGAAATACCCTTGTTTCTTGCAGTTCGGCAGGTGCCTCGCCCTCCCGCAACCGTTTTTCAACAAGCAGTCGGGGCCTTGCCATGCCTCACTGTTGAGGTTGGGGGCCGAAGTTGAACTGAGACTTTGGGAAGTGAGTCCCCGGGGTCGCGCGAGAAGACGCAGTCGAACGCCGAACACTCACCCGAACAAGACACTGTCTTGCTCATCAGGACCGCCTTGCTCAAGAGCGGTTCCCCGACATACCCAAGTGACTCAAACCCGATTCTTCGACTTCGCAGGGCACTAGCCGCGATTTTAGATCGCAGCTACACTCCCGCCCTTCGTCATCGTGGGCGGAAGGGGAGTGTTCCTCTTCGGCGGTGGCGGGAGGGTCCTTTTACCCAGAGCGGCAAGCCGGAAAGACTGGCTCCGTTCGTCGGTGCGTTCAGACGCGGTCATCTTCATGAGATGACAATGACGCGCGAACGTGGCCGCTTACTCACGACGGGATTGTTCTAGTATGGTCGATCGGAATTTGCTGCGGGAGTTTGATGTTAGCGATGCGGACTTGGAAGCGGCGTTGGGGCTGTCACTAGCCGACGCGGAAGCTGCCGAAGAGGCACTGATCACCGAGTACAACCTGCGAGACGCCGGTTATGACGTCAACGCGGTGCTCGAAGGGACGATCGTGCGGGTCGAGGGCGAAGAGGTCCTGATCGACATCGGATACAAGAGCGAAGGAATTGTTCCGCTCGACGAATGGTCCGACACCGACGAACCGCCTGTCGCTGGCCAACGCATTTCGGTTCTGCTCGAAGAAATCGAAGACGAGTTCGGCCTGATCCTCCTCTCGAAGCGAAAAGCCGACCGCATTCGCGAGTGGGAAAAGATCATCAGCACCCACAAGGAAGGGGACATCGTCAAGGGCGAAGTCCTCAAGAAGATCAAGGGTGGTTTGCTGGTCAACATCGGCGTGAACGTCTTCCTCCCCGCGAGCCAAGTCGATATCCGTCGTCCTCAAGACATCGATTCGTACCGTGGCAAGGTCATCGAGTGCCTGATCCTCAAGATCGACGAAGCCCGCCGCAACATCGTCGTTTCCCGCCGCCGACTGATCGAAGTCCAACGCGAGCAAATGAAGAAGGCTCTGCTGTCGGAACTGGTCGAAGGCCAGATTCGCAAGGGCGTGGTCAAGAACATCGCCGACTTCGGTGCGTTCGTTGACTTGGGCGGCATCGACGGCTTACTGCACATCACCGACATGAGCTGGGGCCGCATCAGCCACCCGACCGAAATGGTCCGCATCGACCAAGAGCTTGAAGTGATGATTCTGCACGTCGATCGCGACAAGGAAAAAATTGCGCTCGGCCTCAAGCAGAAGGAATCGAGTCCTTGGGACAACGTCGAAACCAAGTACCCCGTCGGTACGAAGATTCGCGGCGAAGTCGTCAACGTCATGTCCTACGGCGCATTCGTGAAGCTGGAAGACGGCATCGAAGGGCTGGTTCACATCAGCGAGATGTCGTGGACGAAGCGGGTCAATCATCCGACCGAACTCGTCAATCCGGGCGAAGAAGTCGATGTTGTCGTGCTGGGTATCAACAAAGAGAAGCAAGAGATTTCGCTGGGCATGAAGCAGGCTCAGTCGAATCCTTGGGACGAAGTTGCCGCCAAGTACCCACCAGGCGCGACGGTCAGCGGAACGGTTCGCAACCTCACCAATTACGGTGCGTTCATCGAGTTGGAAGAGGGTGTCGATGGGCTGCTGCACGTCAGCGACATGTCTTGGACCCGCAAGATTTCGCACGCGAACGAGTTGCTCAAGAAGGGCGATCCGATCAGTTGCCAAGTCATCTCGGTCGATCAGGAACGGAAACGCATCGCTCTCGGCCTGAAGCAACTGGCGGGCGACCCGTGGGAAACCACGATCCCCGAGAAGTACCAACCGGGATCGCAGGTCATCGGCAAGGTCACGAAGATCACCAACTTCGGAGTTTTCGTCGAACTCGAACCCGAGTTGGAAGGTCTGCTGCACGTTTCGGAACTGTCTGACCAAAAGGTCGAGAACCCCGAAACATTCGTCAAAGTCGGCCAAGACTTGGATGTCCGGATTCTGCGGATTGATTCCAATGATCGGAAGATCGGACTCAGTCGCAGAAGTGCGGTTGAAATCCAAGCAGCGGCAGCAGCGGCCAATGAACCGAAGGCTGATGCTCAGCAAGCGGCTCCCAAAGTCCGTGGAGAACTCAAAGGTGGAATGGAAGGCTCATCCGGCCCACTGTTCACCATGGGTGGCCCTGCGGAAGAGGCCAAGGTGGAAGAGGCGACGCCTGCTGAGTGACCCTGTAACCCTGATCTTCGCGCGTCCGGTGGTCGCGTGTAGTTCAAGAATCCTGAGAGTCAAGCGGCGTCATGCAGTTTGATTCGAGAAACCTTGCGGCCCTCCGGTACGTTCCGGAGGGCCGTTATTATTGCGCCGTCTTCCCATTTTCTCTGATCGTTTCCCGTCATACGCCTGTCTCAGTTTGGAATTTTTGGAGTCCAACTCCGATAACACTCTGGGCGGAACTCCGCCGTTCAGTTGGCCACAGGAGGTGGCGTGTTATTCCACCTGACTCCTGACGGACAGACACTTCGATGGCCAAGACCACACGGCTACGCAGCGCTCCCACTGGTGCGCAAACTCCGCTGGAGACGTATCTCCGCGAAATCAACGAGACCGCATTGTTGTCCGCAGAGGAAGAGAAGGAACTCTCCAACCGCATCACGGCGGGGGACGGCAGCGCCCGGGACCGAATGGTCCGCGCGAATCTGCGGCTCGTCGTGAACATTGCCCGCGCCTACACAAACAAGGGCCTGCCCATTCAGGACTTGATTGAAGAAGGCAACCTCGGGCTGCTGCGCGCGGTCGAGGGCTTCGATCCGGACATGAACACCCGGTTCAGCACCTACGCCAGCTATTGGATTAAGCAGTCGATCAAGCGGGCGCTCATCAACTCGGCGAAGACGATTCGCATCCCGGCGTACATGGTGGAGTTGCTCTCCAAATGGCGTCGAGCCACGGCGAAGCTCGATGGTGAACTGGGGCGGCCACCGACGCAGGAAGAGGTCGCCAAAGAACTGCAGCTTCCGAAGAAGAAGCTCAGCATCGTGAAGACCGCGATCCACCTCTACAACATGACGCCTCAGACAGACGAGGACGACGGTGGCTGGACGATGAGCGACATGGTCGCCGACGAGCGTCAAAAAGGCCCCGAAGTTGAGATGGTCGATGCAGACAACCTCAAGCACGTCTATCGCATGCTCGACACGATGGATCCGCGCGAAGCGACAATCCTGCGCATGCGATTCGGTCTCGACGATGCCGAGCCACGCACACTGAAAGAGATCGGTGAGTCGCTCGGCCTGACGCGCGAGCGAGTCCGTCAAATTGAGAGCGAAGCACTGAAGCGGCTGGCCAAGGGCCTCTTGGGCGAATGACCCTGCGACTCGCGACGAAGTCCACGGCGACTGAAGTCCGGCTTAGCTTTGTTAGCCGGACTTCTCTTCTGCTGCGGCTTCACTTCTGACACGACATCCAACGCAGAAGAAGTCCGGCTTTCCGAAAAGCCGGACTTCTCTGCCCAACCAGATTCGCAATCAGAAGAGCGAATGAATCACCTCGCCACGACTGATTGGCAGCGGTCGTCCGAGCGCGTCGTGGATTTCGGTGTCGGCCGAATAACCGAGGCAGTGATAAATCGTGGCCATCAGATCGTGGGGTTCAACGCGGCCATCAATCGGGAACGCGCCTTGAGCATCCGACGATCCGTGAACCACTCCACCACGTACGCCTCCGCCCGCCAGAGCAACGGAGAAGACGCTGCCCCAGTGATCGCGGCCCGCGTTCGCATTGATTTTGGGAGTCCGGCCAAACTCACCCAGCCAGACGATCAAGGTTTGATCGAGCAGCCCGCGTTCGCTCAGGTCTTCGATCAGCGCCGAGTACGCTTGGTCCATGATCGGCATCAGGAAGTCTTTGCACGACTGCGCATGAAGCGTGTGTGTGTCCCAGCCTCCTTGGTTCGGCTTGTCCATCATGCGGGTCCAGTTGATGCGGACGAGCGACACTCCCGCCTCGACCATGCGCCGCGCGAGCAGCACGCTTTGGGCGTAGCGCGAGCGGCCGTAACGGTCGCGTACGGAAGCGGGTTCTTGATTGAGGTCGAACGCCTGTCGAGCGGCCGATCCACCGAGCAGTCCCAGCGCCTGTTGCGACTCGTCGTCGTACCGCTTCACGGGTGAAGCAACTTGTTCCGCGCGTGCTTGGCCGATGTGGTCGTTGAATTGACGGAGCAACTCGCGGCGTCGATCGAAGCGTGTCGAAGGGAGATCATCGGGGAAGGCAAGATCGGGAATCTTGAACTGGGGCGAACTGGGGTCGCAGTGAATGAGCCACGGATCGAAGCGTCGCCCCAAGAACCCCGCATCCTGACCGGGCCAAGGAAAGTTGCCATCGTTCCAGACATGTTCGGGCAGCACGATGGAGCCGGGCAGGCCGTTGCGCGAGCCTCGCAACTTTCGCACGATGCTGTCAGCACACGGCCACAAATTGGGGGCCTTCGCCGTGACGCTCTCGGCGTTGAGCGGAACGTGAGGCACACCGGTCAGCATCGCGTAGCCGCTCGACGAATGGGCGTTGTCTCCCGTCGTGATGGCTCGCAGCACGGCGATTTTGTCGGTGAGTGTCGCGGTGCGCGGCATCAACTCGCCGACGGAGAGTCCACTCGTCCGTGTGGCGATCTGTTGAAACGGTCCGCGCACTTCGAGCGGTGCATGCGGCTTGGGATCCCATGTCTCGTGCTGAGGTGGTCCGCCCATGAGCCAGAAGAGAATCACCGACTTCGCCCGTCCGAACGACGCTGCCGATTGGCTCACGTCCGTCGCGCGAGTCGCTCCGTCCTGCGCGACCGCTCGCACCGACAAGAGGTTCGCGAGCGAAAGGCCACCCGCACCAAGCCCCCCGATGCGCAGGCAATCCCGCCGCGACAAATTGCAGTCCGCGCGAGGCCATCGAGTGTCATTAGTCTGCATAGGAAGACTCCTCTCTCTACGGGAGGCCCAAAAAGTCGGCCGAGTTCTGTTTGCAGTCGTCAGCCATGTGGCGGCTGATGACGAAACCTATTTCATCGTTTCGCGGCCTTGTCCGAGATGTCCTTGCGGCACCAAGCGCCGTCCCAGCGAATGCACTTCACGGCTTGATAGGCTTTGAGCTTGGCCTCGGCGAGTGAGTCTCCCAGCGCGGTGACGCCGAGGACTCGACCGCCATCGTTGACGATCTGGTCTCCGACCTGAGCCGTTCCCGCGTGAAAGACTTTGGTGTCTGGGACGAGTGCCGCTTCTTCGAGGCCTCGTAGGGGCTTTCCCTTTTCGTAGTCACCCGGATAGCCGGCCGAGGCCATCACGACGCAGACCGAGTAACGCTCGTCCCACTCCAGCGGTTCGATCTCGTCCAGCTTGCCATCCGCGACGGCGTACATAATTTGAGCGAGGTCGGACTTGAGCCGCATCAGAACCGCTTGCGTCTCGGGATCGCCAAGTCGCACGTTGAACTCGATCACTTTCGGACCTTGATTGGTGAGCATCAAGCCCGCGTAGAGGCAGCCCGAAAACGGACGCCCCGCTTTGTTCATCTCGTGAACAGTCGGCACCAAAATCTTCTCGACGATCACATCGACGACCTCGGAAGTCATGCTGGGAATCGGTGAGTACGCTCCCATGCCGCCCGTGTTCGGCCCCGTGTCTCCGTCAAACGCGGCTTTGTGATCCTGAGCCGCTTCGAGCGGCACGATCGTGGTTCCATCGACGAAGGCCAGCAGGCTCGCCTCTTCTCCCACGAGAAAATCTTCCACGACGATCTGCATTCCGGCCGCGCCGAAATCCTTGTGGATCAGCATCCGCTTGATCGCCTCGCGGGCCTCAACCTTAGAGAAGCAGACGACGACCCCTTTGCCTGCCGCGAGACCATCCGCCTTGATGACGAAACGTTCCACGTTCTCGCGTTCGTCGATATAGCTCATCGCTTCGGCCGCGTTTTGGAAGGTGCGGAAGTCGGCTGTCGGAATTTTGGCTTTCGCCATCATCTCCTTGGCGAAACGTTTCGAGCCTTCCAGTTCCGCCGCAAGCTTGGACGGCCCGAAGACTCGTAAACCGGCCTTCTTGAATTCATCAACGATCCCCGCCACGAGCGGCACTTCGGACCCCACGACGGTCAAGTCGATCTTCTCGGTCTGAGCAAACTTGATGAGCTGCGGGAAGTCGGTCGCCTTGATCGGCACGTTCGTCACGTCGAGGCCCGTCCCCGCGTTGCCCGGCGCGCAGAAGACCTGTGTCACCGAAGGAGATTGCTTGAGCTTCCACACCAGCGTGTGTTCGCGTCCACCGTTGCCAATCACGAGAATCTTCATTGTCGAGTCTGAATCCTGAGAGAAGTCGAAGTCGTTGCGGGTGCGATCCAATATGCCCGTCGAAAACGTAGGGTGAGCGTCTCGCTTGCCCGTCAATGCCGTTGGGAAAAGGGCAAGCGAGACGCTTACCCTACGTTCTTTCAACCACTTGCCCAACGCTGCCGTCTGTAAGGACGGCGATGATAGCAGCGACTGGCGCACGCCTGTAGTTCACTCGGCAACAACGAAGGGTGAGACGCGAAGATCGTTGATTGCCTCACGCCGAAGCCCGCCGCTATCATCCCGCCGCCTCGAATTGGACTGGCCCGACGGAATCTCCGCCGAGCCTTTTTCGTCAGTAGAAGGAAGTGAAATCGTGTTCGGAACGATGGCGATGGTTGGGGCGACGGGCGCGGTCGGTCGCATCATGTTGCAGTTGTTGGAAGAGCGGCCGATGCTCGCGAAGACGTATCGGTTCTTGGCCTCGGCCCGCAGTGCTGGTTCGATTTTGAAGTTCAAGGGCCAGGACTACACCGTCGAACTGCTGGAGCCAGCCGCATTCAAAGGCGTCGATCTCGTCATCGCCACCACGCCGGATGAAGTGGCCGCCGAGTACCTGCCGCACGCCATCGCCGCCGGGTGCAAGGTGATCGACGAGTCCGGCTACTTCCGCATGATGCCCGACGTGGCGCTGGTCATTCCCGAGATCAACCCGCAAGACGCACTCAATGCGAAGGGGATCATCGCCAGCCCGAACTGCTCGACGACGCAGATGGCTCTCGCGCTGAAGCCGCTTCATGACGCAGCCCGAGTTCGCCGCGTGGTCGTCAGCACGTACCAAGCCGTCAGCGGCGCGGGCCTCGCCGGAACGGACGACCTCTACGGAGCGACGCGCGCGGCTCTCGACAAGACCACCTACGAGCAACAAGCGTTCAAGTCTCCGATCGCGTTCAATGCCATTCCACAAATCGGCGGCTTCAAAGAACAGGGCTACACCAGTGAAGAGATGAAGATGGTCTACGAGACTCGCAAGATTCTCGGCGATCCGTCGATCATGGTCTGCCCAACGTGCGTCCGCATCCCGGTCGCCAACTGCCACAGCGAGACGATCCTCGTCGAAACCGAACGCCCAATCTCAGTCGAAGAAGCCAAGCGACTCTTCTCGGCCTTCCCCGGCATCAAAGTCGTGGACGAAGAAGTTCAAGGAGGCTACCCGATGCCCTGCACCTGCACCGGCAGCGACCTCGTCTTCATCGGCCGCATTCGGAAAGACCTCACCAACCCGAACGGCCTCACGTTCTGGTGTGTCAGCGACAACCTGCGCAAAGGAGCAGCGACCAACGCCATTCAGATCGCCGAACTGCTGGCGAAGCATCACGGCTGAGATTTCTCGAGAGAGAGAGAGAGGAACATCACAATGCCCAACCCGTTTCCTGGCATGGACCCATACTTGGAGGGACCGTTCTGGACGGTCTTTCATTCCAACTTCATCAATGAAGTTGCGCGACAACTTTCGCGCAGGTTGAAGCCGAGGTACTTCGCCCTCACGGAAGAACGGGTGATGGTGACAACTCCCGATCCGATTGAAATGGTTGGGTTTGGCGACGTGGAAAGACCACGACTTCGGTACCCCGATGTGGGAGTCTTTTCATCAGGAAAAGAAGGCGACATCGCCACCGAACAGAGAATCAGCCCGTGCATCACTTTGGATGCCCTGCTGCCGGAAGAGATCACGTACCACTTCGTGGAAATTCGGGATTCAGAAACACGCAGTTTGGTGACGGCGATTGAAATGCTTTCTCCGACAAACAAACGAGGAGACGGCCAGGCCGAGTTCGCGGCCAAGCGACTTGAGTATCTCAAAGGGACCGCGAACTACATCGAGATCGATCTGCTTCGCATTGGTGAGAGATTTCCGTTGATTGGAACACTTCCATCAGTCCCCTATTTCGTGTTTCTCAGCCGAGCAAAACATCGCCCTCGCGTGGACGCTTGGCCGATTCCACTCAATCAACCACTGCCAGCGATTCGAGTCCCGTTGTTGCCCAAAGACGGCGATGCCGTTCTGAATCTTCAAGAAGTGATCGACACCATCTACGACCTGTTTTCGTATGAGTTCGTCGTCGATCATCAGCGGAATCCCGTTGTTCCCTTGGAACCGGAGCAACTCAGTTGGGCGGAATCCTTGCTGCGCGCGGCAACGCTCATTTCGTGAGACAAGCCGCCGAGATCCTCTTTCACTGTTCCGGGGTGTTGCCCGCCCCTCTTTTTCAACTCTGGAATCAACAACGTGACGAACTTTGACTACCGCGATGGCGAATTGTTTTGTGAAGACGTGTCTGTGGCGAAGCTGGCCGAGCAATACGGGACTCCGCTGTGGGTCTACTCGAAGGCGTTTCTGCTGGGGCAACTGAAGCAGATTCAGACCGCGTTTGCCGAGGTTTATCCGGTCATCTGTTATTCGGTGAAGGCGAACTCGACGCTCGGCGTGCTGAAGGTGATGCACGAGGCGGGGAGCAGCTTTGACGTGGTGTCGGGGGGCGAACTCTATCGCGTCAAAGCAGCGGGGGCCGACACGTCGAAGGTCGTCTTCGCGGGAGTCGGCAAGACCGACGAGGAGATTCGGTTCGCGCTCGAAAATGACATTCTGATGTTCGATGTCGAGAGCGAACCGGAACTAGATGCCATCGCGGCGGTCGCCGGTTCGATGGGGAAGATTGGTCGCGTGGCGCTGCGGCTCAATCCGGACATCGACGCGAAGACGCATGCCAAGACGACGACGGGCAAGAAGGGAAACAAGTTCGGCATGGACATCGAGCGGTTCCGCGAACTGGCCGCGAAGGTGTTGCGAGACAAGCGGCTCGCGCTGAAGGGCATCCACATGCATCTCGGTTCGCCGATCTTGACGACCGATCCGTATGAGGCCGCCGGGGCGAAGGCGATCGAAGTTGTTGAAGCATTACGGCGCGACGGCCACGACATTAACTGGATCAATCTTGGAGGCGGCTTCGGGATCAGTTACCGCGAGAACGAAGGTCTTCCCGCCTCGGAGTATGCGAAGGTGATCGTCCCCGCCGTGCAAGCGGCCAAGTGTCGGCTGGCCCTCGAACCGGGCCGGTTCATCGTCGGCAACTCGTGTGTCCTCGTGAGCCGCGTCGTCTACACGAAGCGTGAGGGAGGCAAGCTGTTCGTCATTCAAGACGGCGCGATGAACGACCTGATTCGTCCCGCAATGTACGACTCGTTCCATCGCGTCTGGCCAGTGAAGCCTGCCGTCGCGATGCCCTCGAACGTCGAAGGCGAAATCGCCGGATGCGAGAAGACGGATGTCGTCGGCCCGGTCTGCGAATCGTCGGACTACTTCGCGAAGGACCGTTACCTGCCACCGATGCAGCGCGGCGATCTGATGGCGATCTTCAGCGCGGGAGCCTACGGCACCGCAATGAGCAGCAACTACAACTCGCGCCCCCGCGCGACCGAGCTACTCGTGGACGGCACGACCGTCAAAGTCATCCGCCGCCGCGAGACGTATGCCGACTTGGTGGCTCACGAGTTGGATGTGTGATGCGGCCGCTCGATGGCTGAAGTCGAGGATTGAAGTCCGGCTTAGATTTGTCCGCCGGATTTCATGTTTTCGGTTCATCGGGCGAATGCGTGCTGAGGACGTGTTTCATCAGCCTAGAAGGCGGCAGGTCATAGCCCACGGCGTATGCCCTGGAAAAATCAGAAGGCCCGCCGCCAACCCCCGGAGGGCAACGCCGTTAAGGATTTCTGATCTACGAAACAAGTCCAGTCGAACGTAGCAGAAGTCGTAAGACTTCTGGCGAGTCGTCAGAAGTCTTACGACTTCTGCTACAAAAAACCTTAACGGCGTCGCCCCTTCAGAACTCACCCACGGCTCACGCCGTGGGCTATGACCTGCCGCCCTCTGGGCTGAAAACACGAACGCTCAGCACGCATGAGTCGGATGAACCGTGTTTTCCCCCGCACGCGCCGCTTCAACCGGCAAAGTTTGACTCGGCGGCACGCGCGGTGCGACCCGAGCGACCCGTGGCACCCGAACGCCGTGCTTGACTCTCGCATTGCGCGGCCGGTGTCCGTGGACAAGTTGGACCGCTTTCCATCCGGCGGTCGATCCGACTGCGGTCGAGTGCGGTGAATTGTGTCGGCCGGGTGAAATGTCGTTGTTTCGTCCCGTCGTGCGTTCGTAGCATCGGCCACGATTTCGGTGTTGGAAACGGAAAGTGGTTGCACGGATGCTTAGGCCGAGTGCGGCGCGAAGAGTCGTCGTGTCAGGCGAGCGACGGGAAACGGCGGACCCATTCAAGCCTGACGCGCAAGCGAAGACGCTCAATCACCGAGTCTTCACTGGCGCGCCAGGCTGCGATCTGTGGTCAGTCAACACCTGCTGCTCGTGTAATTGCGGAGTCTGCGAATGGCCCGGCTTCGTCGAGTGTTAATTGCGAGTGTGGCTTGTGGGGCGATGTGCCTTCACGGGGCGGCGTCGTTGTGGGCACAACCGGCTCCCGGCAAATTGGCCGCCGCGCCCGACCCATCACCCTTGCTCGTCGAACCCAAGACACCCGAAGAGTACTTCGCCAGCACGTTATTGATGGTCGATCTAGCGCGAATGGACTTGGCTCGCAAGTATCTCGATCAGTTCGACTCGGGATCACCCGACGACGAGCTGATGCTCAAGATTCGGGACAAGCACGGCACGGGCGAGTTCGTCAAGTTGGCTCACATCCAAGAGCTGCAACCGCTTTCGACGCAACTGCTCGACCGTCTCAGCGCTCTCGCTCGCAAACAGTCGGAAGACCCGGCGTATGTGGACGGTCTCATCGCGAGACTGATCGGCGACCCGACACAACGCGAACTGGCAACGCGCGAATTGCGTAACGCCGGGCCGCGAGCGGTCCCACAGATATTGAAGCAAATGAGTCGGCCCGAGATGGCCGAGCGGCAGGACACGTTGGTGATCGCCCTCACGCGGATGGGCCGACAGATCGTGCCCCCAATGCTGGGAGGACTCGATGCACCGGAAGACCGTGTGCGGGCGGCCGTAATCGAAGTGCTGGGCATTCTGGAGGCCAACGAAGCGATTCCCTACTTGTGGTTTCCCGCTTTCTCGGAAGCTCAGCCGCGCGGCGTTCGCATGGCGGCACAACGCACGCTGGCCAAACTCATCACTGGCTCGAAAGAGAAAACGGATCGTCTGTCGTCCATCACCGCCTCCAACGAATTGCGACGGTTGGCCAAGATGCTGTTCCAAAAGCCAGACCTTTTGCCGCGTGAGGCCAATGGGTCGGTCCTCATCTGGGGCTGGGACGCGGATGCCGGGACGGTCCTGTCGAAGACGCACTCGCCCCCAGTCGCGGCGATGCTGCTGTCATCGCGCTTCGCTCGACAGTCGTTGGCTTTGTCGCCAGATCAGTCCGAGCCGCAGCGACAATACCTCGCATCGTTACTTGGTTTGGAAATCTTGCAGAACGGCTGGAACAAACCGCGCAGTGTCGATCCCGGCACCGCGATGTATCTCGCCCTGACAGCGGGAGAAGAAACCGTCTCGCAAGTTCTGGCCGACGCCTTGGAAGCAAGTCAACCGGCGACAGCAGTGGCAGCTCTCGAAGTCCTCGGCCAGATTGGAACGCGCGAGCAGTTGCAGGGACTGAAAGGACTGAAGTCACCTGTCCTTGCCGCGCTGAACGCGCCCGATGCCCGCATCCAATTCGCGGCAGCGACCACGATCCTGCGCATCGAGCCGAAGAATAGCTTCCCCGGCGCGAACCGTGTCGTCTCCGTTTTGGCTCGTGCATTGACCGATCCCGGCCAAGCACGCGCTGTGGTGATCGATGCCGACCAAGGACGCGCTAGCCGCACGTCGGCCTATCTGAAGGATGCCGGTTTCGAGGGCCTGATGGCTTCGACGGGCCGCGATGGTTTCGAGAAGGCGGCGAATTCGGCGGGCGTCGATGTCATTGTGGTCCACGCCAATTGCATTCGCTGGGAGCTGACTCAAACCTTGTCGAACATTCGCGCCGATGCCCGGACGGCGGCGATCCCGGTCGTGGTTTACGGTGCGGACACAATGCGAGCTGATGTTGATCGGTTGGTCGCTCGCAACTCCCCCGCAGCATTCGTGGCGGAGTCCGCTTCGTCGAACGATTTCAATCACCAATTCAAACCATTCGCGGACGGACTGAAGTCTCCGATGTTGTCGGCCGGGGAACGGAACCAGCAGAAGGTCGCGGCCGCTTACTGGCTGGCGACGCTCGTCACTGGACGCGGCTCGAAAGTGTTTGACGTGTCGCAGGCTGAGAAGGAATTGGCGCTCGTGATCGAATCGCCCGATGCCGGCCCCAACGCCATCGTCGCACTGGGCGGTCTCCCGAGTGGAGCGGCTCAACGACGGCTGTCCGAAGTCGCGCTGAACACGCAATTGGATGCCGGTCTGCGTGAAGCGGCGGCATCACAGTTGGGTTACCACATTCAACGCTTTGGCCTGTTGCTGACCAAGGACGGCGTGGCAGATGTCCACGCGGGTTGGGTCGCCGCTCAACAGCCATCGGTCAAGACAGCGCTGGCGGGCGTGATCGGTACGCTCCGCCCGAACGCGACGCTCGTGGGGGAACGGCTGCAACAGTTCCCGACTCCTGCCGCGCGGACTCCGTGAGACGGCTGATCTCAAACTGTAGGACGGGCACTCTTGCCCGTCCGCGTTAAGTGATGAAAACCGGACGGGCAAGAGTGCCCATCCTACGGCTCACTTCTTCCCATGCTCCGCCGGGTTCGTCGTGTTTCGCAGAGTTGAGAGGTACTCGACCAGATCGCGCACGTCCGACTTGGTGAGCTTCTTGACAAGGTCTTCGGGCATCCCCGACTTGCCGACGGCGCGGTCTTCAATGGCCGACTTCTCCAGCACGACGATCGCTCCTTCGGGCTTATGGAGTTGGATTCGCTGACCATCGTCCGACTTGATGATCCCCGCATGGACCTTGCCGTCGGCCATTTGCAGGATCGCCGTCTCAAAGCCTTTCGCGATCTGTTTGTTCGGATCGACCATCGCTTCGAGCAAGTAGTCGCGAGTCTTATCGAGGCCGATGCGCGACAGATCGGGACCGACCTCGCCGCCGTTGCCGTCGATCTTGTGACAGCGGCGGCAGGAGACTTCGCTGCGACCGAAGAAGATTTCCTTGCCTCGCACCTCGCTCCCTCCCGCCAGAGCTTCGCGATAGTCGCGGAGATGATCGTCGGGTTTGCGACTCGCGTCGAACGCGGCGACTTGTTCCAGCATCGTCTTCGTCGCGCGGGCCTTCGCGGCGTCGAGCAGATCGAGCTGCACGGCCTCGGGCGTTTCGCGCTTGGCCAATCGCGCGAGCCACTGGTCGAGGACCGCATCGGCGTCGTCTCGCTTGAGTGAGGCGAGGGTGCTGATCGCCGCCTGCTGCTCGGGGATCGAGTCGCTCGTCATGGTCTCGGCCAGCAGCGTGACGGCGCGGGCGGGATCGCTCGTAATGATCTGGCGTCGAGCCTCGCTGCGCAGACCGGGATCGACATCCTTGAGTGCCTCATCCACGACGGGCTTGAGCTGTGGACTTTTGATCGCGGCGAGCGCCTTCAACGACGCGACTCGTTCGGACGACGGACGGATCAGGTCACGCACGATGTCGAGCAGCAGCGGCTCGGCGACTTTGACCTCGTACTTCGCAGCCAGTTTCGCCGCCGACTCGCGTATCGCGCCGCTCCCACCGAACAGCGGGATCATCACCGGTTGTACGGCACTCGCCACTTCGACCGTGCGCGGCTTGAGCGGGCGAAAGTCACCGAGAACCCGATCGAGCGGCGGTGGCGAATTCCAATCGAGCAGCTCGGTGATCGCCTCGACTCGCAGCGTGTCATCGAGCAATGGATTGGCGGCCAGCGACGCGACGACCTTCGCATGGTCGAGCGTGCCGAGTCGGAAGTTGGCGTTCATCACGCGACGCAGCAGCGGATCGGACTGGCCCGGTTTGTCGGCCAGCTTCGCGAGAGACGGCATCGCGTCGAGAATCGGCACGTCATGAATGGCCCGCGCCGCTTCGAGGACGACGAGCGGTTCCGCATCGTTGAGAAAGGCCGAGACGCCCGCATCGGCCTTCCGGCGCAAAGCGAGAACCGCACCAAGTCGCTCGGCAGGCGACGGCCTCTTCGCCGCATCGACCAGTGTTTTCGAGTCGGCCGCGCTGACGAGACCGATCACCGCCGCATGACGGAGCGTGGCGTCGGCATCCGCGTTCTGAGAGAGAACCTCAAACAACGGCTCAACCGCGCGTTTGTCCTTCACCGCACCAAGAGCCAGCGCGGCGAACGCCTTCACGCGCGAGTCATCATCCTTCAAGAGGCCGATCAACTCGGCAGCCGCTTCGAGATACGCGGCCTCGCCACACACCTTCGCGACCTGTGCGCGAATCTCCGGAATCGTGTCTTGGAACAGCGGCAGCAATCCCTTCAACACGGCAGGCTTCGCGCGGCCGAGCTGCCCGAGTCCCCAGATGCCGTGCAGCCGATCAAACAGCCCCTCACCCTTCGTCGCGGCGAGCAGCAGCACGTCAACCGAGTTCTTTTCGGCGAGAGCCATCTGCGCCCGAAGCCGAATGCGGTAGTCGGGATGACCGAGCAAGTTGCCCAGCTCGCGCGGCTCTCGTTGTGAGAATCCTTCCTTCATCAAGCGACCGACTTCGGCCACGAGGGGCGTGGTCCCGTGTTGCTCATCGCGGAACCGATAGAGTCGCCCCTTACCGATCCCATTCCAACCATCGACCCAGTCGGAGACATACAGCCCACCGTCGAAGCCGAAGTCCACGTCGGTCGCCAAGATCGACCAAAGGAACTCTTGGTTGCCCGCCAGTTCAAACGAGGCTCCCTTCGGGATCATGCTGAACGTGCGGATGCCGCTATTGCCAGCGGTCCCGCGAAAATCGGCGAGGAAGAAGTGGCCGCGATACTTTTCGTCGAGACCCGTGCCGGGATAGTAGGCCAGCCCCGACGGACCATCGGCCACGTTGGTCACAGCAGGCACGATGTACGCCGCCTGACCGGGATGTGCCGGATACCAGAGCTTCTCGCGGTTCCAAGGACCGCGATCCTGAAGGTACTGGTAGTACATCCGCCAGCCGGTGTCGGAGTGCTGCACGAGGTGCATCCACCGTGCACGATCACCGCCGTCCGAGTTGTTGTCTCCCGTGAACAAGTTGCCGAAGTCGTCGAACGCCAGCTCCTGCGGATTGCGGAGTCCCGTGCAGAAGACCTCCAACTTCGATCCATCCAACTCACAGCGAAAGACCGCCCCCTGATCGGGCAGGTGCAGCTTCCTCTGCTTCGTCGGGACCGAGAAGCCGCGATCGCCGATCGAGAAATAGAGCCGCCCGTCAGGACCAATGATCAGCCCGTGCATGTCGTGCCCACGAAAGGCAACTCGTACTCCGAAGCCGTCGTACAGAGCGACTCGCTCATCCGCCTTGCCGTCGCCGTCCTTGTCAGACAGTTGCCATAGCTTGGGAATGCAGGTGTAGAAGAGCTTGCCGTTGTGCGCGAGTACTCCCGCGCCGGTCCCATCTTCAACGGCGTTGAAGCCGTCGGCGAAGACCGTCGATTTGTCGGCCTTGCCGTCGCCATCGGTGTCCTCCAGTAGTCGAATGCGGTCATGTTCGATCGCGTATTTGTTGACCTCGTCGCCCAAGTGCTTCTTGAAGAAGGCGACACGATCCTCGACAGTTTGAGCGGCCAAGTCATCGTGCAGCCAGTGCATGAAGTTGCGGTTATCGACGACTCCTTTCTGCTGACGAAAGGTCTCGGCGACGAAGACGCGGCCTCGTTCGTCGAAGCAAAACGCCACCGGGTTGGCGAGAGCCGGTTCAGCCGCCCACAAGTCGGCCTTCATTCCCGCAGGAACGCGGAACCGGTGAATGGCCAGCTCCCCTTCGTTCGACTTTTCGGCGATCTCGGGGGAGTACGGCTCGGCAGCAAACGCCACCGTTGCGCCCGCAAGCCAGGAAAAATGGGTAGCTATGAGTAAATGTCGAAGACGATCTGCGAAGTAATTCACGACGTGAACCTCAACGGTTTGGGAACCGGCCGGATGGTCTATCACCAGCCGCGACGAACCGGAATCAAAAGCTGACAAGCGGCCTTTTCCCAGTATAGACCCGTCTGAAGCAGGCTGCGAGTTGGCCAGTTTCTATCACCAATGGACTCACCGTCAGCAAATTGCCCGGTCACAAATTGGCCATCTGGAGCGAAGCAACTCAGTCAATTTGACGTGTCAACTGGCATTCCAGTTCGAGTCTAAAAAAAATTAACTCATTCACGCAGCAAGCCGTTGCGGCAAAAACCGCCGAATCAGACTTGACTCAGGTGTGATAGTTGCTGGCACAGCCAGTGGGCAAGACGCACCTCTAGTTTCTACGGAAGGAAAATCATGTTGGTACTCACGCGAGGTTTGAAACAGCAGATTGTGATTGGCGACCAGTTGGTTGTTGTGACCGTGCTGGAAGTCAAAGGTGGACGAGTCCGCCTCGGGATCGAAGCTCCCTCCGATGTTGCCATTCGCCGAATGGAGATCGCCGATTCAAGTAAACAGAAGGAGTCTGGCCATCTCTTGATGACGGCAAAATAGGGATCGCCCCTCATTAGAGCCTGTCCAAGAGTGACTCCGCCGTTTGTCGCCTTTCGCTCCGCGTAAGAGCGTTCTTTCGCGGAGCGAAAGGCGGCACTGTTTTTGGACGGGTTCTTACGCTCTTCAAGGCTACCGCACGCCTCGTTCGTGTTTGGAGAGTGTTTCTACTCTGTCACGGCTTGGCTCGCCTTCGCGAGTGAGCTTGATGATCGGACCACCACTTGGATCGCGAGCGACGAACTCGATTCGTCCCGACACTCCAAAATCTCTCCGCCGAACGATAACCTGACGCCGCCTCTGCGAGTCCCGATGCTCGCCGGGGAGTTTTGTCTCTCGTATTCGGCTGTACGCGAATCACTGCGTCGAGCCAGAGTCGTGGTCTCGTGGAAGGAGTTCGTCGATGCGAAATGTTCTGTCGGTCATTCTCGGGGGCGGTAAGGGAACTCGCCTGTATCCGCTCACACAGCACCGATCAAAACCGGCCGTACCGCTGGCGGGCAAATACCGCATCATCGACATCCCGATTTCAAACTGCCTCAACAGTGGAATGAATCGCATCTATTTGTTGACGCAGTTCAACTCTGTCAGCCTGCATCGCCACATCCGGCAGACGTACCGCTTTGATCGTTTTGAGGGAGGCTTCGTCGAAATCCTCGCCGCACAGCAAACGATGGATGGCGAGCACTGGTATCAGGGGACCGCCGACGCAGTTCGCAAGAACTTGGCTCACTTGCAACAGAAGGACGTCGACTACGTCATGATCCTGTCGGGCGACCAGCTCTACCGCATGGACTACCGCGACATGTTGGCCACGCACCAAAAGTCGGGGGCCGATGTCTCGATCGCCGCCTTGCCAGTCACGCGCGAGGCGGCTCGCGGGTTCGGCATCATGCGTGTGAATGATGAAGGGCGAGTCCAAGGCTTTCTCGAAAAGCCTCAAAGTGACGCCGAGATCGATCAGCTCGTCCGAACCGATCCGGCGTGGATCGATGCCCAAGGGATCAAGAGCCACGGGCGAGACTGCCTCGCCAGCATGGGGATATACCTGTTCAACCGCGACACGCTCGTCGATCTGCTGACGCACTCGGACTACCAAGACTTCGGCAAAGAGGTCTTTCCGATGTCGATCCGGACGCACAAGGTTCACGCGCATCTGTTCGACGGCTACTGGGAGGACATCGGAACGATCCGCTCGTTCTACGAAGCCAATCTTGACCTGACGTTGCCCAACGCGCCGTTCACGCTCGAAAACCAGCAGGCTCCGATTTACACGCACGCTCGATTTCTGCCCCCCACGCGGTGCGATGGCGTGCGCATTTCGAGAAGCCTGATCGCGGATGGCTGCGTGATTGGTGAAGGCTCGGTCATCGAGAACTCGGTCATCGGACTAAGGTGCAAGATTGGGCGGAACGTCACGATCGCGAACTCCATCTTGATGGGAGCGGACACCTATCAGACCGACTCCGAAATCGCTGACGACCGCGCGGCGGGACTGCCCTCGATCGGAGTCGGGGACTACAGCTACCTCGACGGTGTGATTGTCGATAAGAACTGCCGCATCGGACAGGGCGTTCACATCCAGGCCACTCCGGAACTGAAGGCGAAGGCGGATTCACCTGTCGCGGTGGAAGACGGGATCATCGTCGTCCCCAAGCAGTCCACCTTGCCCGATGGCTGGCGGATGTAGCTCCGTCGCCTCGGACAAAGTGGCGAGCGGAGTGCCGCTAGCTAATGGCACTCACGTTGAGAGTAGCTGAAGTCGTCAGACTTCAGAGGATCGTCGAAGCCGTCTGAATTCTTACGAATTCAGCTACATCGCTCTGAACGTCTATTTGAAATTCGCTCAACGTGAGAACCATCGGGCTGACGCCGCCCGCTCGCCTATCATTTGAAACTACCGCGAGAGTCCTGTTCACATGAGTTCCCTGCCGCAAATCGTGTTGAGCAGCCGCAACAAGAAGAAGATCGGTGAGATCGCCGAGTTGATGGCTCCGCATGGGATCGAACTGATCGGGGTCGAGTCATTCCCGCATGTGCCCGAGGTCGATGAGGACGGCGATTCGTTCGCCGCCAACGCCGCCAAGAAGGCGACGGAAGTTGCCAAGAGTCTCGGCGTGTGGGTCATTGCCGAGGACAGCGGCCTGTGCGTCGATGCCCTCGGCGGCGCACCCGGTATCTATTCCGCACGCTACGCCGGAGAGCAAGGAGCCGATGCTGCCAACAACCAAAAGCTGTTGAGCGAGTTGGCGAACATCCCGACCGAGCGTCGCACCGCATACTACGTCTGCTATGCCGTGCTGAGTGATCCGACCGGTGTGATTCGCCTTGAGTCCGAAGGTCGCTGTGGCGGACGCATCCTCACGGACTATCACGGCTCGAACGGCTTCGGCTACGACCCGCTGTTTCTCGTCCCCGAGTACCATCAAACCTTTGGGCAACTCAACGCCGCCGTCAAGCGGCACATCAGTCATCGTGCGAAAGCATTCGAGCGTCTGATCCCGCGCATCGTAAGCCTGTTCGGTGAGTAGGACGGGCACTCCTGCCCGTCTCGATTTTGCGGAAGAAGACGGGCAAGAGTGCCCGTCCTACTTGGTCAACAGACGAGCAAGGCACTTGGCACGATGCTTCGACTGCAACATTTTCTGGCTTGGTATCTCGGGTTGAAGGCTCCCGTTCCCGGTGAAGGAACCGCGTGGCGATTGGATTGGCGAGTCCCCGGTCCCGCGTGGCTGATCGCCGTCGGTTCTGTCGGATTGCTGGTTGTCGTCGTGTGGGTCTACCTGCGTGACGGCGCGAGCTTGCGCGGGCACCAACGTGGCCTGTTGGTCGTGCTGAGATTGACCGTCTTTGCCCTCGTCGTGGCGATGCTGACGGAACTCAGTTTGACCGTCGAACGAACCGGCTTGCCGAGCATTGCGGTCATGATCGACCACTCCGCGAGCATGTCGTTGCGAGACCAATATCTGTCCGGTTCGCAATCCGCTCGCATGGCGAGTGGCCTCGCGCAGACACCGGGCCGCGATGGACATCGCCTCGCGCTGGCTCAAGAAGTTCTGACTCGCAACGGCGGACAGTTTTTGACGGAGCTGGAACGCGAGCATCAAGTGCGGCTCTATCGGTTCGCTGACACTGCGTCGCCGTTGGAGGTCGCCGACCTCGATGAACAGTCTTCTTCAACGGTGTTGCCCGCCGGAGCGGAACCGCCGTTCGAGGCTCTTCTCGCGGAGATTCTCGCGCTGCGGGCTGATGGAGATCAGACCCGCCCCGCTCCTGCAGTGAAAAAGGTTTTGAGTGACCTCCGTGGGACGCCGCCTGCCGCGCTGATTCTTTTCACCGATGGAGTCGCCAGCGTCTCGGACGCCGACAAGCTCTCGACGATCGCCGAGGCCGTGCGCCGCAAGGGGATTCAACTTCACGTTGTCGGCTTGGGGAGCGACGACGCGGCGAAGGACGTGCAACTGTTCGACACGCTCGTCGATGAAGTCGCATTCGTCGGCGACCCGATGCTGTTCGCGGCGAAAGTGAAGAGCTTCGGTTACGCCGGTCGCAAGCTGACGCTGAGACTTCGCCAAGAGGGGAACTCGACGCCGCTGACCTCGCAAGAAATCACGGCTCCCGCCGACGGACAGACCGCCAAAGTCGAGCTGTCGTACTCATCGCCCACGGCGGGAGAATTCGACTTCGCGCTCGAAATTGTCCCGCTGAGCGATGAGACCAACAAACTGAACAACCTCGAAACGCGGCACGTCAGCGTGCGTGAAGAAAAGATTCGCGTGCTGCTCGCAGACGGGCTACCGCGTTACGAGTTCCGCTACTTGAAGCAACTGCTCGAACGAGACAAGTCGATCGAATTGAGCACGCTGCTTCAGGACGCCGACCTCGAATACGCGCAGGAAGACCGAACGGCCATTCAGCACTTCCCAGTCAAACGTGAAGACCTCGCGCGATTCGATGTGCTGATACTCGGAGATGTCTCCCCGACACTACTCGGCCCCGCCGTGATGGAAAGCGTGCGCGACTTTGTGCGTGAGAAAGGAGGCAGCGTGGTTTTCATCGCGGGGCCGCAATCAGACCCGCTCGCGTTTGGGGGAACGCCGCTGGAAATGCTGCTGCCCTTCGCTGTTGCCGACGTGAAGCCACCCGCCACCGAGGTCGCCATGTCCGACAGCTTTCATCCGGTGCTGACGATCGAAGGTCAGAAGGGGAACAGCCTCTTTCGACTCGGCGACACGGAAGCCGACAGTCTCCGAATCTGGAATGGGCTACCCAATCTCTTCTGGCTGGTCGAGATTCCGAAGGTCAAGCCCGGCGTCCGCGTGTTCGCCGAACATCCGCTCAAGTCGGGAACGAACGGTCGCCTGCCGGTGATCTCGATGCAGCAAGTCGGCGGCGGCAAGGTGCTGTTCCACGCGACCGACGAAACGTGGCGTTGGCGATTCCGCACGGGCGACCTGCACTACGGTCGTTACTGGATTCAGGCCGTTCGCTATCTCAGTCGCGGCCGATTAATTGGCAAGGATCGCACGGCCGAGTTGAGCGTCGATCAACTGGTCTATCAGCGCGGGCAACCGGTCACGGTGCGAGTCCGTTTTGTCGATGAGAAATTTCTCCCGACGGACGCGAGCGGTGTGACCGTGGTACTCGACAGCAAAGGCGAGGGCCGTCAGTCGGTCAAGCTGACTCGACTGCGCGAAGCGCCAACGATGTTTGAAGCTCAGCTTCCGCGACTGGCCGAAGGAACGTACCACGCGTCCATCACTCAGCCCGCCTTCAAAGAGGCTCCACCAGCGACCGACTTCCGGGTTGAGGCACCACAACGCGAACTGCAACGGCGCGGCATGGACAAGTCCGACATGCAGCTCGCCACGAAACAGTCTCACGGCCGCTTCTACACGCTGGAGGATGTCGATCAGCTCCCCTCGGAAATCCCGCGCGGCATTCCAGTCCCGCTGCAAACCGAAGACCCGATCCCACTGTGGAACCGCTGGGAAATTCTGTCGCTGCTCGCCACGCTGCTCACCGGCGAATGGCTGCTGCGCAAACGCTGGAGACTGGCTTGAGTGAACGGCCACGGGATTGATCCTTAACCGCCCGTTGAAAACGTAGGGTAAGACTCTGGCTTGCCCCTTTTTCAACTACTTTCACGGGCAAGCGAGACGCTTACCCTACGTTTTTCAACAGGCTGCTAATCGTCATCCAACTCCACCGACACCACCTCGCTGACGACACTGCCTTGCGCGAACAGTGTCGAGATGCGGTCGCCTTGCCGAAGCTGGCCGGCGTTTCTCACGAGGTCTCCGCCTGCGAGCGTCTTCGTGAGCGAGTAGCCTCGCTCCAGCACCGCCAGCGGGCTGAGGGCATTCAGCGACGCCACGAGCGTTTCCAACTTCTGGCGCGACGTGTCGTGCGACTGTTTCACGCCGCGCTTCATGCGCGCGTCGAGTTCATCCAGTTTGAGCGACAGATCGCGAACGCGGTCGAGCGGCCGGGCGAAGCAGCGGCGATTGGCAATCGCGTCGAGTCTCAAACGTGCCTGCTGCGCCTGCCGCTTCAATGACGACTTGAGTCGCTGGTGAAGCTGCTTCAATTCCGCGCGCACTTCGCTTTCGAGCGGCACCACCAGCTCACCCGCTTCGCTCGGCGTGAGTGCCCGTTTGTCGGCGACGAGGTCCGCGATGGTCACATCAATTTCGTGCCCGACCGCGCTGATCACCGGAATCTTGCAGGCGTGAATTGCCCGCGCGACAATCTCTTCATTGAAAGCCCACAAATCTTCGAGGCTCCCCCCACCGCGACCGCAAATGCAGACATCGACTTCGGGGATCAGGTGAACTTTCCGCAACGCGGCCGCGATCTGCGGAGCGGCTTGTGGTCCTTGCACGACCACCGGAACGATGACGATGTTAGCCTTGGGCCAACGCCGCGTGATGACCTGCGTCATGTCCTGCACGGCGGCCCCGGTGGGACTTGTGATGAGTGCGATGCGACGCGGGAATCGTGGCAGCGGGCATTTTCGAGCGGGATCAAACAGACCTTCCTGCGCGAGCCTCTGCTGGAGCTGTCGGAAGGCCAGTTCGAGCGGTCCGATCCCCTTCGGTTGAAGCTGATCGACCACGATCTGATAGACGCCGCGCGCCTCGTAGACCTCGATCCGTCCGGCCGCGATCACCTGCAAGCCGTCTTTCAAATCGAACCGCAAACGCTGCGCGGTGCCGCGCCACATCACCGCCTTCAACTGCGCCGAATCATCCTTCAGCGTGAAGTAGCAGTGGCCGGAACCGGCGCGCGTAAAGTTCGAGATTTCACCGCTGACCCAGACGTGCGGAAACGAGGCCTCGACAACTTCCTTCAGAACGAAGGTCAACGCGCTGACGGTCAGCACGGGAACGGTTTCAGTGTTGGCCGCGGATGAGTTCATGAGGCAAGGGTTCCAAACAGGTGGCCGTCAGGACAGACCTTTGTCTGTCTTTCGCTCCGCGAAAGAACGTCCTTTCGCGGAGCGAAAGACGACAATGCGGCTGTGTGGCTGGGGTCGGCGCTTCGTCGCCCCCAGTGGAGAGCGTATGCCTCTTCGCTGGGGGCGGCGAAACGCCGACCCCAGCCACACAACTTGCGAGGTGAATTCCCACTAGGTGCCTCAGGCACCGGGCAGCAGTTCTCTGAGGTACTTCACGGCGCGGGCGACATCGCCGGGCCGGTCGTCTCCCTGAGTTCGTACGGCCGTGACCCAGCCGCGATAGTCCATCTCACTGAGTAAGGCGAAGACTTCGGGCCAGTCGATCGTGCCGTGTCCGACAGCAGCCTCTTGGCTGCCACCGCTGAAATCGCGAAGGCCGTCGCGGAGTTGAACGTGCGACACCACCGCGTGCAGCTTGCGAAGTGCCTCGGTGGACGAGCGGCCGGTCATGGCGAAGTGAGCCGGATCGAAGTCGATGCCGAGCGGACCGGTTTTGATTTCATCGACGAGCGCCACGAGTTCTTCCGCCGAGTCATCCGTCGGCGTGAGGCACAGCACCGTCCCGACATGATTGCCGTGCCGTGCCAAGTCGCTCAGGATTTCGACGAGCAATTGCCGCTCTTTGGACTCGCGTTCTGTCGGAATGCGACCGACGCGACAACAAAGCGTCGAAGCCTTGATCGCGTACGCAAACGTCATCGCCTCGCGCAGCGCCGTGACGCGGCGTTCGAGTTCCCGGGCATCGGTCAACGGATGCGTCAGCGGGAAGACGGCTCCCGCCACGACGAGGTTGAGTTCCCCCATCCGATGCAAGAACTGTCGCCGCCCCGACTCGGTCAATCCTGCTGAAGTGACTTCTCTACCGAGATCGAACTGCACACCTTGCACATGCAGTTCGGAAGCCGTTTGCAGTGAAGCGGGAAGCGATTGACGAAAACACCGTGTGGCCACGGCCAAGCGAAACTGAGGCATGATGCGGGAGCGGTCTCTGGAATGTGAAAGCGAAGATTCGTGGCGACACAGCACGCGACATCCTCTTTACTATCAGCCACGTCTCGGCGCTGCCAGCCCCGTCAAACACGAAGCCTCCCGCCCTCGGCGGAACCATGCAGGAAGTCCGGCTTTTCAGAAGTCCGGACTTCTCTCCGTAGTTCGACTGTCTGAGTTGTGCAGATGCAGTGTGGGCTCATCCGGCGTTTCGGGGAGTTCTGTTCGAGGTGGTGGAAAGCGGTTAGATGATCGATCGAGCATGCGGCTGGGAGCTGTGTGAAACGT
>JAYTQJ010000787.1:0-5895 GCA_043746775.1 Schlesneria sp.
GGTGCTTCGGCGTGGCCGTGTTGGCACCGTGTAGGCTGATTCGCATTCTCACGGCCACGTCGAAGCTCCGTGACCGTGGCGCCCCATCTCCCAGATTCAACAAGGCAAGGTGCTGGACGACAGCCTGCCCCGCGTCGTCAGGATGGACTCGTCACCACGGGGTGAAACGATCGAGCGGCCGATTCTCGTGGCACACGGTGGCGAAGTCGAGGCTCGTCACGAGCGCAAGATTCGATCCGTCGGCTTCCCGAAAGATTCGCGAACCGCACGATCCTTATCGAGGCGCGGGCCGCTCGGGCGGCGGACCGTGTGGGACCCATTGCACGCTGGCTCCCTGATCGGCCGCCTCGCGGATCGACTCCAGCGTCGGCGGCTGATTGTTGCCGAGCGTCCCTTCGGCGGATGGCCGTTTCTTGGCGAAGCGATAGACCTTGTTCGGATCGGTCTTGTCGCGCGAGGCGAGCCAAAAGCGAATCCAGCCCTTGGCGATCTTCGTGTCTCGCGGCACAGCCATTGAGATCAAGAACAGCACGATCCCGCCAAACAACGCGCCCCACACGAGAAGCGGCCTCGTCGGCTGATCGACCACGCCCAAGATGATGAACGCACACGAAGCAGCCCCGACGACCACGACAAACGCCGAGGCCAGCCACGTCACCGCTTGTCGTCCCGCTTCGGGGTCTCGTTTGAAGGCCATGTGTCGCTCTCTGTGAGAAACCGAAAAGCCGCCATCGCATCGCGGCGGGAGTGTAATCTCGTCCGAGAGACAACCCAAGGAGAAGTTTGAACACGAGCCTCGTTCCGTTCGCCCGGTCTCACGCTCGCGACTATACTCCCGCCCCGCAGTCCGCCCGACTTGAAAGGTTTCTCGAATGCCGCGCGTTGGTTTGTTTGTCCCCTGCTACGTCGATCAGCTTTACCCGCAGGTCGCGATGGCGACGTTGGAGTTGCTCGAACGGTACGGCTGTGAGGTCGAGTTCCCTCCCGCACAAACCTGCTGCGGTCAGCCGATGGCCAACACTGGCTGCACTGACGACGCGAAGCCGCTCGCCGAGAAGTTCCTGTCGATCTTCAAGGACTACGAGTACGTCGTCTGTCCGTCGGGAAGCTGCACCGCGATGGTGACGCATCACTACGAAGAACTGCTGCACGGCAACGCGGACTACGAGTCGCTCCGCAAGAAGACGTTTGAACTCTGCGAGTTCCTCGTCGATGTTCTGAAGATCGAGAAGGTCGAGGGCCGTTTTCCGTACAAGGTCGGCCTGCACAACAGTTGCCACGGCCTGCGTGAATTGCGTCTCGGTTCGGGGAGCGAGCGGATGGTTCCCGCCTTCAACAAAGCGGGCCAACTGCTGGCGGGCCTCGACGGAATCCAACTCGTGGAACTCAAGCGCCCCGATGAATGTTGCGGCTTCGGCGGCACGTTCGCCGTCGCGGAAGAAGCGGTCTCCTGCATGATGGGCCTCGACCGCATCCACGATCACGAACAAGCCGGAGCCGAAGTCATGACGGCTGGAGACATGAGCTGCCTCATGCACATGTACGGCCTCATTCACAGACAGAAGAAGCCGATCAAAGTCATGCACGTCGCCGAAATTCTGGCGGGACGCCAGCCGACGACATTGGCAACAACCGGAAAGTGACACCGTGACACAGACGCTGACCCATCACGAACATCCCGAGAACGCCACGCTCTTCGTCGCGAATGACTCCCGCGCGCATTGGCATGACCAGTCGTTGTGGTTTGTCCGCTCGAAGCGAGACAAGGCGGCGGCGACATTGCCTGAGTGGGAAGAGCTGCGGGTGCGGGCTTCGCAGATCAAGCAGCACACGATGTCGCGGCTGGCGGATTACCTCGAAGAGTTCGAGCGGAACGCCACGAAACTCGGGGCCGTCGTTCACTGGGCGCGCACGCCTGCCGAGCACAATGAAATTGTCCTCTCGATCATCCAGAAGCACGCGGGCAAGAAGATCGTGAAGAGCAAGTCGATGCTCACTGAGGAATGTCATCTCAACCCGTACCTCGAACGGCACGGGATCGAAGTGACCGACACGGACCTCGGTGAATGGATCGTGCAGTTGCTCGGGCAGCCGCCGTCACACATCGTCATGCCCGCGATCCACATCAAACGGGAAGAGATCGGCGAGCTGTTTCACAAGCACATCGGGACCGACAAGGGTGCGACCGACCCGCCGTACTTGGTCAATGCGGCGCGCGGCGAACTGCGACGCAAGTTTCTCGAAGCCGACATCGGCATCACCGGTGTGAACTTCGCCATCGCGGGAACGGGCGGCTTCGTCGTCTGCACGAACGAAGGGAACGCGGACCTCGGCGTGAGTTTGCCCAAGATTCACATCGCCTGCATGGGGATCGAGAAGATCATTCCGCGCGCTGCTGACTTGGGTGTCTTCCTGAGATTGCTCGCGCGTTCCGCGACGGGTCAGCCGATCACGACCTACTCGTCCCACTTCCACGGCCCGCGCAAAGGGGGTGAGCTGCACATCGTCCTCGTTGATGATGGCCGTAGCGATATTCTTGGCTCGGCAGACTTCAGGCGGTCGCTCAACTGCATTCGCTGCGGCGCGTGCATGAACACCTGCCCCGTCTATCGGCGCAGCGGAGGCCACAGCTACGAGACGACCGTGCCGGGACCGATCGGCTCGATCCTTGCTCCGTCGCGCGACGCGAAGACACACAAAAGCCTGCCGTTCGCGTGCAGCCTGTGCGGCTCGTGCAGCGATGTCTGCCCGGTGAAGATCGACCTCCACACGCAACTTCTCATCTGGCGGCGCGAGATCGCGGTGAGGGGCCTGCTCCCGTGGTCGAAACGCTTCAGCATGAAGCTCGGTCGCATCGTCCTCGGCAGCACATGGCTCTTCACGACCGCAGGCCGCGTCGGCCGTTGGGTCTTCCCACTGCTGCCACGCTTCCTCGTCTACAACCGCCTCAACCCGTGGGGCAAGCAGCGCGACCTGCCGCCGATGCCGAAGCACAGCTTCCGCGAGTTGTATCGGCAGCGCAAACGCCCGTAGCTCAGGCTTTCAGCGAGTAGGGTGCGTGGAGTCTTCGGAACGCACCGGGAACAGGCTTACAGCACGGAAGATGGTGCGTTCCGAAGACTCCACGCACCCTACGATTCACGCCAGCAGCTTCGTCACAACGTCGCCATGCACATCGGTCAGGCGGAAGTCGCGGCCCTGGAAGCGGAAGGTCAGCTTGGTGTGGTCGAAGCCGAGCAGATGCAGGATCGTGGCGTGCAGGTCGTGGACGTGGACTCGATCGGTTGTGGCGTTGAAGCCGAATTCGTCCGACTCGCCGAGCGTTAGGCCCGGCTTGATGCCTCCACCCGCCAGCCACATCGAGAAGGCGTTGGGATGATGATCGCGGCCGTCGTTGCCTCCCTGCACCATCGGCGTGCGACCGAACTCGCCGCCCCAGATGACGAGCGTGTCTTCCAGCAGGCCGCGCTGTTTGAGGTCTTTCACTAACGCGGCGGTCGGCTGGTCGGTGTCGGCACAGTTCTTCTTGAGGTCATTCACCAGATTGCCGTGCTGGTCCCAAGCCTCGTGGAAGAGTTGCACGAAGCGCACGCCTCGCTCGACCATGCGGCGGGCCAGCAGACAGTTGTTTGCGAACGACGACTTGCCCGGTTCCGCGCCGTACATGGCCAGCGTCTCCTTCGTCTCCTTGGTGAGGTCCATCAGGTCGGGGGCACTCGCCTGCATGCGGTAGGCCATCTCGAACGAACTGATCCGCGCGGCGATCTCGGGATCGCCGGTCGCTCCGAGTCGCAGTTCGTTCAACTGACGGAGTGAATCGAGCGAATCGCGTTGAAGCTGCTCATCGACGCCGCGCGGGTTCGACAGGAACAACACCGGCTCGGCCCCCGAACGGAACAGCACGCCGCTGTTTGTGGTCGGCAGGAAGCCGCAGCCCCAGTTGGACGATCCGCCGCTCGGCCCCTTCTTCCCCGAACTGAACACGACGAAGCCGGGCAGATCCTGCGATTCGCTGCCGAGTCCGTACATCGACCACGCGCCGAGGCTCGGCCGGCCAAACTGCTGCGCCCCGGTGTTCATCATGATCTGACCGGGAGCATGGTTGAACGCGTCGGTCGCCATCGACTTCACGATCGCGATGTCATCGGCCACGGTGGCAAGGTGCGGCAGCAATTCGGACAGCTCGGCCCCGCTCTCGCCATGCTTCGCAAACTTGAACTTCGGCCCGAGCAGCTTCGAGTTCGGATTGATGAACGCCGCGCGGTAGCCCTTCAGCAACTCGGCCGGCGGCAGCTTGCCGTCCCACTTGGCCAGTTCCGGCTTGTTGTCAAACAGTTCGAGATGCGAGGGTGCCCCCGCCATGAACAGGTAGATCACCCGCTTGGCCTTCGGCGCGAAATGACTCGCGTGAGAATCCCGCCCGTTCGACGAACTGGTTGCCGCTCGAGTCTGCTCACCTTGAAGCAGCGAGTACAACGCGGCCGATCCCAACCCGACACCACAGTCCTTGAAGAACCAGCGGCGAGTGATGTCGCGCGGTGAAAGAGTGAACGAATCCTGACCGTGACGTACATGACCATTAGTCATCGAGCAACCCCTTCCTGCTGTGCAGCCAACCAAACTGTCTACATAGCTCACGCGGTCTGGAATGAGTCATCTGGAACACTGATCTCCGCTAATCGACACTGATTGAAATCAGCGAAGATCAGCGACAATCAGTGTTCCCACTTCTTACTGACTCCTGTTTCCTGATCCCTTTCCTTCCACCTACACCTCAAACGACTCCCCGAACTTTGGCACTGTGGCCGGTTCGTCGCTGAAGTCGGCGAGCATTTCTGCCAAGGCTTTCGCCGAATCGGGTTCACCGTGGACCACGAAGGCGCGGCCGATCCCTCGATCCTGCGCGAGGCCCTCGAACCACCATTTGAAGTCCTCGGCATCGGCATGGGCCGACAGACCCTGCAACGATTCGATCTCGGCGTTCAGTTCGATCTCCCGGTCGAAGATGCGCACCGTACGCCACTTGTCGAACAGCTTCCGGCCGAGTGTGTTCGACGCCTGAAAGCCGATCAGCACGACGACGTTCTTCGGGTCTGAAATCGCGTGCTTGAGGTGATGGACGACTCGACCCGCCTCGCACATGCCGCTCGATGCGATCACCACGAACGCACCGCGACGGAAGTTCAGCGCCATGCTTTCCTGTTGTGTGCCAACGTACTTCAATCCGGGAAATGAGAACGGATCCTTGTCCGAAGCCAGCGATCGTTGCAGCTCGGCATCCATCACATCGGAGTGGTGTCGATAGACCGACGTGATCTCCTTCGACAGCGGGCTGTCCACGAAGACCGGGATGTCGGGCAGTTCACCCGCGTTGTGTAGTTCGTTCAGAAAGTAGACCAGCGTCTGCGTGCGACCGAGACTGAACGCCGGGATCACCACGCGGCTTCCTCGTTCGGCGGCCCTCTTCAGGATGCGTTTGAGATGTTGCTTGATGTCGTCAGCGGGCGGATGCACGCGGTTGGCGTAGGTCGATTCGGTAATCAGGACATCGCAACCGGCGACTCGCTGCGGATCGCGCAGCAGCGGGATACCACGCCGCCCGAGATCGCCGGTAAAGACGACGCGCCGCCAGTCTCCCTTCTCGCGAATCTCCATCTCGGTGATGGCCGACCCGACGATGTGACCCGCGTCGGTGAACCTCAATCGAAAGTCCTTCGACAGTTCGTGCCACTCGCCGTATTGGATCGTCTCAAAGTTTTTGAGGACTCCCGCCACGTCATCATCGTCGTAGAGCGGCTCGACCGGCGGATGGCCCGGCCCCAGCTTCCGCTTCAAATACTTGGCGTCTTCCTGCTGGATGTGTGCGCTGTCAGAGAGCATCACCGCCGCGACATC
>JAYTQJ010000788.1:0-13908 GCA_043746775.1 Schlesneria sp.
GCGAAAAATGAACTTTGAACCACCTGACCCCGGCTTCCCTCAAATTCGCGCGGCCCGTGTCTTCGCCAAGGCAAGGGCCGCGCGAATTGAGGGGAGCGCGAATGAAGAAAAAGCAGGAGCGAGCCGCTCATCAACGGCACAGTGAAACTACTCCGTGAATCAACCGACAGAGGGACTCATGAACATCAGACCGTTGCTCATCGCTGTTGTTACCGTTTGCACGCTGAATCTCAGCTTCATTGCGACGGTGCGTGCGGCGGACACGTTGCGTGTCGGCGTCGCTGAAGTGGACATCACGCCACCGATCGGGTTCCCGATGGCGGGCTACTACCACGAGCGTTTGGCCGATGGCTCGATGGATTCGCTCAAGGCGAAGGCCGTCGTGTTTCGAGACGCCAGTCCGAACGACGGCACTGCGAGTGAGACCGCTGCCGCGCTCGTCGTGTGCGACCTGATCGGCATCGCGACTGACCTGTCGAAAGCGGTGAGACAGCGGGCATCGGAGAAGACGGGCATCCCCGTCTCGAACATCGTGATCTCGGCCACGCATTCGCACACCGCTCCGGACTACATGAAGGAGCTGTACCTGAAGCTCGGCGGCGACAACCAGCAACCGTTGCGAGCGGCCTACATCGAGCAGCTCATCAACGGGCCGGTCGAGGCCATCGTGAAAGCACATGCCGGCGCGAAGCATGTCACGCTCGAATGCGGCTCGGCGACGCAGACGATTCCCGTGTCATTCAACCGCCGTTCGGTGATGCGCGACGGCAGCGTGAAGACGTGGCAGAGCCACGACAACCCGGAAGTCGTTCGCGCGGCGGGACCGATCGATCCCGAAATCGCCCTGCTGAGCATTCGCGATGAGGCCGGGAAGTCGCTCGGAATCCTCAGCAACTTCGCGCTGCATCTCGACACCGTCGGCGGGATGAAATGGAGCGCCGACTATCCGTACTTCATCGAACAGACGCTGCGCAAGGCCGCGGGTTCGGACGTGATCTCGATCTTCGGGACCGGCTGCTGCGGTGACATCAATCACGCCAACCCGCGCAGCAAGGATCGGAACAAGGCCGATTTCATTGGCAACTCGATCGGCGAGTCGATTCAAAAACAACTGCCCCAATTGAAGCGGCTCGAACGGACGGACCTCGTCGTGAAATCGCGAACCGTCCGACTGCCGCTGCAAGACGCGACGAAGGAGGAAGTCGCACACTCGATTCAGATTCTCGACAAAGCCAGCAAGAAGCAGCCGGTCGAGTTCCTCGAACACGTCATCGCGTACAAGAAACTGATCCTCGATCAACTCCGCCACCGTGAGCCACATGCCACCACTATCGATCACATCACTTGGGGCCTCAGCCGTTCGCTGGCCGGTGCGGGCGAGACACTGCCGGTCGATGTCACCGTGATGACGCTCGGCAGCGATGTCGCGATCGTCTGCCTCCCCGGCGAGGTCTTCGTCGAACTGGGCCTCGCCATCAAACAAGGCTCACCGTTCCGCACGACGCTCGTCATCGAACTCTCGAACCACGTCGAATCGATCTACGTTCCGAACCGCGCGGCCTACGCGGGCGGCAGTTACGAAGTGACGAACTCCAACCTGCTCCCCGGTGGCGGTGAGATGCTCGTCGAAACCGCACTCAGCCTGTTGCGCGAAGCGGCGACAAACGCGCGGTAGCCAGCCTCGCTAGAAACGGGATGGCCACGCGTTTCACAACTCGCCCGACGTGCCCGTTTTGAAGTTGCACGGTTTGGGTTGATACCGTTCGCGGTGTTGGATGCGACTTCCGAGTCGGGCGGCGTCAGCCCAATGGCACCCACTTTCTCGCCTTTCGCTCCGCGAAAGAGCGTCCTTTCGCGGAGCGAAAGACGACACTGACCGACCGCTCACGTCAAATTGAGGAACACCCGATGAAAACTCGACCCGCGATCTTTCTGCTTGCTGCTTGCCTGATTGCCGCGACCGCGTGGGGGCAGATTCCCAAACCGGATGATGCTCCGCAGCCGCTCGCGCCGAGTGACGCGGTGCAATCGTTCAAGCTGCCGCCGGGATTGCGAATCGAGTTGGTGGCCAGTGAGCCACTCATTCACGAGCCGTCCGGTGTCTGTTGGGACGAGCAAGGGCGGCTCTTCGTGTGCGAACTGCATGGCTATAACCTCGACGGGCAGATTGATGTCGATGAACTGAACAAGACCGGGAAACTCGACAAAGTCGTACGGCGGTTCTTCGTCCCGGAGCACATCGAGAAAGCCGCCGAGGCGGGGACGTTCGGCACGGTCAAGCGGTTGATCGACACGAACGGCGACGGGTTGATGGACAAGTCCGAAGTCTGGGCCGATCGACTTCCCGCCTGCTTCGGCATCTGTCCCGCGCGAGGCGGGATCATTGTGGTCGCAGCACCGGACATCATTTACTTGGCGGATCGAGATGGCGACGGGAAGGCCGAGGTGCGTGAAGTGCTCTTCACTGGGTTTCCAACCGGCGTACTCGACCGACGCATGGGAACGCCACAGTGGGGACTGGATGATTGGATTTACGTCGGCCGCGCGCACGCTGAGGCCACGATCACCGGCCCGCACCTCGTAGCCGAGTCGCTCCGCGACTTGGATTCGGCGTCGCGGTCAACGACGAAATCGGCGTCGCGGAGCGCCGCTACGGTCAAGCTCCCCAACTCCGACTTCCGCATCAAGCCGGATGGTTCGGCAATCGAGCCGATCAGCGGAGCCGTCAGTGGGCTGGGTCACACCTTCACAGAATCGGGAGATCGCTTCATCAGTTCGGTCGGCTGGCCAGCTCACTTTGTCGTGCCGCTGCCGTGGCAATCGTTGGCTCGCAACTCGTATGTCGCGTCGCCACCTCTGACCACACAGGTCTTTCCCGACCGCCGCGTCTATCCGACGAGCAAGGCTCATCCGTGGCGCAGCAGGCGGGCCGAAGACCCCGGCTTCTCGAAGTTCTATACCGACGGTTGGGGCATCGCTGAATCCGCACCCAACGGCTACTTCACGTCCTGCTGCGGGCCGCTCGTCTACCAAGACAACGTGCTGCCCGGCCTGCGTGGACAACTCTTGGCCTGTGAACCGGCTCAGAACTTGATCCATCGTTCGGTCATCACGCGCGACGGCCTGCGACTGATGCTGAGCCGCGCGCGGGGAGAAGAGGCGTCGGAGTTCCTCACCTCGACCGATTCGTGGTTCCACCCGATCGCAATGACACACGGACCAGACGGCTGTGTCTGGATCACCGACTTCTATCGCGAGATCATCGAGGACTACTCGGCCATCCCGCGTTACTTGCAGCAGCAGTACGGCGTGACAAACGGCAAGGACCGAGGACGCATCTGGCGGTTGGCTGTTGATCGTAGCCACGCTCGCCAGAGCGTGGGTGCGTCGCCTGATGCCCACGGTCTGGCGACCGTGGCTACGGGCGCAACCATGCACGACATGAGTCGTCTCAGCGCGGCCGACCTCGCCAACGAAGTCGGCTCGACACTGTTCTGGCGACGACAGACCGCGCGGCGATTGTTGACCGAACGCAAGCAGACGGACGCTGCCCCAAGGTTGATCGCACTTGCTCGCGAGGCGAAGGAATCGGCAACGGTGATCAACGCGTTGCACACGCTCGACGCGCTGGGCGAACTGAAACCGGAACTGCTCGAATCTCTGCTGACTCACACCGACAGCGGCGTCAGACGACAGGTGATGCAGCTTGCCGAACGACGATTGCCTGAGCAGCCCGATCTGCTCACCGCCGCGTTGCGATTGGCGGACGATTCGGAAGCGATCGTGCGGCTGCAACTGGCGCTGTCACTCGGGGCGAGTCGCGATCCGCGCGTCTTGCCGTTGCTGGCGAAATTGGCTCGGCAATACGGCGACGACCCGTGGATGGCGACGGCGATCCTCAGCACACTGGCTGGACGCGGGGGCGAGATGCTTGTCGATTTGCTCCGTCCGGAGCCTGAGTTGAAACAGGCTCAGCGATTGCTTGAGCCGCTCTGCGCCGCCATCGCCGCTCTGCGACAGGAACAGGAACTCGGCGCGGCGCTCGTGACGATCGCGACCGTCGAAGATCAGGCCGTGCAGCTCGCCTGCCTACGCGGCATCCGGTCGAGCTTCGGCAGTGCGTCGGCAATCTCACTCGGCGAGGAGGCTCGCCAATCCGTCAAGAAACTGAGGACCAGCGACAATGCCGATATTCGATCTCTCGCGCAGTTACTCGTTCGCCTCATGAAGCTCGAATCGCCCGCCGACCGAGTCGCTCGGTTAGCTCAAGCGAGGCTTCGCCTGCACGACGTGGCGTTGAACGCGGACATGCGACTGGTCGCCATCACAGAACTTGGTGACGAGGACGATGCGTCGATTGCCCCTACGCTCATCGCCGAACTGGCGTCCGCGACGCCACGCTTGCACGAAGCGATTCTGAACGCCGTGTTCTCGCGGCAAGACCGCATCCCGGCACTGCTCGATGGCCTGGAGCAAAAGTCTGTCGCGCCGACCGCGCTCTCGGCGGTGCAACGTTCGCTGCTGCTCGAAAACAAGGATGACGCGATTCGCACACGAGCAGGCCAGTTGCTGACCACGGCCAAGTCGGCCTCACTGGAACTGTTTCCGGTTTACGCCGCCGCGTTGAAGGAACGCCGCGATGTGGCGCGCGGCCAGCAGATCTTTCGCGAAATCTGTGGTCAGTGCCATCAGGCTCACGGCCTCGGTGTCTCGGTCGCAATCGGCCCAGACCTCAGTTCCGAATTCCAACGGGCTGAAGAAACAATCATCCGCGACATTCTCGCGCCGAGCGACGTGATCTCACCCGGCTACATGACCTATGTCGTGGCCACGAAGTCGGGGCAAATCTTCACCGGACTGCTGGCGTCCGAATCGCCGACGAGCATCGCGTTGAAGCAGATGCCTCAATCACCCTTGACGCTCAACCCGCAGCAACCGGCCGACGACGCGCCGAAACCCGCGCCGGTGAATGGGCGTGTCCACGCCATCCTTCGGAATACGATCGACGAGATTCGCGTGTCGCCAATCTCGCTGATGCCGGAGGACCTCGTGAAGCGGTTGAAGCCGCAGGACGTGGCCGATGTGATCGCGTGGATCAGACAGCCGCAAGATCGAGTCGTCTTGCTCGACGACAACCAAGCTCTGGCCACCGCGCTCAACGAGGGAACCGGCACCGCCGAATTCATCACGAGCGACAAGTTCTCCGGTGAGTCGAGCCTCCGGATCACACCGCCGCAACGCTTTTCACCCCGCATCAAAGGCTGGGAGTTCCGCATCCGCGAGAAACCGATCGTCGGCGAGTACCGCTACATTCGCTTCGCGTGGAAGTCGCCTCAAGCATCGGGCGTGATGTTGGAGTTCGCCGACGATGGCCAGTGGCCTCCCGCCGATCAAACGCTGCGTCGCTACTTTGCGGGCAAGAACCTGACCGGCTGGCAAGCTGTCGGCATCGCCCCGCGCCCACCCGCCGACTGGACCGTGATGACCCGCGATCTCTGGCAAGACTTCGGCGACTTCACCCTCACAGGCATCGCCCCCACCGCCATCGCCGGTCCCGCCCTATTCGACCGCATCGAACTCATGCGAGCACTCGATGCGCCCGCCGACACCTCGCCGTAGTCAGGCACTCACCGAATGGTTTGAGGCGAGTGTTGGGTGTAAGCCCCATGGTTGATGTGACCGCCAAAAGTCGCCTTCATCGCTCCGCGTGAAGTCAGCCGAGTCACCAGCGACCCGGAGACGCGGGAAACAGCGTCATTCCGCGTTCGGCTCTCTTCACGCGGAGCGATAAAGGCGACTTTTGGCGGGCGCATCTACACTGAGTTGTGTAGAGCCCACCGATGCGAGGTCGGTGGGGACGGGACTCGAAGTGAGTGCCCCAGACTGTCAAAGGGCGCAACTTCAAAACGCGCAAGCGAGGGGTGGACATTCAACGTCGCACATCACTTCGTCCCGTCGTGCAGTTCCTTCGCCATCTCGATCAGGTTGTCGAGCAGCTTGTCGCTGGCGGTCACTTCCACGCGATTGGTGCCGAGCCACGTTTCATAGCCTCCGAGTTGGTGTTGCCGTGGAGTCGGCAGGTAGCCGACGTAACCGTGAGCCAGCTCGACCATGAACGACTTGGCGAACGGTGAGCGACGTTTGAAGTCGATCCCGATTTCGCAGAAGATTTCGCACGGCATTGTTCCGAGGCAGACATCGCCAATGCGGATGATGTGCAACGGAATCGTCGTGGTCTCGGGGTACGAAGCCAGTTTCGTCACACGCTCGGCGTAGATGAACGAGAGATCGGATTTGCTCTTCGGTCCAGCGGCGATCGTGTCGGCCGCCCATTTCTTCTGTTCGTCGTTGGGGCGTCGCCAAGCGATCGTCGGTTCGCGATAACGACTCGCCAGCGTGAGGCCATCGCGGTACTCCAGCTTCGCCGTTGCCGCATGAACTTTCTGGGCGACATCCTCGGCAACGAACCGCATTTGCTCGTAAGGCTTCTTCGCCCCGCGCGGCTTGCGGAAGTCGATGTTGTTGATGTCGCCGCTCGTGCCGTTCGCCATCAGGGCCACGAACGGAGGCCGATCCACGTCGAGCGGCACCGCGTCGCCCGCCGTCATCCGCTGCTTGAGGCTCTCACAGAAGTAGCCGTAGTAATCGGCCGAGACGTGTCCCGATCCTTCTCCGCCGACATAGTGCAGCGAGTAGGCGGCGAAGATCGAAATCGGAGAGCCGTCGGTTTCACGTACCGCGATGAACGAGACCGTCGGATCAATCGGCCCGGCCGGTTCGATGAGGTTCGGGCTGCCCGAGGGAGGGTTCATTTTGACGAGGTCTTGCCCACCGAACGGATTCGGCGGCACGGTCCCGGCCATCATGTGCCAGCGACGATTATTGAGATGTTCGGGAACATCGGCGGCTCCGAACGCGACCTGAGCGGGCCGCAGATTGTTCACCGCGCGAGCCACACTGTCAGCAATCCGCTGCGCGACGAAACGTTGGTACTCGTCTGGTTGCTGGTCGATCAGCCAGCGTGCTTCACCGAGGGCACTGCTGGCCGAATGCGTGTGCGTCGCCGAAATCATCACGCACTCGCGCGCGATCCCCGACTTCTCTTGAATGAGGCGTCGAGCCTCTTCGCTGACCACGCGATGAATTCCCAGCAGGTCGCACACCACGAGGGCGATCTTCGTCGTCCCGTCATCCAGCACGAGACATCGGGCATGCAGTTCATCGTGAATGTGCTTGGACGGAAACGGCACGAACCCGCCAATGATCTCACGCCCAATCTCGGGTGTGATGACGCTCGTGGCCGCTCCGGCGCGAAACGGCTCGGCGGAGTGCGCGGTGATGGGGGATGCAAGCAGCAGGCTAACGAACAACAAAAGTGATGCGGATTTCATGGCGTGTCCCTTTCTGGTCGCGCGAACCTACTCGTGTCGAAAGCGAGTTGCAAGGTGCCTTGATCTTCCTCCAGGGCCATCGCCTTGTTGGGACTCCGAAAGCTGTAGGGTGGGACCAGCGGCGTTTCGCCGCGCCGGCCCACCATGATTACTCGACGATTCCCATTGGTGGGCCGGCGCTCGAAGCGAGCTTGTCCCACCCTACTTTGAAAAAGGCGATGGCTCTGATCTCCATCACGCGGGCAGCGAGTGGCTTCAAGGGAGTGTGAACCGAGCCTTCGACAGGCGACGCCACATTGACCTCGAACAGGCACCGACGACGTTTCCCATTTGCGAGGAGCGGCGACTACAATCCGCCACGATTTATGGCGCCGGTTCCGCTGAGGAAGTCCGGGCTGTGAGCAGGTTGCCTTGTGAAGGAAGCCGTGATGAAGTCAGGTTGTGCGTGTCGAGTTGTTCGAGTGTGGCGAGTCTCGTTCGTCTGGGTGGCGGTTGTGGCGGCATGGCCGTTCGCGAGTGAGGCCGCTTCACTGGACGAGAACGTGCGAGCGATTCGCGCCGTCGCGGCGGAAGGATCTGGCCACGCGAACGCCATTGCGGCAGTGAAGGAGTTGTCGCGAGGCGATGCCGCCACGCTGCTCCCTATCCTGAAGGCGTTTGACGACGCGAATCCGCTCGCCGCGAATTGGCTGCGTGGAGCGTTTGAAGCCGTGGCTGCACGAGAACTGAAGCAATCGCACCCGCTCCCCCAACGCGAACTGGAAACCTTCGTCCAAGATGTCGCTCGCCACCCCGAAGCGCGCCGACTGGCCTATGAGTGGCTCATCAAGGTCGATGCTTCGGCCAGCGATCGGCTCATCCCCAGAATGCTTCGCGATGCCAGCCCCGAGTTCCGGCGCGAGGCCGTGCAGCGGTTGCTGGATCGTGCGACGAAGGCTCACGAGGACAAGAAGTCGGCCGACGCAATCGCCCTCTTTCGTGAAGCACTCTCGGGCGCTATTGACGACGATCAGGTGAAAGCGATCGTCAAGCCGTTGCGAGAAATGGGAGAGACCGTTGATCTGCCGAAGCACTTTGGATTCCTCACCGCGTGGCATCTCATCGGCCCGTTTGACAACACCGACAAGAAGGGGTTCGACGTGGCTTACCCTCCGGAATCGCAAGTCGATCTCACGGCCAAGCTGCCCGGAAAAATGGGCGATGTCGCGTGGGAGCATCACGTCACCGACGACGAGTACGGCGTGTTCAACATTGCTAAGAAGACGGCTCCCCACAAAGGGGCGATCACGTATGGATACACGACATTCACAACGGACACTCCGCGCAGCATCGAACTGCGGCTCGGCACACCCAACGCGTGGAAGTTGTGGGTCAACGGTGAGCTGGTCTTCGCTCGTGATGAGTACCATCGCGGCACGCAGCTCGATCAGTACCGCGTGAAAGCGAAGCTGAAGTCGGGTGCGAACACCATCCTCATCAAGGTCTGCCAGAACGAACAGACCGAGGATTGGGCACAGGATTGGAAGTACCAAGTTCGTGTTTGCGATTCGGCTGGAGCCGCAATCCTGCCCAGCCAGAGCGCGGTGACGACCTCACAATTGGATCGCTGAACGAACGACGGACTGTTTTCAACGAAGACCTAAACTCGGCACACGCCGAAGGGAATACAGCATGTGCAACATGAGATATTTGCGGGCAAGCTGGATGGCTTCGGTCGGGATCATCGCGCTGACGGGACTCGCGGCTGCGGGCGATTGGCGGCAGTTTCGAGGAAGCGACACAACGGGTGTAGCGGAGGATGCGTCTCTCCCCGTGACGTGGTCGGCCATCGAGAACATTGCTTGGAAGGCATCGTTACCCGGTCGCGGTCTGTCGTCGCCGATCATCATCGGCGAGCGTGTCTTCCTAACTGGCTCAAGCGGCTACCGACAGGATCGACTGCATGTGTTCTGCTTCGACGCCAAGGATGGTTCCTCCGTGTGGGAGCGGCAGTTCACGGCGACCGGTCGGACCAGCAGTCATCCCAAAATGTGTAACGCCACGCCAACGCCCGCGAGCGATGGCCAACGCCTCTTCGCCCTCTATTCCAGCAACGATTTGATCTGCCTCGATCTCGATGGCAACTTGCTGTGGTTTCGCGGGTTGACGTACGACCACCCCAACGCCAGCAACAGCTTGGGAATGGCGTCGTCGCCCGTCGTCGTGGGTGACACGCTGGTGGCGCAGGTCGAGAACGACAGTGAGTCGTTGGCGACGGGCGTTGATGTTGCGACGGGTGTCTCGCGCTGGACGATGAAGCGTCCAAAGCGAGCCAACTGGACTTCGGCCGCGCTGCTCAATAAAGGGCCGACGAGCGATGAAGACTTGGTGCTGCTGCAATCGTCCGAAGGACTCGCCGCCGTGAGGCCGCTCACGGGAACGATCGCTTGGAATTACAAAGAGGGTGCCTCCACAATCCCTTCGTCGGTCGTGTCCGACGGCGTGGTGTTCATTCCCTCGCAGGGGATCACCGCCATTCGGCCACCGACGGGGAGCGAGAACATCGAAGTCCTGTGGCGCGTCGGCAAGCTTGGCCCCGCGACTTCCAGCCCAATCGTCTACCAAGGCCGATTGTTTTCGGTGAACGGCGCTGGTGTTGTGACCTGCGGTGACGCCAAGACCGGTGATGAAAAGTGGAAGCTGCGACTGACCGGACCTTTCAGCGGATCACCCGTCGCGGCGGGAGGTCATCTCTACTTCTTTAATGAGAAGGGTGAAGCCCATGTCGTGAAGCCGGGTGACGATCAGGGCGAACTCGTTTCGACGAACAACCTCGACGACACGATCCTCTGCACACCCGCGATCGCCAACGGCGCGATCTATGTGCGGAGCGACAAGTCACTGTGGAAGATCGCCACGAAGTGACGTGTGCTGGTGTTTCCGTAAGGGCGTGAGTCAGGCCGATGGCACACACTTTGAGCGAATTACAAATCGACGTTCTGTGCGACGTAGCTGAATTCGTGAGAATTCAGCCGGCTTTGACGATCTTCTGAAGTCTGACGACTTCAGCTACACCTCAAAGTGAGTGCCATTGAGTCATGGACAAACTGTTCTTCGTTGCACTCGGCGGCTCGGTCGGATCTGTGGTTCGATTTCTGGTCAGTGACGTGATGAAGTCGGCTTGGCCCGCTTATGCCGCGTCTGGAACTTTGCTCGTCAACGTGGCCGGTTCGCTGTTGATCGGCTTCCTGTTGGGAGCCGCTCCCGAACCGAAAGGGCTTTCCGACTCGATGCGGTTGCTCTTGGTGACCGGATTCCTCGGTGGGCTGACGACGTTCTCGTCACTCGCACACGAGACCGTTCAGCTTTCGGTCCGAGACGGCAACAGCAGCTTGACTGTCGGGCTGTCGCATCTCACCGCGAACGTGCTGCTGGGACTGGCCGCAGTCTGGTGTGGAACGTGGCTGCGGCAGTAAACGCCGTCGCCCCCTTTCACGGGCGGCGATACACTCTGGTCCCGCTGGCCATACCTCACGCGGCTTCAGATGAGAGATTGGCGAGCCGCATGCCGTAAGGCTGCGGGTTCTTGTTCACGACACGGAAACCCGTGGCCTTACGGCACACGGCTCGCCTCGAACATCTCACTCATGGTCGTGCGAGTTATAACGACACCCGGCGGTGCCCTGTCTCTCTTTTGAGGAGTCTGCAATGAATCGACATTGGTGTTCGGCGAGGACTCTTTCGGTCTTGATGCTGACGGCATTCTCAACTTCGTTGGGTGCCGACGAACCCGCTCCCGAGAAAGCTGCCGCGCCGATTGTCGAACCCGCTGACGACACGCAGGCCGAGGTGGCTCGTCACATCAAGACGCTGGCTGAAGGGGACCTGCTCCAGCGGCGCGAGACAACGAGCAAGCTGTTGGAAATGGGCCAGGCGGCCGTGGCGCCCGTGGCGAAGGAAGCGGGTGAAGGTCGCAAAGAAACGATGCTTCACTGCTTCGATGTCCTGACGCGACTCCTCGCGTCCAACAATGCCGAGACTTCGGCGGCGACGAAAGCGGAACTCACGAAGCTGGCTCAATCACAGAATCGGCCGGTTGCCTTGCGAGCAAATTCCGCCCTTAAACTGGGCGAGATTCTGGGAGCGCGTGCCGCAAGACAACCGGCACTTCCCGCGATTCCGGGCGGCCCGAACATCCCTCCGAATGTGCAACTCAACGTGGCTCTCAACGGAGCGAACGGTGTGAAAGTCCAAACGACCATCATCAACAACGAACGTGCAATCCAGGTCGAACGGGGTGACGAACGGATTGAGATTCGAGACAAGTCGGGCAAAGACATCGTGGTTCGACAAACTCGCACCGTCGATGGCAAACCCAAGACGGACGAGTTCAAAGCGGCCGACTCCGCCGAGTTGAAGAAGAACCATCCCGAAGCGTTCAAACTGTACGAGCAATACGCGGCTCGCAACGGCAACGTCCAAATCGGAGGCGGCAATCTCGGCGGGGCCATCCAAATTCAAATGGGGCCGGGACAGTTCGGTGTCGCCAACGGAGCGCGTCGAGTCCCCTCTGAATTCAGTTCCGCTCCCTCGGCAGCACGCACGATCCGTGCGGAAGACGCTGACGGCGAACTCGAAATCTCGGATGAGAACGGCCGCAACATTCGGGTCAGGCTGACGAAGAAGAACGACGGCAAAGCGGTCGTCGAAGAGTTCAAGGCCGACGATCTCAAGCAGCTTTCGGCGGAACACCCCGCAGCGGCGAAGCTGTACGAGAAGTACACCGGCTCGAAGGTCCGGTGATGCCTCTCTTCTGTCGCGCACGGCACACAGTGAGACATTTCCGAGCGGGGCACCGTCAGCTCAATGGCACTCACTTTGTGCGAATTTCAAATGGGTGGTCCGTGCGACGTAGCTGAATTCGTGAGAATTCAATCGTCTTGGACGATCATCTGAAGTCTTACGACTTCAGCTACACCCCAAAGTGAGTGCCATTGGGCTGACGCCGCCCCGCTCAGATGTCTCTTCACAGATCGCGCGAGGTGAAAGACGGGCAAGCGAGACGCTTACCCTACGTTTTCCAGAGGCGGTTTTGACTCTGCGATCACTTCGGTGTGTCGGTCTTGGGCTGAGCGTCTTTCTGCGAAGCGTCGAGTGCCCGCTTGTACTGTCGCAGCCGCTTCTTCACACCGGGATCGTTTTCGAGTTCCGAGCCGACCGCCAACTCGACGACGCGTTCTTGAGTCTCAATCGCCTTCTCAATTTGGCTGTTGTCGAAGTACGCCTTCGCGAGTGTGTCGGCGATCGACGGGTCCTTGCGCTCGGACAGGTTGTCCGCCTTCAGCGCCGCCTTTAACGCGAACTTGAGCAGCTTGGCATCGGCCTTCTTTTCGCGGTCGGGTGCGACGAGCATCCACGCGAGGTTGTTGAGTGCCTCGGGGTTCTCACCGAGTTCCGAGGCCACGAGCTTTTCGCCGAGCGAGAGGGCCTGATCGGCGTTGCCTTTGGGACTGGCCAGAATCTGGAACTTGATCATCGAAAACTGGTCGGCGCGGTCGGGCAAGTTCTTCGCGGCGAGGTCCAGTTCCGTCAGCAGATCGGCCGCGTCGCCATCGTCTTCAAACTTGCCGAACAGAGTTTGAAGCTTCTTGAACGTCGCTTCCAACTTCTTCTTCTGGGCGAGGAGTTCCTTGAGCTTCAAAGCCTCGGCCGCGATGTCCCACTTGCCGGTCATGACCTTTTCGAGCGGATCGTCCATCGAACCGGGATGCCCGATCCACGCGATCAATCCTTCGCCATTCACGATGAATGCGGCCGGGATGCCCGCCTGTCCGGATGCCTCCATCCAGTTCTTGACCATCGCTCCCTCTTCGGGTGAACCGTCCTTGGGCACGGCGTCGAGAGCCACGCGATAATCCATCTTGTCGCCCATCTCTTCGACGAACGTGGCGACAGCGCTTTGGTCTTCTTCCAGAATCGCCACTCCGATGACGGTCAGTTCGTTTTTGTATTTCTTCTGCAACTTCGTCAGATGCGGAATCGTCGTCCGGCAGGGACCGCACCATGTCGCCCAGAACTCGACGACATAGGTCTTCCCCTTGGTGAAGCCTTTCACGGCGTCCCCTTTCACGAACTCCTTCAACTCCAACTTCGGAGCGGCGGAACCGAGTGTCAGTTCCTGAGCGAAGACCGACGACGAACACCACGCAACGGACATCGACAGCACAGCAACAAGAAGCCTGTTCATCGACAAAAGACCTGCCTTTCCGGGGGGAGACAACGAAGCAACTCAGCGCGAGCAAACCGCACCAACCGGCGCGGAGAGTAGCCGGACCCACATCACCGAACAAGGCGAGTTATCCCTCGCGCGGTCTTTGAGGAGACCTCTGAGCGGGGCGGCGTCAGCCCCCTGATTCTGGGGCGTAAGCCCGCCTTCAAAGAATCAGGGGGCTGACGCCCAATGGCACTCACTTTGGGGTGTAGCTGAAGTCGTAAGACTTCAGAGGATCGTCAAAGCCGGCTGAATTCTCACGAATTC
>JAYTQJ010000789.1:0-5890 GCA_043746775.1 Schlesneria sp.
GGCCGAACGGCGATGACGCCTCGCAAAGGGAACTCCCTCGCTCACGCTTCGGGTTGGTTTTGAGTCTCGACATGCCTGAATTTGAAGACCCCCTCACCCTAACCCTCTCCCCGCCAAGCTGGGGCGAGGGGACAGGAAATACGAATCTCATGCTCTCTAAGCTGATTGAATTCTCGCTGCACAACCGAATGTTGGTCGTCTGTCTGGTGCTGCTGATGAGCGGGATGGGCGTTTATTCCGCGCTCGGCCTGCCGATTGATGCGGTTCCCGATTTGACGAACGTGCAGGTGCAGATCGTCACCGACGCCGGTGCCCTTTCGCCGCTCGAGGTCGAGCAGTACGTGACGTATCCCGTCGAGCAGTCGATGACCGGGCTGCCCGATGTCGAGGAAGTGCGCAGTGTCTCGAAGCTCGGCATCTCGTCCGTCACGGTCGTGTTTCGAGAAGGAGCAAACATCTATCGCGCGCGGCAACTCGTCACTGAGCGGTTGCCCGATGCCATCGAGAAGATTCCCGCCGGATACGGCACGCCGCGACTGATTCCGCTCACCACGGCCCTCGGTGAGATTTTGCAGTTCGAGGTGAAGGCCGAGCATCTGTCGGCGATGGAGTTGCGCACGATCCTCGAATGGCAGATCGCACCGCGTCTGCGACAGGTGCCGGGTGTGACCGAGATCAACTCGCACGGCGGCTTCTATCAATCGTTCGAGGTCCAGCCCGATCCGAACCGGCTCGCTAGTTTCGGCGTCTCGCTCGCCGATCTGTTTCGTGCGTTGGAAGACAACAACGCGACGGCGGGCGGCGGCTATGTTGTCCATTACGGCGAGCAACGCTTCATTCGCGGGCAGGCGTTGCTGAGCGGCGTCGAGGACATCGAGCAGGTTGTCGTGCATGTCGGCAAGTCCGGGTCGCCCGTGCTGATCCGCGATGTGGCCGACGTGGTGATCGCGCCGCTGTCGCGCCAAGGCTCCGTCACGCGCGACGGTCGGGGCGAAGCGGTCACGGGGATGGTGATGATGCTGTTCGGAGCCAACTCGCGCGAGGTTGTCCATGCCGCGAAGAAACGTCTCGACGAGATTGCACCCACGCTGCCGAAGGGCGTCACGATCGAAGTGATCTACGACCGCGCAGACCTGATCGAACGGACGCTGCACACCGTCGAGAAGAACCTGCTCGAAGGAGGCTGCTTGGTCATCATCGTGCTGCTGGTGATGCTCGGCAGCCTGCGCGCCGGGATCATCGTGGCACTGGCCATTCCGCTCTCGATGCTCTTCGCCGCGAACCTGATGGGAGTCCTCGGCGTCTCCGCCAGCCTGATGAGTCTCGGCGCGATCGACTTCGGGCTGATCGTCGATAGCTCGGTCATCATGATCGAGAACTGCATCCGGCGCATCTCACTGAACCGCGAGGGGCGTCCGCACGAAGAGGTCATCCGCGACGCGGCGATTGAAGTCCGCAAGCCGACCATGTTCGGTGAGCTGATCGTGGCGATCGTCTACGTTCCGCTCCTCTTCTTGCAGGGATCGGAAGGCAAACTGTTTCGGCCGATGGCGCTGACGGTCCTGTTCGCGCTGGCTGGTTCGCTGGTGTTGTCGCTGACGCTGATGCCCGCTCTCGCGTCGCTCGCACTGCCGAAGAAGATGGAAGAGAAAGAGATTTGGCTCATCCGCGTGCTGCACCGGATCTATCACCCGCTCGTCCGTCGTGTCGTCGCGCATCCGGTACTGACGGTGATGCTGGCGTGCCTCGTGTTCGCCGTGAGCGTCCCTGTCGCGGCGCGACTCGGAGCCGAGTTCATGCCGCGACTCGATGAGGGAGACATTCTGATCGAAGCCAACCGCCTGCCGAGCGCGACGCTCGAAGATGCACTGCCGCTGGGGACTCAGGTCGAGACGCTGCTGCTGAAGTTTCCCGAGGTGAAGACGGTCTTCTGCAAGACCGGGCGGCCCGAGATCGCCAACGATGTCATGGGAGTCCAGCAGACCGACATCTGGGTGATGCTCAAGCCGGAACACGACTGGCCGCAGCACAAGTCGCGCGACGAACTGATCGCCGAGATGTCGGCCGTGCTGACCGACAACGTTCCCGCCAGTCTGTTCGCCTTCACACAGCCAATTGAGATGCGGGTCGATGAGTTGGTTGCGGGTGTCAAAGCGGATGTGGCGGTGCTGCTGTACGGCGAAGACTTGTCGAAGATCGCGCACCTCGGCAAGCGGATCGAAAAGATTCTGAGTGGCATCTCAGGAGCTGCCGACGTGAAGGCCGAACATCAGGCCGACCTGCCGACGGTCAGAATCCAAGTCAAACCGCAAGCTCTGTCGCGGTACGGCATCGACGCGGCGCGCGTCATGGAAACGGTGGCCGCTCTCGGCGGTCGCAAGGCGGGGCTGGTCTTTCAAGGGCGGATGCGGTTCCCGATCATCGTCCGCATTCCGCTCGAATGGCGTCAGGATGTGAAGCGACTCGAACAGCTTCCGGTCTTCGCCGCCGATGGCCATCAGATTCCACTCGGTGAGTTGGCGGACCTGATCGTCGAGGAATCGCCCCCCAGCATTGAGCACGAGGGGACTCGCCGCCGCACGTTCATTCAAGCCAACGTGCGCGGTCGAGACGTGGCGAGCTTCGTGCAGGAAGCGCAGCGCACCATCGCGCGCGACGTGACTCTTCCGACCGGCTACGAGATCAAATGGGGCGGTGACTTCGAGAACCTGCAATCGGCCAGTCTGCGGCTGGCCCTCGTCACACCGGTCGTCCTGCTGCTGATTTTCTTGCTGTTGCACACGACGTTTCATTCGGCGCGGCTGGCATCGCTGATCTTCCTCGCCGTGCCGATCGCCGCGTCAGGTGGAGTCTTCGCGCTGGCATTGCGAGGGATGCCGTTCAGCATCTCGGCGGGAGTCGGCTTTATCGCGCTGTTTGGAGTCGCGGTCCTCAACGGCCTCGTCTGGGTCAGCGCGGCCGAGAACCTGCGCGAAGAGGGACAGCTCCCGCAAGCCGCCGCCGAAGAGGCCGCGATGGCGCGACTCAGACCCGTGCTGATGACGGCCCTCGTCGCCAGTCTGGGCTTCCTCCCAATGGCCCTGTCTCGATCCGCCGGAGCCGAAATGCAACGGCCACTCGCCACGGTCGTCATCGGCGGACTCATCACGTCCACATTACTGACGACGCTTGTGCTTCCGACGATCTACCCGTGGTTCGTCTCGAAGCCAAAGACATCCGTGTAGGTCGTCGGACAAATAGAGAGGAATGAATGGCGGCGGCAGCGAATCCACAAACGCGGTCTTTGGCACTCATTCGTTGTCTCCTGCCACGTTCAGGATTTCTGTAGCAGAATTCGTGAGAATTCTGACGACTCGATGGCTCTCCAGAAGTCTTACGACTTCTGGTACGTTCGATTGGCCTTGTTTTGTAGCCTCGAAATCCTTAGCAGCGTTGCCTGCTGGGGCTACCTTGGCGAGGGATCACGATTTCTCAACTTGTGTTTGGAGACCTTTCCGCCATGCAGCGCATCCACCGTGAACAAGCCCGCAAATATGCCTTCGATTTTCGTGACGAGCCGCTGCTGCGCGTGACGCCGGGCGAGAGCTTTGAGATCGAGACGTATGACGCGAGTACCGGCTTTTTTAAGACGGCCGAGGACAAAGCGATTCCGGGGAAGCGGCCGGGGTTTGATCGCACGCCCGCGCTGGCCAATCCGATCGCGGGGCCGATCTTCGTCAATGGGGCCGAGAAGGGGGACACGCTGGTCGTCACGATCGAGGACATCCTCGTCGATGATTACTCGTGGGTTGCGGTCGGTCCGCGACGTGGTCCGCTGGGAGAATCGACGCGCTGGCCCGAACTGTCGAGCGAGTACACGACGAAGATTTTCCCGCACACACCCGGTCCCAGCGGCACGACGCGCGATGGCACGATGCGCTTCAACGACAAGATCACCTGGCCCATCACGCCGTTCATCGGGACGCTCGGTGTCTGCCCGGATCGCGAGGTCACGACGAGTCTCGACGGGCAGGGCGAGTGGGGCGGGAACCTCGACATCCGCGATGTCGCGCCGGGGAATCGCGTTCACTTGCCGGTCTTTCATCCGGGCGCACTCTTCTGCTTGGGAGATGTCCATGCCAGTCAGGGTGACACCGAGTTCTCGGGCACCGCCGCCGAAACGAAAGCGACGACGCGCATCAAGTTCGATCTGATTAAGGGTCGCAAGACACCGTGGATGCGGATTGACAAACCCGATTCGATCATCGCCATTCATGCGTCGCGGCCGCTCGAAGTGGCGGTCGAGACCGCGACGATCATGCTCATGGACTGGCTCATCACGGATTACGGCTTCACACCGACGGACGCGTATTGCCTCGTCAGCACCTGCCCCGACTTCCGCATCCACGTCTACCAGATGTGCAAGATCCGAAAGCTAGAACACGTCGCCGGGGCGGAGATCCCGAAGAAGTATCTGCGGTGAAGTGGCTCGATCAGAACTGAGCCGAGTGAACCACGAATCGTCCAGCGAGGGCTTGGGACGCAACCGAAACCAAACTGCGTTGTTGCTCGTGGCCATGAACACGTCCTGCCTGTACTCCGAAGGAGTTGCGTCTCATAGCCCAAGGTTGCGAGCGGAGCGAGCTACCTTGGGTCGGGAGTACAGAACTGTCTTCTACCCCAACGGGGTTGCGTCAGGCTGGTCGGATGACGCAACCCCGTTGGGGTAGAAGGTAGAAGCGGTTCAACCCTCGCCTTCCCAGGGTAGCCGCGAGGCGCGGCAACCCTGGGCTATGTGACGCAACTCCTTCGGAGTAAAGAACCGTGATCGCCAAGGTACGAGCGTGTCACTCCGTCAAAATCTGCGTGCAAGGCGAAGAAACAAATCGTGAGTAGTACGAATCAAGAAGAGACAAATTGAGGAGCCGAAGATGAAGTCGATGTTGGCAAGTTTGTTGTTGGTGCTGTCTTTGACAGGCAGCAGTTTTGCTGCGGAGGCGGTTCCCAAACGGATGGAGTGGACAGTCGATGGTGTGAAGCGGGAGGCGGATGTGTTCGCGCCGAGCAAGTCTTCAAACGAGCCGCCGCCGCTGGTCTTCGGGTTTCATGGGCATGGCGGGAACATGCGCAATGCGGCTCGCAGTTTTCGGCTGCACGAGCTGTGGCCGGAAGCGGTCGTGGTCTACATGCAGGGGCTGAACACGCCGGGGCGGCTGACCGATCCCGAGGGGAAGAAGCCCGGTTGGCAGGCGACGGTGGGGGATCAGGCGGATCGCGATTTGAAGTTCTTCGACGCCGTGTTTGCTGCGATGAAAGAGCAGCACAAGATCGACGAGCGTCGCGTCTATTCGACGGGGCATTCCAATGGCGGCGGCTTCACGTATCTGTTGTGGGCCGCGCGCGGCGACGTGTTTGCGGCGATGGCCCCTTCCGCATCGGCGGCAGGTCGCGTCGGCAAGGATCTCAAGCCGAAGCCGGTGCTGCACGTCGCAGGTGAGAACGATCAACTCGTGAAGTTCTCGTGGCAGCAGCTTGCGATGGCGCATCTGCGGAAGCTCAACGACTGCGACGACGGCGCTCCGTGGGGGACGAACAAGGACTGCACACTGTACTCGTCGAAGAGCGGCAATCCGGTCGTGACGCTGATTCATTCGGGAACGCACAAGTACCCGGACGAAGCTCCCGCGTTGATCGTGAAGTTCTTTCAAGAGCATCGTCGCCCGCTGCCTGCCGCGAGCAAATGATGTCGTGTCGTACTTGTTACGGCACAAGCGGAAGGCGACTCTTGGGCGTCAGCCCTCTTCAGATTTTCGGAGCGGGGCGGCGTCAGCCCAATGGCACTCACTTTGGGGTGTAGCTGAAGTCGTAAGACTTCAGACGATCATCAAAGCCGGCTGAATTCTCACGAATT
>JAYTQJ010000790.1:0-13869 GCA_043746775.1 Schlesneria sp.
GGTAGCTCAACAGGTCTTCAATCGCGATCGGCTGCGCCGGTGTTGACACCCATTTCGGGCAAATCATCACCGGAAGTTTTTGCACTAACGTTCGGATCAGTTCAAACGACAAGCTGCCGGAGCCAATCACGATCGACGCCCGGAACTCGACAACTTGTGCGCCCGACTCGCGCAGGATCGCGCCAACCTCTTGCCGACTGCGCAGATGTTTTGAGAGCTGCTGCTGCTCGTCACCCAGACCACCGAGATAGACGATGCGCCGCACTCCACTTCGTTTCGCGGCTTCGGCAAAATTGCGGGCGGCGACGCGATCTTCGTCCTCGAAGTCCTTGCCCGCTCCCATGGAATGCACGAGATAAAACGCGGTTTCGATCCCTTCGAGAGCAGACGCCAAGGTCTCTGGCTGCAACACATCTCCAGCGACAACCTCCGTCTGCGGCCCCACGCGTTGCTGCAAGAACTCTGGTCGCCGAGCTAGGCAACGAACCTGATGCCCACACTGTTCCAGTAACGGAATCAATCTTCCGCCGACGTAGCCCGTGCCGCCAGTGACAAGAATTCGCGAACCAGCAGACATCAGTGTGATCTCGATAATGGACCGGGAACGGCCAGCGCGTTCAACACGAAAACACTTGAGCCGAACGACGGCTCAAGTGTTGTTGCAGAGTCGGCTGGGAACTCTGGCGAGCACCAGTACGGGGAAACACACCCGACCAGTATTAGCGACGGAAGTGGCGAGTCTGTACCAGAGAGTACGTCACTCGACCGGAAGTCGGGCAGACGTTCGACACAGTTGTCGTCTGAGACGGCATGACGTGGGAGGTCTTCACCGTGGCTGCAGGCAACATCACACCGTCAATCACATGAATGACTCCGTTCGAGGCATCGATGTCCGTCGTGAGAAGTTTGACACCGTTGATGGTCGCCGCGCCGTTCTTCATCGCGGCGGTCAACGTGCCGCCTTGAACGGTCTTCAGTTCCTTCTTGCTCAGCACGTCGCCGGAGAACACACGACCGGGCACAACGTGGAAGGCCAGGATCGCCGCTAGCTTCTCTTTGTTCTCTGGCTTGAGCAGGCTCTCGACCGTGCCAGCCGGCAAATTCGCAAACGCTTCGTCCGTCGGAGCGAAGACAGTCAGCGGCTTGTCACCAGACAGCACTTCGACCAATCCGGCTGCCTTCGCGGCGGCGAGCAATGTCTTAAACGTTCCGGCCTTCGCAGCCGTCGCCGGAATGTTGTCGCCAGAAGGCAGCAGCACTTGATCGACGACGTGAATAATCCCGTTCGAGCAATCAATGTCGGCCTTCACGACAGTTGCTTGATCGACTCGCACATTGCCATCTTCAACCTTGATGTTGACTCGCTGACCATTCACGGTCGCGGCCGCATTCAGCTTGACGACTTGAGCCGCTCCCACCTTGCCAGCCACGACGTGATACGTCAGCACCGACACGAGCTGCGCCTTGTTCTCCGGCTTCAACAGCGTCTCGACCGTTCCCGCTGGCAATTTGGCAAATGCTTCGTCCGTCGGAGCAAACACCGTGAACGGTCCTTTGCCTTGCAGAGTCTCGACCAATCCACCGGCCTTCAAAGCCGCCGCCAACGTCTTGAACGAACCCGCTTCGACCGCCGTCGTGACGATGTCTTTGCCCGCCACATCCGCAGCCATCAAGTCACCTTGAGCCAGACTCATCGCCGCCACTGCACTCCAAAAAAATCGTCGATTCCACATGTCGCTCTCCTAAATCTCTGGTTTCTGGAACTTCCCGAGCGATGCCCGACATAGGACAAGTCGTTCAAATCGCTCAGTCCAATCTAGACCGGCGTCGCCAGTGAGGCTTAACCAGATTCTGATTATTTTAGTTTACATCTCTGAAATAAACACCTCATTCACGGCTGCACAAGGTGTCTGGTTCGTATTGACCCAGATTCGGTTGTGACGGGGTGGGACTCGACTGGCCACCACGCGTTTCCAATAAATGGACGTTATGGATGTTTTAAGGTTGATCGCCTTTGTAGTTGATGGTATTGTCTTGAACAACTTGGAAAGTCAGCCGAATTCACCAGTCCGCTTTTGATGCGAGTCATGCAACACCTTCTTTCACCGAAGCAAGTGGCCAATGCGATTGGGGTCAGCGAATCATCGCTCAAGCGGTGGTGCGATCAGGGATTATTGACGACAGTGAAGACAGCGGGTGGGCATCGGCGGATTCCGGTGCAAGAGGCTTTGCGATTCGTGCGCGAACATAATCATGCGGTCGTCGAGCCGCGAATCTTGGGGATGTCTGCCACGGATGACCGAAAGGCACGTCGGATCGAAGGCTGTGCCGAGCGACTGGCGACGGCACTGCTCGGAAACAACGAGCAAGCCTGCCAGGCCATCGTGTTCGATCTGTTTCTGGCCGGTCAGCCGGTGAGTCAGATCTTTGACGAAGTCATCGCCGTGGCATTTCGGACCATCGGCGAGAAATGGGAATGCCACGAAGCCGACATCTATGAAGAGCGGTGCTCGTGCCAGATCGCTCTGCGGATCTTGCATGAGCTGCGGTCGAAACAGACGCCGCCGGACTCGGGTCTCGTCGCATTGGGGGCGACCATTGAAGGGGATCAATATTCGTTGCCGGTGACGATGTCCGAGATCGTGCTGCGTGCGGTCGGCTGGAATGCCCGGCTGCTCGGTTCGTCGATCCCGTTTGATTCGATGGCGAATGCCATCCAGCAGCATGAGCCGCGAATGTTGTGGCTCAGCGTTTCGTACATCCCGGACGAGTCGTCCTTCATTGCCGGTTTCAATCGCTTGTCCGAGGCCGCGTCCAAGACCAACACCGCTGTCGTTGTTGGCGGGCGAGCGTTGACGACCGAGATTCGGACACGACTCCGCTACTCCGCTTTTTGCGACACGATGCGGCATCTCGAAGAGTTCGCCAAGACGTTGAGTCGTCAGCCTGAGATTGCTCCCAAGAAGACTCGCAAACCACGAAAGAATGCTTGAGGCACCGATGACATTCGCTCGATTCCATCTCACGGTAGCCAAGTTCGCCAAGACGTGGGTTTTCTCGTGCGTGGCCCATGTTGTGGCGAACGTGGCTACGACATTGTTTGCCGCCGATCCAATCGCGACGTGGCCGCAGTGGCGCGGTCCGTCGCGCGATGGACAAGCGGCAGCGGTGCCCGCGTGGCCGGATCAGGTCGATGAGGCGACGCTCACTCGAAAATGGCGTGTCGAATTAGGGCCGAGCTATTCCGGGCCGATTGTCGGCGATGACCGAGTCTTCGTCACGGAGACTCGCGGCAAGAAGACCGAGGTCGTGCAGGCGTTGTCGCGAACCGACGGCAAAGTCTTGTGGTCGGCCGAGTGGCCGGGTGCGACATCGGTTCCGTTCTTCGCTTGGGAGAACGGCGAATGGATTCGAGCGACTCCAGCCTACGACGGCGAATCGCTGTTCGTCGCGGGAATGCGCGATGTGCTGGTCTGTTTCGATGCCGCGAACGGCAAGGAACGCTGGCGAGTCGATTTCGTCGAGCGGTTCAAATCGCCGCTGCCAACGTTTGGTTGCGTGTCATCTCCGCTAGTCGATGGCGAGCATGTTTACGTTCAGGCCGGGGCCTCGTTCGTGAAGCTCAACAAGCGAAACGGCGAGACAGTCTGGCGGTCACTGCAAGACGGTGGCGGCATGAACGGCAGCGCGTTCTCGTCGCCCATGAAAGCCACGATCGCGGGACAGCCGCAGTTCTTAGTGCAGACCCGCGAGAAACTCGCGGGGGTCGATGAGGCCACCGGCAGCGAACTCTGGTCGCAGAAGATCGAAGCTTTTCGCGGCATGAATATCCTCACGCCGGTGGTGTTCGGGGATTCGATTTTCACGAGTACCTATGGCGGCAAATCTTGGCTGTACGATCTCGCCAAAAGTGGCGATGAGGCCACTGCCAGCCTGAAGATGTCGGTGACCGAACGCTGGCAGAACAAAATGCAAGGTTACATGTCCACGCCGGTCGTCATCGACGGTCACATCTACACGCATCTTAAGAATCAGCGTTTCGCGTGCATCGATTTCGCAACGGGCAAGGAACGCTGGGTGACCACGCCGTTCGGCAAGTATTGGAGCCTCGTCGCACAAGACAAAAAGATTCTGGCCCTCGATGAACGGGGGGACTTATTCCTGATTTACGCCAATCCGATGAAGTTCGAGTTGCGTGATCAGCATCACATCAGCGATTCGCCAACGTGGGCGCATTTGGCCGTTTGCGGTGAGGAAGTTTTTGTCCGCGATCTCAACGGGCTGACGACCTTTCGTTGGTCTGCCACGCAACAGTAAAGGATGACGCCATCATGAAGATCGCGATCATCGGAGCCGGAATATCCGGGCTGACGGCGGCGTATCGACTCAGTCTCTCCCATGACATCACGCTGTTCGAGGCCAACGACTATCTCGGCGGGCACACGAATACCGTTGAGGTCGATTGGGACGGAGAGCGGCAGGTGATCGACACCGGGTTCATCGTGTTCAACGATTGGACGTATCCCAATTTCATTGAACTATTGAACGAACTGGGCGTCCGATCGCAGGCGACATCAATGGGTTTCAGTGTGCGGTGCGATGCGGCGAACTTGGAGTACAACGGCTCGTCGCTAAATGGACTGTTTGCTCAACGACGGAATTTGCTGCGACCGAGCTTCTACCGGATGCTGGCCGACATCCTGCGATTCAATCGCGATGCTCCCGAGTTGGTGCAGAGCGGCCCGACGACGGATGAAACAACGGTTGGTGAGTTTCTCGCGAGGCAGCGCTACTCGCGTGAGTTTGCCGAGCATTATCTGCTGCCGATGGGAGCCGCGATCTGGTCGTGCCCGGTCGGGATGTTTGAAAAATTTCCGATCCGGTTCATCGTCGAGTTCTACCGCAATCATGGCTTGTTGAACGTTCGCAATCGGCCAACGTGGCGAGTCATTGAAGGGGGTTCTCGGAATTACGTCGCGAAGATGGCGGAACGGTTTCGAGATCGCATTCGTCTCAGTACGGCGGTTGAGTCCGTCCGCCGCTCGGCAGATGGCGTGGTCGTCGTCCCGCGAAATCACTCGCCGGAAGCCTTCGATCACGTTGTCTTTGCCTGTCACAGCGACCAAGCCTTGCGGATGTTGGCGGATTCGACCTCGACCGAGCGCGACGTGTTGTCCGAATTTCCTTACGGACGCAACCTCGCCGTACTGCACACCGATCAAACGGTCCTGCCAAAGCGGAGGCGAGCTTGGGCGAGTTGGAATTACCGTCTCACGGGTCCGTCATCGAACCCCGCCGGCCAGACCGCCACGGTGACCTATCAGATGAATCTCCTACAGCATCTTCAATCGAAGCACGTTTTCAACGTGACGCTCAGCAACGCGACGCTGAACAACGACGAACGGATTGACCCGGCGAAGGTGCTGCGGCGATTCGAGTATCACCATCCGATCTTCACCGTTCAGCGTGCCGCCGCGCAGGCTCGGCATCGCGAGCTAATCAACGTCAACCGGACTTCCTTCTGCGGCGCGTATTGGGGCAACGGCTTCCATGAAGATGGCGTCGTCAGTGCCTTGCGTGTTTGTGAGGCTCTCATGTCAAAGGAGTCGCGGGCATGAGAAGCTGCCTTTACGAAGGTGTCGTGCAGCATCGACGGCTCGATCCGATTGAGCATTCGTTTCGATATCGGTTGTTTTTCGTCTTCGTGGACTTGGCGGAACTGGACTCGATATTCGGGCGACGCGGCGTCTGGTCCACTCGCTGGCCAGCACTGGCGCGGTTCCGACGCGCCGACTATTTGGGCGATCCGGCTCACCCGCTGGGCGACTGTGTATGCGATTTGGTTGAGCAGCGAACCGGAACTCGTCCAGCCGGGCCGATCGGGTTGCTGACCAATTTCCGCTACTTCGGCTTCGGCATGAATCCGGTCAGCTTCTATTACTGCTTCGACGTGGATGGCGAGCGGGTTGAAACCGTCGTCGCGGAAGTCAGCAACACGCCGTGGAATGAACGGCACTGCTATGTGTTGAGCTTCGCAGGCTGGGACGCTGCTCCAACCGATTTCCGCGATGAGCAAATCGGGACGGAGTGCCAACGGGCAGCCCGGTTCGAGAACCCAAAAGAGTTTCACGTTTCACCGTTCATGCCGATGGACATGACGTATCGCTGGCGAGTCACCGAGCCGCGCGAGCGGCTGGCGGTGACCATCGAAAACTACTCGAACGACATCAAACGATTCGACGCGACACTGTCACTGCGACGGCGACCTATCACGCGCTGGCAGCTTGCTCGCGCACTGCTGCGATATCCCTTGATGACGATGCAGATTTTTCTGGGCATCTACTGGCAAGCGCTGCGGCTGTGGCTGAAGCGAGTCCCGTATGTGCCCCATCCACGACATGCCGCTCCGAAGGCGACGGTGTCTGAGCCACAACTTTCATCTTCGAAACAAACGACATTATGAGCACAACCTGCGCGACCAAATTCTCGAACTCTCCCGCGGAATCTCCGTCGAACGAGGACGACTCCGTAGCTGCCCCGAATCGCATGGGATTCTTGAGTCGGTACGCCCGACGACTGGTGTTGCAGAACCTGCACGATTTGAGCGGCGGGACCATTCAATTGGCCGATGCGACAGGTTCAACGACGCTCGGTCGCGGCGGCGACTTGCAAGCTACGTTGCAAGTCCATAACCCGGCGTTCTTCCGCCATGCGGTTCTGGGCGGAAGCTTGTCTGTGGCCGAGTCGTATCTGCGCGGCGATTGGGACTGTGACGACCTGACGGCATTCATTCGGATTTTCGTGCGGAACATCGAGGCCACGGATCAGCTTGATCGCGGGCTTTCGCGAATCTCCAAGTGGGTCAACCGGCTGTATCACCGCTGGCACGCGAACAGTAAGTCGGGAAGTCGTCGCAACATTCACGCTCATTACGATCTCGGCAACGATTTTTTCCGGCTCATGCTCGATGACACGCTGGCCTATTCGAGCGGCATCTTTCTCACTCCGACCAGTACGTTGCGTGACGCTTCTCTGGAGAAAATGGATCGCATCTGCCGCAAACTCGATCTGCGTCCGTGTGATCATCTGCTGGAGATCGGCACCGGCTGGGGCGGGTTGGCAATTCACGCGGCCAAGCAATTCGGTTGCCGCGTTACGACGACAACGATCTCGCAGCAACAGTTCGATGTCGCTCGCCAACGAATCGACGAGGCTGGACTAACGGATCGCGTGACGTTGCTGTTGCAGGACTATCGCGACCTGACGGGCCAGTTCGACAAGCTGGTCTCCGTCGAGATGATCGAAGCGGTCGGGCATCAGTACTACGACACTTACTTCCGCAAATGCAGCGAGTTGCTTAAGCCCGAGGGCACGTTCGTGCTGCAGGGGATCGTGATGCCGGATCGTCGCTATGCCAAATATTTGAAATCGGTGGACTTCATCCAGAGATATGTCTTTCCCGGCGGTTGCCTGCCGTCGATGACCGCGATGATGGAATCGATGTCTCGCGTCACCGACTTGCGATTCGTTCACGCCGAGGACTTCGGCACGCACTACGCCCAGACTCTGCGCGAGTGGCGGCAACGATTTCATGAGCGGCTGGATGACGTTCGCGGGCTGGGCTTTCCCGACCGATTCATTCGCATGTGGAATTACTACCTGAGCTACTGCGAGGCGGCATTCGACGAACGGTTCACCGGCGTCGTGCAAATCCAATTCGATAAACCACTCTGCCAACGTGACCCGATTGCGATCGGTTCGCGCGCCGCGGCAGGGAGGTCAGCATGAGCCTGATGTCCTTGGGAATTGAAGCCGTGGAACGGGGTTTGATCCCGGACGTGATCACCCGCGCGGCGATTCGGCGGCTGTGCGAGCAGCGCCTGCGTGAATCCGCTCACGGCAGTGACAACGCCGATTCAAGGGAATTCCAAGCGTTCGTTCAGTCGATGCGTGCAGGGCCAATCGCACCCGTTCCAGAGAAGGCCAACGAACAGCATTACGAATTGCCGCCGGAGTTCTTTACCGCCGTACTTGGCCCGCATCGCAAATACAGCTCGTGCTTCTGGCCGACCGCAGACACGTCGTTAGTTGAGGCCGAAACGACGGCACTCGAAATCACTTGTCAGCGAGCCGAGCTGGCCGATGGCCAACAGATTCTGGAACTCGGTTGCGGCTGGGGTTCGCTGTCGCTGTGGATGGCCGAGCGGTATCGAAACAGTCGTATCACGGCAGTCTCGAATTCGGCTCCGCAACGGCGATTCATCGAATCGGAAGCGGCCTCACGCGGCCTCACGAACTTGCACGTTATCACCGCCGACATGAACCAGTTCGTGACTGAACCGCATCGATTTGACCGTGCTGTCTCGGTGGAGATGTTCGAGCACATGCGGAACTACGAATTGCTGTTGGAACGAATCGCGTCATGGCTGCGACCGGAAGGCCGGCTGTTCGTCCATCATTTCTGCCATCAGCGGCTCGTGTATCCCTACGAAACTGAAGGCGATGTGAACTGGATGGGCCGCTATTTTTTCACCGGCGGTTTGATGCCGAGCGAGAACATGCTGCGGCAGTTCGACCGGCACATGACGGTCGTCGAGCAATGGCGCTGGGACGGCAAACACTATCAACGCACGTCCGAAGCGTGGCTCGCGAACTTGGACGCTCATCGCCGCGAGGTGCTGCCGATCCTCGCCGCAACTTACGGACGCGCTGAGGCTCGCCGCTGGTTTCATCGCTGGCGTTTATTCTTTCTCGCTGTGTCCGAGTTATTCGGTTACGCGAACGGTACGGAATGGTTCGTCTCGCATTCGCTGCTGACAAAGTGAGTTTGACGTTCGCGCGTAGGATGGCCGCTCTCGGCCGTCCTGCATTTTCAAAGATCGACGGCCGAGGGCGGCCATCCTACTTCCGAATCGCAGGCCATGACTCCACTGACCACGATGCTGTTGAGTTCGCTCTTGCTCGTGATCGCCACGATGACCAGCTTGTGGTTGCTCAGCCTCGCACGTCGAGACGCCAGCATCGTCGATCCGTTTTGGGGAACCGGTTTCGTGCTGGTGGCGTGGTTCACGTTGCTATCCACGTCGTCGGCGCAGTCGAGTTTTCGTGCGTGGAGTCTGGCTGTGCTGACCACAGTTTGGGGCTTGCGGCTGTCGCTCTATTTGTTGTGGCGAAACTGGAGCCACGGTGAAGACCGGCGTTACCGAGCAATGCGTGAACATCACGGGCCGCGTTTCTGGTGGGTCAGTCTGCTGACGGTCTTCCTGTTGCAGGGGCTCATCCTGTGGATCGTGTCGATGCCAATTCAAGCTGCGATGGTCGCCGCGAAATCGAAGCCACTCGACTGGCTCGATCTGGCGGGCGTGGCTCTGTGTAGCGTCGGCCTGTTCTTTGAAGCGGTCGGCGATTTCCAGATGTCCCGTTTCCAAGCCGATCCCCAAAACGCTGGCCAAGTCATGGATCGCGGCCTGTGGCGACTGACTCGACATCCGAATTACTTCGGCGACTTTTGCGTCTGGTGGGGCTTGTACTTGATCGCTGCATCCGGCGGTGCCACATGGACGATCTTCAGCCCGCTGCTGATTTCGTTCCTGCTGCTGAAGGTTTCCGGAGTGACACTGTTGGAGAAAACCATCACGAGTCGCCGTCCCGAGTATGCCGCTTACCAGATGCGAACCAGCTCATTCTTTCCGTGGCCGCCGAACGCGTGTTGCGGTGATCGCCCGCCTCGCCCCGAATGACAAATCAAGCCGACATGGGCCGCATTACGCGAAGGCTTTCGCCACGGCGGCTTTGGTTTTTTCGAGGCCGGTCTGGGCGACTTCCAGTCCGTCCTGTTTCCAGTAGTTGGGGTTGAACAACTCCAGCGATAGAACGCCGCGATAGCCGTTGTCGCGCAGAGTTCGGAAGATGCTGGTGAGCGGAGCGACACCGTCACCGCAGTAGACGCGCGCGGCGTCATTGATCGTGGCGCGCGGGGGATCGGCGGGGTAGTCATTCACATGGAAGTTGAACATGCGCCGACCGGCGAACATGTTCAGGCCCTCAAAGTCTGAACCACCCTTGAAGATGTGATAGACATCGAGCAGGAAGCAGGCTTTCGGATGAGCCGCTTCAATCCCGATGAAGGCCGCTTCGCCGAGTCGGGCCAGAGTTTTTGAAAAGCCCCACAGTTCGAGTTGCGGGTAGACGCCCTCTTGCTGACCGACCTCGCACAGCGCGCGATAGCGTTCGCTCAGTTGGAGCAGATCGAGGCCCGTCTTATCGGTGACTCCAACAGGAGGGGCGGCCAGACGTTCGCCGCCGATCTCGCGGACCATGCCCATGCACCGCTTGGCCTCTTCGAGTCCTTCTTTCCGTTTGGCTTCGTCTTCGTGCAGGAAGGCCGCGAAGCCAATCGCGCTCTCGACAGTGAGTCCTGCGTCGGCGATCCGCTTGCGCAGGTCCGACAGCACGCCGCCCCCTTTGACATAGTTGTCGAGCGATCGGATCCACGGTTCGATCCCGGTGTACCCGGCCTTCGCGGCGATCTCGATCTCGGAAACAGCATCGACCTTCTTCCCTTGGTATTGGCACTCGCGAATCGTGCTCGTGTTGAGGCAGTACCGGAATGGAGAACCCTTGTCTGATGCAGGCTCTGCACCTGAAGTTCGAACAGCGGTCGAAGCAACGGCGAGCGAAGCGGCTGAGGCGGCGAAGAAGCCTCGTCGAGACAGATCGAGCGACATAGGGAACGAGCCTTGAAATCGAGAATGGAGAAAACGCGGTGCGTCAGGATACGTGGGGACAACGTGATCAGAAAGTCAGGCCGTATTGAAGGGCGGGACTTTGGGACTGGGACTTGGGTGCAGTCGTCAATGGGTGGTCCCCCAACGAAACACTACTAGGCCAGTGATTCCGAGAAGGTAGCCCTGTCGCCCGCGACAGGAAGCGCGATCAGCAAGGGACCGCTGATCTGCCGAGTCACCTCGGAACAACGGCAAACGCCACTCATGTGTTCTCGCTTCCTGTCGCGGAGCGACAGGGCTACCACCAATCGGCGACTGCGCCCGTGGGACTTCGATCCATCGGAATCGACCTCTCAAGGACGTTGATTGAATAGCCTCTTGGCCGCAAGTAGACTGCGACGGTCAAGTCGAATTTGCGGGTTGGGCTGATTTGGCGAAGTTCTCCCGTATTAGCGGGGGTTAGAAAGTGCGGCGATTGATCCGGTTGGTCGGGTCGGTGTCGTGCTGCGTCCGAGATGCGTTCAGAGTCGATAGATTGAAGCCGTGCGAGGTCATTTGGGTGACAGGGGCCTCGTCGGATTGATGATCGAAGTGAGTCGAGCTGTGAGTCGCATCGGACGGTTTTGGAACATTGAAGAATTCAACGGAGTGGTCTCATGGGAAACCGAGTAATTCAGGCAACACAGGCGATGCGTCCGCAGTATTGGCGGGGACGAAACTGGGCACGCGGTCTGGCCGCACTTGGTGTGGTGGCGGGTGTGGTGACTGGGACTTGGGCCGTCGAAGAAGCGGCGAAATCGGGGCCACCTGGTTTGACGGGAATTCTGTCGAACGTGGCTCCAGCGGCGCTCAGCGTCGAGGAATTCGCAAAGCTCGACGGGACTTGGACCGAGTGGTCACAAGGAGCGGCGGCGGCGGTCGCGGACTTCTATGCCAAGCTCGATTCGTCGGACTCGAAGGGGCAGCGAGTTGCGCTCGACCTGTTGAAGCGCAAGCTCGACGTGATGCAGCGGGCGATCAGTGATGCCAAGTTTGCGTCGTTGCATGACCCGTTGAACGTCCTCCACAACCGACTCGCTCGCCGTATCGACTTTGCGGAAGCGACACTCGACACGATTGAGATGGATCCGGTTGCCGCCCGCGCGGCGAACTTAGCCAAGGCTGGGCAAGCCGTGACGGCATCGGTCAACGGACTCCAAAGTTACCTGAGCGGGATTGGTGGCGGTGGACCATGGCTCGCGTATGTGAAAGCTGACCAACTCGGCGCGGCACTGGCCAAGGGAGCCGACAGCGAAGCGGCGATCGCTGCCGCGAAGCTCGGTAAAGAGAAGATTGCGGGACGAGCGACTCTGACTGCGGAAGATCAGAAGCAGTTCCTCGGACGACCCGCGTTTCTGGCTTATGAAGCGGCCGTCGATCAGTACCTGACCGTGGCGAATTGGCAGGCACCGGCCGATGCGACCGAGCAGTTGCGAGGCCAGCTCAAGGCTCTGTTCGACGCGACCGATGCCTACGCGGAATCTCGCGCGAAAGAAGATGCGGGTAAAGTGCGGGCAGCGTATGCGGCGATCCGCAAACTCGCACCGGATGGCGGCGAGCGTCTGTCGGCCGTCCTGCAGAAGTACCTCTTCAACTACAACAGCCGCATCGTGGCGAGCGAAGAGTTTTTGAATCGCCTGCTTTCGGATGCTCGCACCGAAAACGGACAAGTGGTGGACAACATCCTCGGCGCACAGGTCAGCGGTCAACAAACGACTTCGACAACCGTCGGAATCGATCTGCGACCTAGCCCGAACACGGCTCGATTTGACATGGCCTTGTCGGGGACAATTCAGTCCAACACGGTTGGCGTAACGAGCCAAGCGACGGTACAGACCTCGGGCTATCACACGTTCCTGGCGGCGAAGGGGATCACCTTCGACGGACAGAAATTCTCCACGTCGCCCGCCACGATCTCGGTCAACCCACACAACACGACGACGGGAATCTCAACGAATGCCGGGGGCTTCCTGTTTGGAGGGATCGCCCGCGACATCGCTTCCCAAGAAGTAGAGGCTCGACGCGGCCAAGCCGAAGCGATCGCGGCGAGTCGCATCCAAGATCGCGTACTCCCCAAGTTCAACGAGGAAGTCGATCGCTCATTCGCCGATGCGACCGCCAAGGTTGAGAAGGAAGTGTTTGCGGGACTGCGTGCGGCGGGACTTTATCCCGACGCGATCACGTACCAATCGACAGACACCGCGCTGCGTGTGAACTCACGCTTGATGGGCACAGGCGAACTGGGTGCCGATGTGCCTCACAGCGGCCTCGCTTCGGATCGCGGTGCGACGGTGATGCTGCACGAGTCGGCCATCAACAACTCGATCGACCGCATGGAACTCGCGGGGCAGACGCTGAACGACACCGAGCTGCGGGCGAAGCTCGAAGTGTTTCTCAGCAAGGCTCTGAATCGCGAGGTGAAGCTGGACTCGGTCAAAGCCGCAGCAGAAGACGGGGACGAAGCGAAGTCGCTGAGTGCCATTGCGTTCGCTCCGGCCGATCCGATGCGCGTCCGCCTCGAAGGAGGAGAGCTGGTGCTGGTGATTCGCGCGGGCTTCAAGCAGGAAGGGAAAGACGACATTCCTGTCCGCGAGATCGTGGTCCCCATCGCGTTTGAAGTAAAGGGGAAGCAGATCATCGCGACTCGTGGCAACGTGGCGTTTCCAGAGGGTGGCGGCCTCGCGACGAACGGCGTGATCCGCAAGAAGATTCAGTCGGTCCTGCCCGACCGCACGCTCGATGGCAAGGTTGACATCAAAGGCCCGAAGAAGACGGTCACCGCTCACGTGTCGCGAATCAAAGTGGCTGATGGTTGGATCGCGATCACGGTGAATTGAAGCCGTCGGTGAACAGCAACAACCGACGACTCACACAAGCCCCGCAAGCCACTCGCTTGCGGGGCTGTTTCGTTGGGAGTGACACACCAACCCGAAGCGTAAGCGAGGACGATCCCGGGCGCGACATCCACGTAGAATGTTCCATCACTCTCAGAGGCTATCCGGAAAGTCGTATCGCCATTAGCAGCGAGCAGGCCCTGAGTTGGGTGCCACGGTCACGGCTTTGTGTGGCCGTGCTTTCGCTACGACCAAAGCACGGCCACGCA
>JAYTQJ010000791.1:0-5878 GCA_043746775.1 Schlesneria sp.
GGACTCACGTCCCCCGCTCCGGATGGCGCAGGTGCGACAAGCGGGAGCTTTCACCGCGTGAGGATTCGTTCCTTTGAAGGCCGCTACTTCATCAGGCCCCTCGCTCGGTCGCGGATTTGGTCGGACTTGCTCGGGTCGTTGGCGATGGCTTGGAGTTCGTTGCTCGCGAAGGCACAGCGGGCGCGGCCGACTCGTTCCAGTTGCCCCAAGGCTGCGGCCCATGCTTCGGACATGAGAGCGTCGAGGATCGGTTGTCGGCCGTCGTTGTCGTCAGGCAAATCAAAGGGGTCAGGACTCATTGTTGCTGACGCTCACCGTTTTGGGGCAAACCTAAGGGGTTAGGCCACTTCAAAGAGTCCTGACCCCTTTGATCTGTCGACCCCTTTGATCTGTCCTGACCCCTTTGATCTGTCTGACCCCTTTGATCTGTCTGGCCCCTTTGATCTGTCTGGCCCGTGAGGAATTCGGTTCGCAGGTCAAACTCCAACGGATCGAAGAGACCTTCCATCGCGTCTCGGATCATCTGCGTGAGCTGACGTTCACCGACGGAGCGGGCCGTACGCAAACAATCAAGACGACGGACGAACACCCATTCTGGATCGTCGAGCAAAACAAGTTCGTCAACGCGGCCGAACTGGCAATCGGCACCACGGTCACCGGCCCGCACGGCGAACACCAAACTCTCACGGCCACACGCCGCGAGATGTATCTGAGCGGCGTCCCCGTCTACAACTTCCGCGTCGCCGAGTTCCACACGTACTTCGTCGGCGAACGACCAGACGACAAGCCTTTGCTGACGCATAATGCCTGTGCTACAAAAGCGACCAAAGATGCCGACGGACGAATCACGAAGGCGGAATCAACGGTTGGCCGAGGAGATCTCGGAAACGGAACGGGTACGACGAAAGCCGCGCGCAATCTTGCAGGCGCCGGCGATGACGCAGGGCATTTGATTGCGAGAGTATTGGGGGGACGAGGTGGAAAGAATTCTGGCAATATCTTGCCAATGGAAAGTGGGTTGAATCGTGGCCGGGTTTCGGCAATGGAAAGAGACATTGCTGGACGCCTGAGGACCGCCGCCCCGGGTACCACGATGGACGCAACAGTCGATATCACTTATCCACCAAGCGGCGGTTCGAGACCGTGGAAATTCAAATACACGTTCATGTTTTCTGACGGTCGTGACCCGGTTACATTCGAGTTCGAACAATAACATTCCTATACAACGGGTTCGTGTCTATGAATAATCAACATTCCCCTGACCCCAAAGGCGTACTGCTTGCCTTCTTTGCGGCAATGGATGGATGGGAACAAGCTGCGATTCAGCGGAGCGACAAATTTGTTCCGACTACTGACTCTGAGATTGTCGCATTCCGGGAGCGTGAGGCGGAAATTCGTCGAAAGGCGATGGTTCCGTTCTGTACCGACGAGTGCATCTCACGTGTCGGATTGGTTTCAATGCGTTGCAGCCCAAGTCAATACGGGTTGGCGGGTGGCCACGTGGTGGACTGCGAAGTAAAAGGGAATAAGGCGACAATCATTACTGAAGGCAAAAACAATTTTCCGGAGTCGAAGGATCGCTACATTTTTCTTCTTGTGCTTGAAGACGACGGCTGGAAGATTAACGGGAAGAAGGAAGTGTCCGAAAGTGGCCGGCAACGGAAGGTCGAGCTATTCTGACCGATGTCGCCCCGGAGCGGTCTCCCTTGAAAGAAGTCCATGTCTCTGACACTGCAAACCCTCTTCGACTCACATGCGCTCTCGTCCTTCGCAAAGCAGAGGCATTTGAACGAACTGGTCGGTGAGGACGATTGGGATTTGGACCTCGAAACGGCCGCCCTTTCATTTTCCAGCGGCAAGACTTGGAAGATTCAACTTCTGGGGTCCGAGTCGTTCGTGTCAGATACTTGGCTGTGGGCCTGGGCGAATGACCAAAGCGACCTGCCGCCTGATGTCCTGCAACTCTCCGAACGAGTCCGCGCATTCGGCGAAGAACACGACATCGACGAGTTGACGCAGCCTGACATCCCGCTCGACTGGGGCGATGGACACATGATGAGTCTCATCGCGTTGGGAATCTGCAACGCAACTGCGTACTACCGGTGTCCACATGACAACGGAGCGGTGTTTGTCGTCATTGATGACAAGAGCTTTCCCCAACCGGCGGTCTCGCCTTCAACGTTAAATCAAAGGGGTCAGGACTCGTTGATTTACGGATCGCGGGTTGTTAGCTTGTTTTGATGCCAAGAACACCACGAGCGGATGAAGCGGGCGGACTGTATCACGCCCTGAATCGGGGGAACTCGCGTGCTGCGATCTTTCGCAAGGAGGCGGACTACGAAGCGTTCGAGCGGATACTGAGCAAGGGACTAGCGCGATACCCGGTGCAGTTGTTCTGTTACCAGTTGATGCCGAATCACTGGCACTTGGTGTTACGTCCCTCTCAGGATGGGGAGATGAGTCGGTTCCTGCGCTGGGTGACGGCGACGCACACGATGCGCTACCACGCTCATTACCACACGTCCGGCACAGGCCATGTCTACCAAGGGCGGTTCAAGAGTTTTCCCATCCAAGACGACGCTCACTTCCTGACAGTATGTCGGTATGTCGAGCGGAACGCGCTGCGAGCGGAACTGACTGCTCGCGCCGAAGACTGGCGTTGGGGTTCGCTGTGGCGTTGGCAACAATCCGTTGAGCCGGTTCCGGCCTTGCTGTCTCCGTGGCCGATCCCGCGTTCTCCCCATTGGTTGGCGCGCGTCAATGAACCGCTGACAGACCGCGAGTTGATCGCACTCCGCCGTTCGGCTCAGCGAGGCAGCCCATTCGGTGACTCCGCTTGGATCGAATCCACCGCGCAACGCCTTGGACTCGCTCCCACGATTAACCCGCGCGGTCGTCCGCAGGTCCGCTTCAACGACAAGTCAGACAACGACGACGCCTGACCTCTGCGTACTTTTCTATGGCCGAGTGAGGCACCAACGGTTCACTTTGGGCTCCGCGAGAAGTGTCACACACGAGTGCCGGCGGCGACCTCGACGAACGCGCCGCATTAACCCGATTTGGCCAAAGGGGTCAGGACTCTGTGATCTGAATTTAGATTTTGACCTGAATAAAAAGGCAAAGCAAAGGAGCAAACCAGACAACAACGAGTCCTGACCCCTTAGATTTGATTGACCCCTTAGATTTGATCGGCAACGAAAAAGGGAGCAACACGGTGACGGTCACGCGACCGTAGTCGTGGGATTGCGAATCAGCCTTCACGCCCGCGCACGGCCACGTCGAAGCTCCGTGACCGTGGCACCCCAATTTGAACCAGACGATTGCCTTTGGACGGGCAGGAGTGCCCGTCCTACAACGATCACCTCACCAGATAGTTCTTCCCGCGCAGTTTGATGAGGAGCTGTTCGTCCACGCGTTGTTGGCTGAGGATTTGGTTCTCGGCCAGCGTGTTGGCGTTGATGAGGGCGAAGTAAGGTTCGGTGAAGCGATCGACGACTTCGATGTTGGCTTTGTCCTTGTCGAGATCGAGGTCGGCCGTTTCGGGCGTGACGACGATCTGTTGTTCGGCCTTGTCGGCGGGGCCGGAGGCGACGCCGGAATCTTTCGCATTCGCCTTCTTCCGAGCATAGACCGCTTGGTTGCCGTATTGCCTCACCGAGTCAGCGGCCACTTCTTTATCGGTCTTCGCGTCGCGGTATGTGTTCGAGGCGACGCCACCGCCGAAGCCTGCGGGCTGTCCAGGCGAAGCCGTTGCGGCGGGGAGTGCCTTGGCGGATGAGCCAGCATTCGTCGCGCTCTGGAACTTGCGCTTCTCGAACCGCTGCGAGACGCCGCTGACGCCCGAAGATTCGCTCAGCGCGCTGAGGCTTTCCCGTGTGAGACGAAGATTGTCGGCGCTGGCCAACGGACGGCTGGTCTCGTCCGCGAGGAACGACGTGTAGGGCGTGAGGATGCCGTGCTTGGTCGAGAGATCGACCAGTTCCTTTACCAGTTCGTTGTTCTGGCCGCTCAGATCGAGCTGGTCGATGATCTCGCCGATGCGGCGCATGGCCCACAGCTTTTCGACGAACGCGTAACTCTCGTCGTGACTCTTGTCGATCAGGTTCGCGCCGAAGTCGTACTTCTGTTCGGCTCCGCCAACGTGGCCTTTGATGACGACTTTGGCCGCGCCCGGCTTCTTGTAACGGCCGACGACGACCAGTTGCTGGCCTTCAAAGAGATCGAAGTTGCCCTTCGGATAGATGCGGTTCACCGGCGGGCCGTCTTCCGGCTTGAGACCATCCAGTTCAAAGTTCACCGTGACATCGGTCAGGACCGGCGCGCTGATGTTGGCGTAGACCGCGCTGACGTGCGCTTCGATGTCTTCGTCGGGACGAACGTATTCGGACAGCCCGAAGCCATCGCGCGCGATGCGGTCAAGCAGCCGCGAGTTCACGTCATAGCCAACGCCGAACGACAGGATGCGTGCGCGAATCTTGTTGGCCTCTTTGGCTCCCGATGCGATCTGTGCTTCGTTCGTGACGCCGATCGTGGGGAGTCCATCGGTCAGAAAGAGGACATAGTTCGGGCGGCTGCTGTCCTTCAATTGAGCCAGTGCCGTTGTAAGTGCTCCATGAATGTTCGTCCCGCCACCGGGATAGAGTCCCTCGACGTAGCCGAGCGCCGACTTGCGGGTCTCATCGTTGTATCGCGCCAGTTCGGGCCGGAACGATTCGACGTTGCCGTCATACGCGACGATGTTGAACATGTCCCCTTCACGCAGATTGTTCAGTACGAACTTGAGCGCCGACTTGGCTTGTTCGATCTTCTTGCCGCTCATGCTCCCCGAGCGATCGACGACGAACATGACGGTCTTCTTGGGCCGCTCCGCATCGGCCCCCTTCACCTGTGGGCTGGCGAGCAAGAGAAAATAACCGTCCTCACCTTCTTTCGGCTTGTAGCTGATGACGCTCGCGCCGACCTGCCCTTTGTCCACGTCAAACATCAGCCGGAAGTCGCCCGTCGGAACTTCGTTCGTTCGCGTGTACGAGACCACTGCGTGCTTGGCGTCGGGGCGTTTGATATCGACCGTGTGCGTCGGCGAGTAGACGTTCTTGATGTCGATCGCCGACTCAATGGCGATCTGGAACTCGACTTTCTCGACCGCGTGCGACGTGTACTTGGCAGTGCTCAGCGGGAAGAGGAAGTCGGTCAGTCCGCGATCCTTCCGCAGCAGTTGGTTGTAGTTCAACACGACCTTCCGCTCGGCTCCGGGCGGTACGGGGAAGACGCTCGTCTGAAACAAACCCATCCCCATCCATTCGAGCAGCGCCGGGTCCTTGTTCGACCGGACGATGGACTCGTACACCGAACGGGCTTCCTTCGCCGCCATCAACTTGCCGGGAAACTCTTTCCCATCGACGAGCAGCGTCAGCTTGTCGATCGCCCCGTCATAAGGGAGCGGGAAGAGGAACTGCACCTCCATCTGCTGGCTACCGGTGTTCACGAACGATTGAGTCACCTGCACCCGAGCGACCTGATCAACGATCCGCGCCTGAACGGCCAGCTCCTTGATTTTGTAGGACGAGACCGGCATCACCGGTACGGGGATCCGAGCCACATGCGAATGAACCGGTCGAGGCAACGGCGCAGGATGACTCGTAAAGATCAGCACTCCCTGAGCAGCCGCCTCACGCGGCGAGACCACGCCACTCGACAACGCAACCAACAGCCCCAACATCGCAACCAGTAAACGTTTCATGGCAAGTTCTCCAACTCGTGAGACGACCGTTCCAGATAGACCTTGCGCGTCCGAAATTAACCACCGTCGTTTAACCGCGTGGGCAACGCCCCGCGCGTCGAAGGCGAAACGACTTTCCACGTCGCTCGACGCGCGGGG
>JAYTQJ010000792.1:0-5873 GCA_043746775.1 Schlesneria sp.
CGCGGCGAAAAAATGAACTTTGAACCACCTGACCCCGGCTTGTTCGCTCGACTTCAGACCAACCCCAACCTGCCCGTTGAACCGTGTCGAAGGGACAAGCTCGCAACCGGTCATTACGATGGCATCGCCGTTTCGATCCCGCTCTTGTGAGGAACCGCTGCGATGTCTCAGGCCGTTCGTTTTGGGTTGGCTGTCGTACTTGGACTGCATCTCTCGCTGAGTCTGTTCGCTCAGGAACCGAAGAAGCCGGTGATCCCTCACGCGCAGGACAAGCCGCCGAATGATCCTCGCGATCCTGAGACTGCGGCGAAGATGATGACGGTCCCCGAGGGCTTCACCGTCGAGGTCGTCGCGGCTGAGCCGGACATCGTCAATCCGGTCGCGATGGCGATTGATGAGAAGGGCCGGTTCTGGATCACCGAGTCGCTCGAATACCCGCGCCGCGAACCGGGTGTTGGCAAGGACCGAGTGAAAGTCTGTGAGGACACCGATGGCGACGGGAAGATGGACAAGTTCACTGTCTTCCTCGACGGCCTCAACATCCCGAGCGGCATCGCGGTCGGGCATGGCGGCGTCTGGATCGCGAACTCGCCCGACATCCTGTTCGTTCCCGATGCCGATCGAGACGGCAAGCCCGACGGCCCGGCCGAAGTCGTCGTCACCGGCTTCGGTCGCACCGACACTCACGAGTTGCCGAACTCGCTGACGTGGGGACCGGATGGCTGGCTGTATGGCCTCAACGGCGTCTTCAACTACAGCAATGTGACGTACCCACCCGAGTCGCCGTGGTTGAAAAATGTAGCAGGCACACTCCGTGTGCCGTCCGCCGGAAAGAATGATCAAGGCGACAAGGCAAATCCTGGCGATGCAGGCGACGGCACACGGAGTGTGCCTGCTACATTGCCACCAACCGAATTCAAGTTCACCTGTGCGATGTTCCGCATCCATCCGCGGACGCGCGAGTTCCAGGTCTTCTGCGAGGGGACGAGCAACCCGTGGGGGATCGCCTTCAACGACGAGGGCGAAGCGTTCGTCAGCGCGTGCGTGATCGATCATCTGTGGCATCTGGTCGAGACCGGCTATTACCACCGTCAGGGCGGTCCGTATCCGCCGTTCACGTGGAAGATCGAGAGCATCGTCAAGCACAAGCATCAGAAGGCGGCCTACTGCGGCATCCACTATTTCGACAGCGACGCCTATCCCGAGCAGTACCGGGGCAAGCTCTACATGGGCAACATCCACGGCGGCTGCATCAACGTCGACCGGATCGAGCGGGACGGCTCGACGTACAAGGGTTTTGGCGAGGACGATTTCCTGACGGCGAACGATGCGTGGTTCATGCCGGTCGTGCAGAAGACCGGTCCGGACGGCTGCCTCTACATTCTGGATTGGTACGACCGCTACCACTGCTATCAGGACGCCAACCGAGACCCCGCCGGCATCGACCGCCTGAAGGGCCGCCTCTACCGAGTCCGCTACAAGGACTCCCCCCGCACACCCAAGGGCTTCGATCTGGCGAAGGAGACCGACGAGCAACTCATCGAACGGCTGGGAGCGAACAACGATTTCATCCGCTGGACGGCGACGCGGCTGCTGCAAGAGCGAGGGACTGCGAACTTCACTCCACAATTCTTTAAAAAAATCTTGCGCACGCGGCTTCAACCCTCATTCACCCAAAGTCGGCAAGCCATGTTTGTGATCGCTGGCATCACACCAAATTTGAACGAAGAAATGTTCGTTCAGTTTGTCAACTCATTGATCTTTATGAGCCCGTCCGTTGACGAACTCAAACTCAGGCAATCTTGGCTGTTTCGGATCCTCGGTAACGATCCAAAACTATCTCAAAGACTGGCGAAGTCATCCGATTCAAAGCCAGCGAAGTTCAATGTGGAGTCCGTTTCACCCCAAGAAAAGCTTCAATTCGCCATTCAACTTGGCAAGCTGCCGACGAGGTCGTCCGATGTGCTCAAAGGATGGCTCACGCTTCTTTCTCATTCCGACGGCGACAGGTTGCTTCCCCAAATCATTTGGCAGAACCTGCACCAGCGATTGGAGGAACAGACCGATGCGTTTGTGACCGTTCTTTCGGAAGGTGACTTTCTAAAATCCAAGCCTGTCGCCGACCTCATGCCGCGCGTCGTGGACCGCATCCTCGGCCGACAGAAGTTCGATGCGAAGCCGGTTGGAGAACTGTTCGCGCTGTTGCGTGACAATCATCCGCAAGTCGGGCGGCAGGTGCTGGAGGTCATCTCGGCCAAGGTGCAGTCGGGCGAGTTGAAGGGGGAGAAGCTCGATCAACTCAAAACTGCGATGGCCGAGCCGCTGACGCCGTTGCTGGCGGGACAGGTTGTCCATCCGCTGACATCGGATGCGGCGTTGCTCGCGGCGAGTTGGGGAGATCAGCGCGGGTTGCCTCAGGTCCGTCGATCATTCACCACGCGCGGCGTACAGGCGGACTTGCGATTGAAGTCGCTCAGCGCACTCATCTCGGCGAAAGATGACGGCGTGCTGCCGGCGGTCTCGGACGTGCTCGCCGACAAGGACCAATCGGCCGAATTCAAATCGCAGGTGCTGCTCGCGATCGCCCGGCTGGAAGACGCGAAGGTTTCGGATGTCATCCTCACTCAGTTCGCCGCGATGGAGCCGAGCCTCCAGCCATCGGCCATCGAACTGCTGACTCAACGAGCAAGCTGGTCGAAGCGGCTGCTGACTCAAGTCGGCGAGAAGAAGATCGCAGCGACGGCCATCAATCTGAATCAGGCGCGCCGCATCCAGGCTCTCAAAGACAAGGATCTCAGTGAGCTGCTCAATCGCCATTGGGGCCAGGTGCGCGACACCCGCAACCCCGACCGCGAGAAGGTCGTCGCCGAGATGAAGACGCTGATCCGAAACGAAAAAACTCCGGGCGATCCCTTCGCCGGTGAAAAGGTGTTCAAACGAGTCTGCGCGGCGTGCCACAAGATCTACGGCGAAGGCCCCGACATCGGCCCCGACATCACCTTGAACGGCCGCAACGATTTCACGCAACTCCTCTCGAACGTGTTCGACCCGAGCCTCGTGATCGGAGCCGGCTATCGCGTCTGCACCGTCGTGACGACCTCCGGCCGAGTCCAAAGCGGCCTGCTGGTGGAAGACAGCCCGCAGCGCGTGGTCCTCAAACCGGCCGTCGTCGCCGCTGCAAAGTCTGGTGCTGCGACTGCGCCGGATGCTCCCGTGACGGTCGCCGTCGGCAAACTGGAGATCATCCCGCGCGACGAGATCGACGAGTTCAAACTCAACGAACTGTCGCTGATGCCCGAGGGCCTGGAGAAGCAACTCACCCCGCAGGAGATCATCGACCTGTTCGCCTTCATCACACTCGACAAACACCCGAAAGACCCGTCGGCGAAGAGACTGCCCGGCGTGTCAGCAGTCTCACCCCGCAACAGCCTCAACCCCGCCGACTTCCCCGTCATGGTGGGCGAAATCCTGCCCGGCTTCTCGACGACCGAATCGGGTGAGTTGGGCATCGGCCTCCTCACCGAACACCTCGGCCGAGACAACGTCCTGCGCACGCATCCAGTCAGCCGCGACAAGCCGTGTGTCCTGTCGATGAAGCTCACACCGCCCTCCGACAAGAAAACCAAACTGATTCTCGACGTGGCCCACGACGCGCGAGGCGACTGGCGCTTGGTTGTCCGAGGCAACGGCCAACGCATGGCCGACGAGATGATCTCGAAAGAGACGTGCTCGAAAGGCTGGCGCACGCTCACCATCGACCTCACCAAATTTGCCGGCCAGGAACTCAAGCTCGACCTCGTCAACCAAGCCAACGACTGGTCCAACGAGTTCGGCTACTGGGGCGGCGCGAGGATTGTCAGCGAGTGAGTTAAACAGTCTGGAAGGCTGACGGATGGCACTCTTTCGGTTCGTCCGACTAATGCGTGCTGAGCGTTCTCGCTTTCAGCCCGGAGGGCGACAGTTAATAGCCCACGGCGTGAGTCGTGGGTCAGGTCCGCCCAACAACGTCTTCAGCCCTGAAGGGGCGACACTCTCGTTGCGTGACTCGCAAACTTCATGGGAAACGACACCGAATGTGTCGCCCCTCCGGGGCTTGGCGGCTGACCTTCTGATGTCCCCCACGGCTTACGCCGTGGGCTATAACCTGCCGCCCTCCGGGCTAATAAAACACGTCCTCAGCACGCATTCGCCCGATGAATCCTTCTTTCTCGAAACGGCGTTGTCGCCGCTTCGATGAATCGGACCAAGCTTGTCGCATATCGTTGGAATGGCTCGACGCTCTGGATCACGGTGTCACCCCAACCCGCGAATTGGCAGGCCCTCGCACAGTTGTTGTGGGATGCGTTGGAACTGGTCGTCGTACTCGCGGTGCGGGTCGATGCCGAGGTGCAGCAGGATCGTGGCGGCGAGGTCTGCCGGGCCGACCGGGTTGTCGGTGACGTAGCCGCCCGTGCTGCCGGTCGCGCCGTAAACCTGTCCGCCGCGCACGCCTCCACCCGCGAGCAACACCGTGAAGGCATGAGGCCAGTGGTCGCGGCCGGTTTTCTCGGTCATCCCGTTCTGGGTGATGAGACCGATGCGCGGCGAACGCCCGAACTCACCCGACACCACGACCAGCGTGGAATCGAGCAACCCGCGCGCGTGCAGGTCTTCGAGAAACATCGCGAGCGACTGGTCAAACGGCGGGCAGAGACCCTCGCGGAGCTTCGAGAAGTTCTGGTGATGTGTGTCCCAGTGGGGCGAGACTTTGTCGAAGCGGCTGTCGTCGTCCCAATTGACCGTGACCAGTGAGACACCCGCTTCGACGAGTCGCCGCGCCGCGAGCAGGCTCTGTCCAAACTTCGTTCTGCCGTAACGATCACGCAGCGCGGGGGCTTCGCGATGCAGATCGAAGGCATCCGCCGCGCTGGCGGTTTCAATCGTGGAGAACGCCTGCTCGTAATGTGAGTCGCTCAATGAGGCCGTTCTTCCTTCAACTCGGTTCGTCGTTCGAGCCAGTTGAGAGTGAAGTCGCCGCCGTTGCTGAAACCGCGCGGCGGGGATGTCGTTCGGTAATGAGAGACCTTCCACGCCGAAGCTGCTCGATGTGGGGTCGCCTTGCACGAGGAACGGGTTGAATTGCTCGCCCATGCGTCCGCCCGTTTGACCGGCGATCCGCTTGTCCTGCCCGACAAACTGCGAGTACCACGGCAGCACGATCGAAGCTGGCAGGCCACCGTGTTGCGTTCCATAGCGTGCGACGCACGAAGCCAGTGACGGCCAATCTTGCGGCGTGGCCTGATCGGTGACGGGCGGACCGAAGTATTCGCGGCCGGTGTAGATTTCGCTGCACGCCGGGCCGTGAACATTCATGCGATGTGTCATCGACCGCAGCAGGCAGAGCTTGTCCATCTGCATCGCGAGCTGAGGCAAATGCTCGCACAGGGAGATGCCGGGAACGTTGGTCGCGACCGGCTGGAACTCGCCGCGAATCTCGGCGGGTGCGTCCGGCTTCATGTCCCACAGGTCGATGTGACTGGGACCTCCGAAGAGAAAGATGAAGACGCACGAATTGGGACGATGCTTAGCGGCGGCACGAGGTGCGGCGGAAGCGGCACGCATCGCAGACAACTCGGCCGAGGTCAGCCCCAACAGCGAGAGGCCACCGGCAATCAGCGACTGACGGCGCGTGAACCCAGACACCGGCATCGCTCGGCTCATGACTCACTCCCCGAGTGGTTGATGGTCCTTTTGAAGTCCGGCCATACGTCACGCGGTCATTGATAAGACATCTGTCCAAAGATCTCGCCAGTGTCGGCAGCCCGGTATCGCGCGATGATTTGGTCAAACATGAAGCGCTGTATCGCGAACCGCTGACCGTGAAACACTCGCTG
>JAYTQJ010000793.1:0-5868 GCA_043746775.1 Schlesneria sp.
AGCGAATTCCAAATGGACGTTCTGATTGATGTAGCTGAATTCGTGAGAATTCAGCCGGCTTTGACAATCGTCTGAAGTCTTACGACTTCAGCTACATCCCAAAGTGAGTGCCATAGGGCGTAAGCCCCCCGGTTCTTGGGCGTAAGCCCTCATTCGGAAGAACCGGGGGGCTTACGCCGCCCCGCTCGGAAGCATCTCACTTTGTGCCGCGTGAGGGTTAAACGAAGCAAATGTCTCAAGCCGCCGAGTCGTTGTAGGGGTGCCCGAATCCCTTTTCAACTGAGAGTTCTCTAACATCACGCCCGCCAGCATCTCGCCCTGTTTTGTTCTTTGAAAGGCCACTCAGCATGACCAATCCCAACCCCAAGCCAACAACACCACCCCAGAAGTTTGGGCTGTTTGAGTTTGTGGTCGGTGGCATCTTCTGCGTGGGGTTCCCCGGATTCATGACGGGGATCGCGCCGGTGTCGTGGATGGAGTTCACGCGGGTGGAAGAACGTGTGGACGCGAAGACGCAGACGTGCGTCTTCTTCGTGTTCCCCTATTCGACCAAGGAACTGGCCGATGTGACGAAGGTCTCCACGACGTTTCGACTCGGAGACAATCTTCGTCGGCGAGCCGGTGGTGGAAACGCAGGCCGCGCTGAGCCGGAAGGAGGCGTCATCCTGCATGGCCCTGAGCAAGCAGGACAGGAGGCCAAAACGATCAGCGTCTCGGTCTCACCCGCCAGCTTCAAAACGGTCGAAGCGAAGATCAACGGGTTCCTCGGTGATCCTCAACAGAAAATGTTGAAGGTCTTCGTCGTGGCCAATTGGAAATTCGGGATCATCTTCGCGGCCCCCCTGTGCCTGCTGACGGTCCTGTTCGTCGTGAGCTGGGCGATGTGGCTCGGCCAGATGCTCGCGAAGCCGTTCCGGTTTGCTCCGCCCGAAGAAACCAACGCAGCGGCTGACGAACCTCCTCCGTCTGAGTGACCCTGGCTCGCGAGGTTTGGGACGAATCGTTTCACCGCGTGGGCAACGCCCCGCGCGTCGAGCGACGTGGAACGCTGTTTCTCCATCGACGCGCGGGGCGTTGCCCACGCGGTGAAACGAGGGGATGGCTAGGTTCTTCTGGGCGATGTTGAACAGGCACTGAAAACGTGGGTTCGGTGTCTCGCTGGACTCCATTTGCGGTGATAGAACGGAGGCGAATTCCGTGGGCTTCGCCTTTCGTTCGCACTGCCTCAATTCGCGCGGAAATGGTTCCGCGCGAATTGAGGACAGCGCGAATGAAGACAGGAATGATCGAACAGCTCAGGACGCAATCTGGTTTGAACTATGCCCAAGACGGGCAAGCGAGACGCTTACCCTACGTGTACGAACTCTCTCTCTTGATGAGGCCACTCATGTTCACAGCGACGATGAAACTGAGAGTGTTGATTTTGGTAGGGGCCGCGCTGCTGGGGTCGTTCGCGACGGCGGCCGATCCAGTGTGGAAGGGGGGAGTGGCGAAAGCGGTCATCACGCCGAAGCAGGCGATGTGGATGGCCGGCTACGGGGGACGAACCGAACCCGCGAAGGGCGCGCTGCACGATCTGTATGTGCGCGTGTTGGCTCTGGAGGATGCGGCCGGTCATCGGGGGATCGTGCTGTCGAGCGATACGCTGGGAATCTCGAAGCCGATCTATGACGAGGTCTCGCGCCGCGTGAAGGAGCAGTTCGGGCTGGAGCGTTCGCAGTTGATGCTCCATGCCTCACACACGCACTGCGGGCCGGTCTTGAAGAGCGCGCTGTACGACATCTACCCGTTGGACGAAGCGCAAATCCAATTGATCGAGGAGTACTCCGAATGGCTGACGACCGAGATTGTGGCGACGATCGGTCGCGCGTTGGAAGACCTTCGTCCCGTCACGGTCTCGCGTGGAACCGGTTCGGCCGACTTCGGTGTGAACCGCCGGACCAATCGAGAACCGGACGTGCCGATGTTGCGTGAGCAGAATCTGCTGCTCGGTCCCGTCGATCACACTGTCCCAACATTGGCCGTTCGAGACCTCGACGGAAAGCTGATCGCGGTTGCCTTCGCCTACGCCTGTCACAACACGACGCTCAGCTTTCAACAGTGGTGCGGTGATTATGCCGGGTTCGCTCAGTTTGACTTGGAGAAGAATCATCCCGGCGCAGTCGCGCTGTTTTGCATGGGCTGCGGCGCGGATCAGAATCCGCTGCCGAGACGCACCGTCGAACTAGCCGAAACTTATGGCAAGAGCCTGTCGGCGGCAGTCGATGCCGTTCTGGTGCAGCCGCAAGACCGAGTGGCCCCGACTCTGCGAACGACTCACGAATTCGTGCAACTCGCCATGCAGGGCCTGCCGAAAACCGAGGAGTTGAAACGATTGGCTGAGGCGGCTCCGAATTACAGCCAACGGTGGGCGGCTCGAATTTTGAAACTGATCGAAACGAAAGCCGACATCCCGCAGGAGTACCCGTATCCGATCACCACTTGGAAATTGGGGGGCGATCAGATTTGGATCGCCCTCGGTGGCGAAGTAGTGGTCGATTACTCGCTGAGACTGAAGGCCGAACATGGCGAACAAGCGTGGGTGACGGCCTATGCCAACGACGTGATGGCCTACATTCCGTCGAAGCGTGTGCTGCTCGAAGGGGGTTATGAAGGGCAAAGCTCGATGATGGTCTACGGACTGCCGACGGATCGCTGGGCGGAAGATGTCGAAGAACGAATCGCAGCGAGCGTCGGGCGGCTGGTCGAACTGGCCCGCAAGAAATGAATGGTGTACCGACACCAACCCGCAGCGTGAGCAAGGAAGCCTGAAGCGCAAGCGAAGGTCTCTCGGCAACTCATCCTTCGCTTGCGCTTCAGGCTTCGATTCGCGGTCGCTTTGTCTCACCGCGAGAACACAACTAGGAACTGAGTCGATGCGACGCGTGAAGTCTTGTGGGGTGCTGCTGTTTCGCCGTCAACCGGAGCTGAGCTTCCTGTTGATGAAGCACTCGCACCGCTTCGACTTGCCGAAAGGGCACGTCGAAGCGGGTGAGACGGAAATCGAATGTGCTCTGCGTGAGACGTGGGAAGAAACGGGGATCGCCACCGACCGCGTGACGCTCGACCCCGACTTTCGGTTCGAGGAAACGTACTTCCCGATCGAACCGCGTTTCGGCACCGAGCGTGTCGAAAAGACGCTCGTCATCTTCCTCGGTTGGGTCGAAGGTTCGGAACCGATCCGCGTCACCGAGCATCAAGGCCACGAATGGCGACTGTGGCGACCGCCGCACAAAATTCAAAAGTACACGCTCAACCCGCTGCTCAGTTTGGTTGAGGCTCACTTCGCCAAAGCGACTCCTTGAGTCACTGAGCGGACAAGCCGCCTCCTTTCGACAGTGAGAGGCTTCACGAAACGAAACAACGCGACCGAGCAAGGAGCTTGGTCGCGTCGTTTGTGGAAGGACTGAGAGAGCGAATCACCACGCGGCTCATCGCTTGAGGGCGGCTATTCTCCTGCGGTCTCCGTCGAGATTTTTGGCGGATGGAAGAAGAGCGCCAGCAGGACCGCAGCGACAATGGCGGCGATGCACGGCACGAGGAACAGTCCTCGGAAATCGACAACCTTGGTCGCGGCATCCGTGTAAACGGTCTCGAACAACCACGGACAGACGAAGTTGGCGGCAAGTGCTCCAAGGCCGAGGATCATCAGGTTGAACAACCCCTGCGCACTGGTCCGCGCATCCTTGGGGAAGTGTTCGTCCACGAAGATGTAGACGGTGGCGAAGAAGAACGCATAGCAGATGCCGTGCAGCACGTTGACCGTCACGATCAGCGACGCCATGTCTGGTGTCCCGCAGAACGCGAAGATCGCGAACCGCGCCGCATGTCCCAAGATGCCGATGATCATCGTCGTGCGCCAACCCAATGTTTTGAGGCACGTTCCCAGCACGGCCATCGTCAGGATTTCGGCGATCTGGCCGATGCTCATCACGGGCGTGACCCAGTTGCCGGGGATGCCGACGGTCGGCAGAAAGCGGCCCGTCCAGTTGAAGAAGCAGTTGTGAACGAACGAGTCGATGAACGTGACCAGCCACAGCACGAGCACGAACGGATGGGCCAACAGCTTGAGTGACTTGATCCAAGCCGAGCTTTCTCCTGCCTCGGACGCGGGCTTCGGCGGTGTGTGTGGAAGTGAGAGACTGAGCGCGGCCAGCGCGAGCGATGCCACGCCCGCCACGATGTACGTGCTGGCCGTCGCGTCCTGAAGAGCCTTTCCACTGAGGCCCGATGCAAATACGGCGTCAAGCCAACCGCTCAAGCCGGTCGCTCCCTTCTCGTTCACTTTGGCCCAATCAACCAAGATGAAAACCGGTGGCCATGCGGCCGCGATCCAACCGATCGTCCCGCCCATGCGCACGATCCCGAACTCGGACTGTGCATCCTTCATGCTCGCGAAGGCAATCGAGTTCGTGATCGAGATTGTCGGCACATAGAAGATGCAGTGAACGAGCATCAACGCGAAGAACGTCCAGAAGTCCGTGACCCACGCCAGACCCATGATCGACAACCCGCCGATCAAATGACTGATCGCCAGAAACTTCTCAGCCGCGAAGAACCGATCCGCAAACTGATTGCTGAAAAACATCGCCAAGATCGCCGCCGCCGGGAACGCATTCAGAATGAGTGACTGCTGAAACGCATCGAACTTCAGAGCTGGCAGGTATCCAAAGATTAGAGGCAGCCATGCGCCCCAGATGAAGAACTCCAAAAACATCATTGCGAACAGCTTGTAGAACACGGATCGCTGCATGGAGTGGGCCTCTCGTCTGAAGATGTCGAACGTCGTTGGATCGGACTGGCGGGGCGAGATGATGCCTTGGAGATCGGTCTCGGGCAAGCAACGACCACACCAACCCGAGGTTCTGCCCAATTTCAATCTCGAGTGAGGCAAGTTCAATGTCGGGTGAGACAAGTTCGCTTCGAGCGCCGGCCCACCATCTTCAAACACTTCATTTCCATGTGGGACAGCGCGGTGATGCGCCGCTGGTTCACTCAACAGGTTTCCCCTCCCCAAAAGCGAGATGGCCGCAGCTCCCCCCCAGGTGAACTGCAGGCACTCTGTACCACAGGCACTGGCGCCAGTGCTGCTCGACCAGAGAACCCGTCTCGTTTGGTTGCACGAATGGTTGCACGCGCTGCTGAGAAAACGGGGTTGGCATTGATGACGGCTGAGGATTCGGCACGTCCGAAATCGCCACCGCGAATCGCCACCGTCCGCCAACGAAAAAACCCCTGTTTGGCAGGGGTTTGAGGACGATTGTGGACTCGTGATGATTGCTGAAAATCAAGAGCCGCCGGTCAGACTCGAACTGACGACCTATGCTTTACGAAAGCATCGCTCTACCAACTGAGCTACGGTGGCGGGGAAATCAACTGAAGCAGGACTTGGGTGAAGCGGAGGTTATGCAGCCTCTGCCCTCGCGTATTACTGCGATGGCTTCCGTTCAGCCGCCAGCCCAATCGGGGCGGGATGATAGCAAAACCCAAACGTCGGGCAAGGCCGCAAGTTCTTCATCGGCGGGCCGCATGAGAACAGGATTGTGACGACCATAACACCGCTTCGAGACTCTCCTGATAACTTCCTTGTGTGCGCCCCAAACGACGAATACCATGTGTCGCCTTGCTCGCGGCCGGGTGTTGATGGGTGTGCATCCCACGAACCGCTGCGGCGCGTGTTCTGATTGTTTTGCTCGGAAAGTCTTGCGTCGATGAAGCATGTTTTGTCCGCGATGGTGATGAACCAACCGGGTGTGCTCGCTCACATTTCGGGGATGCTCGCGTCGCGAGCGTTCAACATCGAAAGTCTGGCGGTCGGTGAGACCGAAA
>JAYTQJ010000794.1:0-2685 GCA_043746775.1 Schlesneria sp.
CGACGCCGCTTTGGGATTTTTGTTTCTCGTCTTCCCCCTTTCGACTTTGGCGGCGGCCAGAGAGAAAGAGAGAAACAATAGCGGCGTCGAGCCGCCGCACTCCCAAGGGGAGTTCCTCAGGAGCCTTGATCGCTCCGCGTGATGAGCCTTCTGAGAACAAGCGCCTGAGTCAGTCCGGCCGAACTCGTAAGGCTCGTCACGCGGAGCGATGACGGCTACTTTGTGCCAGCCTAACGGCATGCGGCTCGCCAAACTCTCATCGTGGGTCGCGAGAGGTGTAACTTGGCTGGATCAACCGCACGTTACTTTCGGACGAACAGGACTGAACTCCATGCAGTATCGAACCCTTGGCCCGAGCGGCCTGAAGCTCAGTGTGATTGGATTGGGGACGTGGGCCATCGGTGGTGGGGAATGGAAGTTCGGGTGGGGTGATCAGGATGAGACTTCCGCCGTGAAGGCGATTGTTCGGGCCGTCGAATTGGGGATCAACTGGATCGACACGGCGGCGGTCTATGGGGAAGGCCGGAGCGAGGAGCTTGTTGCGAAGGCGATGGCGTCCATCCCGTTGGCCGATCGACCGATCATCGCAACGAAATGCGGGCGGGTGCCGAAGGGGAACGGTGAGATTGGATGTTCCCTGAAGCGGGACAGCGTGATCGCCGAGTGCGAGGCCAGTCTGAGGCGACTCAATGTAGACTGCATCGATCTCTACCAGATGCACTGGCCGGAACCTGACGATGAAATTGAAGAGGGCTGGCAGACGCTGGTGGACCTCAAGCAGCAGGGGAAGGTCCGGCACATCGGTGTCTCGAATCACTCCGTCAGCCAGTTGAAGCGGCTGCGGGCGATTCATCCGGTCACTTCCAATCAGCCACCGTACAGCATGATCGCCCGTGACGCCGAGGCCGAAATCATCCCGTTCTGTGGTCGCGAGAACATCGGTGTTGTCTGTTACAGCCCGATGGGCAAAGGGTTGCTCACGGGGACGTTCACGGCCGAGCGAGTGGCATCTCTTTCGCCAAAAGATCATCGAACACGAGACCCCCGGTTTCAGCCGCCTCAGCTTGAGATCAACCTCGCGTTTGTGGGATCTCTCACGGCGGTGGCCAAGCAGTTGGGATGGTCCATGTCCGACGTGGCCATCGCGTGGACGCTTCGCAGGCCCGAAGTGACCTCCGCCATCGTCGGTGCCCGCAGCCCCGAGCAGATCGAGCAGACGGTTTCGGCCGGAGATCGCGTACTCGATGCGGCCAGCATTCGGACCATCACCGCGATCATCCAAGAACGCGACCGACAACTCGCCGCCATCGGTGGGGCAGCCAAGCCGCGCGTGTGACGATTTAGAGGAGGAAACCCGTGGCCTTACGGCACACGGCTCGCCTCGAACATTCCACTCATGGCCGTGCTAGATCTAGCGAGTGGACGCTGATCCATTTGTAACCTGAGAACTCGTGTCGCAGACGGGTGTCGTTACGTTTGCAGTTCTCGGATCGCGGCTGCGAGCCGCCGGATTCCCTCGGTAATCCCGGCGGCATCTTGAACGCCGTAGCTCAGCCGCATTTGGTTCTTCCGGACTGCGGCGGTTCCGGCGGGGTAACACAGTTCACCCGGAACGTACATGACGCGATGCGTCTTCGTGGCGAGCTGGAACAGTCGGCTCGAAAAGCCCGTTTCGATCTGGTCGGCGAGCGTGAGCCAGACATAGAGACCGCCCTCGGGGCGGAGCCACTTCACGCCGGGGACGCCGGCGAATTCGTGATCGAGGGCCGCGAGCATCGCATCGCGTTTCAAACGATATGCCGCGCAGACCTCATTCACATGCGACTCGTATCGCCCCGACGCGAGGACTGTTGCCAGCAGATGTTGGTTGAGATTGGGCGAACCGAAATCGTCGTTCCCTTTCAAGTCACAGACCGGGCCGACGAGCGACTTCGGCAGGACGCCCATCCCAACTCTCACACCTGGCGAGAAACTTTTAGAGAACGTCTGCGCGAGGATCACCGTGTCGCGCGCTTCGTCAAAGCTCCACAGGCTGGGACGGGCTGCGCCGTCGTAACGCAGCTCGCGATACGCCGCGTCATCAAGGACGAACAGCCGGTGATCGCGAGACCACTTCTTGGCGAGGGCCACCACTTCGCGCCGCCGCTCGGTCGCGATGCTGACTCCGCTCGGGTTCTCGAATTCGCTGACGATGTAGATCAGCTTCACGCGCGGTAATTCGCCGACGGCGTCGAGTCGAGATAGTTCGGCATCGAGAGCTTCGGGATTGAGTCCGCGATCGTCGGTCTCAATTGGAATCGCACGAGCGCCGACTCCATTCAACACGCCGAGAAACACGAAGTAAGTCGGAGCAGCCACAAGGCAGATGTCGCCCGGATCGAACAACGCATCGGCGACGAGAGCCAACAACTGCTGCGAGCCGGTCGTCAACACGAGTTGCTTTACGTCGAGTTGCAACTGCTCGACCGAACAACCTTCCAGTCGCGCCAAGTGGTGACGCAACTGGTCTCGCAGCACATCCGCGCCGCTTGTCGTTCCATACTGAAGGGCCTGTCGCGCACGAGCGTCGTCGCTGAAGAGGCCACTCAACGCCGAACGACATTCGGACACGGGAAGTGTGACTTCATCGACCAGTCCCGCCGCGAGTGAAATCACATCGCGGTTCTCGACCGCCTGCTGCATCAG
>JAYTQJ010000795.1:0-13819 GCA_043746775.1 Schlesneria sp.
TCACGCACGAAGACATCGGCGGCGCGGTAATCGAGCAGGAATTGGGCGACCTGCTCCGTCGCATCCGCCGCAACCCGAGTGGCAAGTTGTCGCCGCTCGAAGAACTCGACCCGCATCAGATCGCCTGGCTGATCCGCCGCCCCAAGCGAGACGCCGCCGCCGAAGAGGGACATCCCGACTGGCTGAGAAAACTGCGGTCGATGTTCAGCGGCATCTACACCGTGGACAACATGGACTTCGTCCTGCGCGACGCTTACATGACGGGCTACAACACGAAGGCGTTCGACCTGAATCGCATCCTGCACTACACGTTCTTCACGTCGGCCGGGTTGACGATTCATTCGCGTGGGCTGCCGACGCTGATCAACTTCATTGAGACACGAGCCAATCTGTTCCGCACGGTCTATTTCCACCGGACCGTTCGGGCGGTCGATCTCTCGTTGGAGGAACTCTTCCCCGAAACGATGCCGCGTCTGTTTCAGGGCAACCCGCTCGACAAGCTCGATGCGTATCGCAAATTTACAGAATCGTCGTTCCTCGTTGATGTCCACCGCTGGGCCGACGCCACCGATCCCGTGCTGAAGGAGCTTGGCGACCGTTGGCAACAAATCCTGCGACGCGAAGTGACGTGGAAGATGGCCTGCGAGCGGACGCTCAACTTCCACTCGGGCAGTGCTGAACGGACCTCGATCATTTCCGAACCCGACCTTGTTTTGAAGCGGGTCCGCGAACGAATGCCTGCGGACTTGAGGGAACTTCCGCTCAAGATCGACGTGGCCAAGCACTATCACCGTCCGAGTGGTCGCCTCCCCGCAGGCGGTCAGAATTACCTGCTCGATCCGGCCGTCGGCGCGCCGCAGGAACTCTCCGACGACGACTTGTTCCGCGCACTCCCCGTCAGCTTCTGCGTCTTCCGCATCTACTCAAAAGACCACCGCCACGATGCCGCACTCAACACCGCTTTGAACGCAGTCCTCGGGGAAGCCTCCGATGCGAAGACCAACATGTGATGTTTGCGGAGTGGTCTTTCGGCGTTGACTGCCGCTTCGGCTTGGCAAATTGGCTTCCCAAGGTGACTCGTTCGATGATTCCGGTCGCTCCGAATCGAAGGGTCATGGCGCGGAGAATGGTCCTGCGTGCGATCGCGCTGGTGTTGGCAGGCTCGGGGGAACCGGGCCGATACCAACGGCATGATCGACGACTTTGACCTCGAACAGTTGCGGCGAAACCCCGAGTGGCAGACAGCGCTCAAGGTCTATCACGACCTGCAAGCTCAGTCTCGCGAACGATTGCCGGAGTTTGACGGCTGGATTCCTCGCGTGACCGAAGTCGCGGCGATTGAGTCCGCGAAGTTACCTGCCATTCACGGCAAGCTGATCGCGTTCGGGTTCCTCAAGTTTGACCTCGCAGGCCGCGACGCGGGGATGCGGTATCAACTGACTCCGCAGGGCAAGCAGGCTTTGCTCGGCCAAAGCCTCGGTGAGGAAGAGTCCACCGAGGACGAATCGCCTCTTGCAAAATCGGCCTAAGCTGCGACGCTGGCATCTCGCTCAGAAATGTCTCACTCATACCCGCGCGGTGAAACGATCACTTACGACAAAAAATAAAGGCCCGGCTTCTCGAAAGAAGCCGGGCCTTTGAATTTTCGCGGTGCCGCTTGAGTCAGATGACTCGCGCCATCAGCGCACTTCCGAGCCGGGGTCCCAGCCAGCGACCGACGCATCGGGAGCGAGGACATAGATCTCGACGCGGCGGTTCTTCGAGCGAGACGCTTCGGTTTTGTTCGGCTCAACCGGCTGGTGCATCCCGTAGCCCGAGACACCCATGCGTTTCTCGTCGATGCCAGACTTCCTGAGAGCACGCACGACGGTCACGCCGCGGTGAGCCGACAGTCCCATGTTGTCACCATGCTTGTCCTGAGTCCCTTTCTTCGAGACCGGTCGGTCATCGGTGTGGCCTGAGACCAGCACCTTCAGATGGCGGGCATCGGATTGATTCATGATCGAAGCAAACTCTTGCAGCACCTTCATCGCCTCCGGGCGAACGTCATCGCTGCCCGAGTTGAACAGCAGGTCGGTTGAGAACTTGCTGACTCCAGTGGATGGATCGAACTCGAACTCGGGATACTTCTCCTTGAGCCGTTTCATCCGCAGAGTCGCATCTTCGGAGAGCGGATTCGTGCCGGGACGGTCGCTCATCAGCATGTTCTTCACGCGGTCTTCGAGCTGCCCATTGGAAGCCTGCATATTTTCGAGCCGTGCGTTGGCGGCGTCCAAACTTTGCTTGGTCGCAATGTATTGCTGCTCCAACCGAGCACGATCGGCGGCAATCTCCGCTTGGCTCATCCCGATCCCGTTTCGCTCCATCGCGAGAGCACGGTTCTGCTGATAGAGCTGATGCGCCCGAAGCTGACTCTGCTGAAGAGCGTTTCGGGGCGCGTGACGACATCCAATTGGAGCCATCAGCGAGAGTGACATGGCCAGTAACAAACAGGTCCGACTTCGTTGAGACATCGAGAACTCCTGGGCGACAGGCGCGGTCGCACAACCAACGAGTAAGCCGCGACGCCGCCGAGTGCATTCCAAATATGCAAACGACCGCACTGCGACGCTCAGCGTCGTGACGAAACCGCCATCGATCAGTGGATGAGATTGAACCGGGGAGAAAACCCGCTGACAGGACAGCCATTCCAAGAGAGCGACCAAAGTTCCCGCGATGGTCGCCTTCCGGCTGGAACGGCTGAGAGGGCGGTTTATAGAAACCGACCAAAGCCTCGCCAAGAGGAGTCTTGAGCGAAACCCTCGGTTCGCGAGCAGGAATCCCAAGGAACGCTTCCGCCGTGATTCGACTGCGGCAAAACCTGCCGTAGACATCGTCGATGGCGGTGGCAACGAGGTGAAACGGGGCGGCTTGCGGCCGCAACCCGTAGCTCAGGCGGCTCGCCTGAGAAGTGTGCCCCCAGTGACGAATCTCAGGCGAGCCGCCTGAGCTACGAAGGGCGCGCGGGCCAAAAAAAGAGGACGGGCAAGAGTGCCCGTCCTACGTCTGTTCCCAGTTGCCGTTTGCGTTACTGGAACAAGCCAGCGAATAACCCGATGAACTCGCCCTGATAAACCGACGATTCGCTGCCAGCCCATGTGGTGCGGAGCAAATCCACCGACAGCAGGGCACCGACCATCAGCACAAAGGTCGAAGCGAGCAACCCGAGGAAGAAGCCCGTTCCCCATTCGGCCTCTTGCGGCACGACCAGCTTGTCCTGACGCTTGCCGAATCCAAGCTGGCTGGCCCCCGATTCAAACGATTCGTCGAACTCATCATCGTCCGAATCAAAAGCGTCGAGGTCTTCGAGTTCGTCATCTTCACCGAGGACATCGTCGCTGACTTCGAGTTCTTCGTCCGCTTCGTCGTCAAAGTCGAATCCCGAATCGCCGGACGACTTCTTCTTGCCGCCGGTCTTCTTCAGTGTCCCGGTCGCGTCATCGTCGTCGTCGTCATCAAACATAACGATCGATGCCGTGCGGCCACCGCTCGCGCCGGATCCACCCTCGTCCGCAGAGAGCATCGGCATTTCGAGATCGGTGCTACTCAAGTCATCATCGTTGCTGAGCAGCATCGGCGACGTGGAATTCAAATCGTCGTCGCCTCCCGAAGCGAGCAGCATCGGTGCGGTCGAGCCGAGATCATCGTCGGCCTGACGCCCTTTCAGTTTCTTGCTGCTTCCTCCCTTGAGCTTGATGCTGCTGTTGCCCTTCAGCTTGATGCTGCTGCCTCCCAACGGAGAGAGTCGGAACCCGCTGTCGCCGCCCAGCTTGATGTTGCTGTCGCCGGTGCTCAGCCTGATTCCACTGTCGGCACCTTCCAGCAGGATCCCACTGTCGGCTGGCTTGCGAAGCTGAATCCCGCTGTCGCCGCTCAAGGCGATCCCACTGTCGCCGGGAAGCACGATTCCCACATCGTCATCGTCCAACAGCGCGGACGCTCCGGGACCATCATCCATCAGATTGAAATCAAGGGCGTCGTCGCTGACTCCGCTGCCCGCCGATCGAGACATGGGTTGAAATAACGCGATATCGCTGTCGGTGCGGTGCCCAGATCCCAAACCACTGGGATTGCGGTCGCCTGACAGTGGAGCGAGTCGCACGTCGCTGTCCGAGTCACTCAGTCCCGAGATGCTGCCGAGACCCGAGGGATTTACGAGTTTGACATCGCTGTCGGAATCGGGACGCAGCCCCAATGGATTGACTAGTTTGACATCGCTGTCGCTGTCGGGGCGGAGCAGAACACCCGACTCCCCCACCAACCGCACATCGCTGTCCGACTTGCCCAAGTCGATGACCGGCAGTTCGCCACTGCTTCCGGTCAGTCGGCCTTTCAGACCGTCGTCCAAGACCAGCCGCACGTCACTGTCTGATGTGCTTCCACGCCCCTTGCGGATGATGGTCGCTTGCCGCCCCAGTTCGTCGTCGTCATCGAGCGCGTTCTCGGAGCTACTCGAAATCTGAAGTTCCGGGTCGCTCATCAAGCGCTCGCCAAGATCATCGTCATCCATGATTGGCATGTCGGGGTCGGAGTCGGGCTGGCGGCGACGGCGGAATTCCTCAACGTCGTCGGCCTTGAACTTCCAACTGCCGCGATCCGCGAAACCGCGAATGTCGCCTTTCTCGCGAAACCGAACCAGCTCGTCGTTTCTGAGCTTCAGCAGCGCGGCCGCCTCTTCCAGACTCAGATATTTTTTGCCAGCCGCCATGATGACCGAACTCCGCTCGAAAATGGATATACCGCTTACGGATGAGGAGGGCACATTTCACACTCACCCGAAACGCAAGCGAGAACGTGCGTTGCATCCTCGTTTACGCTTCGGGTGAGCGTCAGCGAGTGCCGCGTAAGGTTTAATGCTCTCGGCAATGCTGCACTGCTCTCGGATGACACGCCCGGCCGAACTCTCGCTCCGTTCGACTGGACGACTCCGATGGAAGACAACTCTACCGATCCGCTCCCACGGCTCACAACCTGTCATTCATCGGCGGATCGGCGGCGAGGATTCGCCAAACATCGCACTCGACGACATCGACTGAACCGGAAATCTGCCCGCAGGTCGAACAACCGACACAGCCCGTCGAACCGGACGCTGGCATTTCAAAACCGTCACATCACACGGTCTCGACCATATCTCACGCGGCCCACGATGAGACATCTGAGCGGGGCGGCGTCAGCCCAATGGCACTCACTTTGTCGAAATCCTCAAGTAACCCGCAGCGTCAGCGAGGGAGTTCATCGAGTTTCCCAGCGTGTTTGACTCCCTCGCTGACGCTGCGGGTTACAAAGTGAGTGCCATTGGGCTAGCGCCGTGCCGCTCACTCTCGCCTCGCTGGAGAAGAGCAACTGTCTTTGAATCCACGACGAGTGGTCTGCATTGGGTGAAGCTACGACGAGGCACCAAGCCGCTCGTCACCCGCATCTCGCAGTCGTCCCTGCTGGACGAGGCTCAGGATGACCGACTCGATTCGAGCGGAGATGCGCTTTCCCGTTCGTTCAAACCCGAGTTCGTGGGAAGTACTCTTGATGAGGTCTTCTCTCGGTGTCACACCGAACGTGATGATGAGGCGCAAGAGGACTCGTGCGATTTCGCCATCGGGAACGTCTTCGATATCTGCGAAACGTGGTGCTGGTTTGGCATCGCGGAAGTCCCTGATCCGCAGGATCGGCTCTGCCTCGGGCGAGGGTGGCGAGACTTCGGGGCCGCCCATCAGCGAAATCACTGGCGTCGGCGAAGTCACTGGCAGCAGCAATGCCTCGCGAAAGGCGTTGGCGATTCGTTCGATTTGATGCGCGGGGTTGCGAATCCAGTCCGTGGACCAGATGCGAATGAGCCTGCCCCTCCAACCAAGCTCCTCCAGCACTTCTTGGCGAATGCGGTCACGGTCGCGGGCCGTCGCCGTGCGATGGTACGTCGCGCCGTCACACTCAATGCCCAGCACATAACGACCGGGATGCTCCGGATGAACAACTGCGAGGTCGATCCGAAATCCGCCGCAGCCGATCTGTGATCGCACATCGAACCCAAGGTTGATCAGCGCTTGTGCAACGGCCTCCTCGAACGGGGACTCGTAGTCGCGGCCAGTCTCAACGGATTCGGAGGCCAGAGCGGATGGTCCGCGCTCGGCGTAGTCGAGATAGGCGCGCAGCAGCCGCGCGCCTCGTGACTTGGTTCGATTGAGGTCGATGTAATCGGATCGAATGGAACTCACCAGCGTGATGGCCTCGCGGGAGCGGGTGACCGCCACGTTGAGTCGGCGTTCGCCACCCGCTCGGTTGAGCGGGCCGAAGCTCATACTGTCCCGACCGGTCTCCTCATTCAGCCCGTAGGCCACGCTGAGGATGATTCGATCGCGTTCATCACCTTGGACGTGTCCGACAAAAGTCCGAATCAGGTGAGCCGGGCGGCGTCAGCCCCCGGACTCTTGCGATTGCAGCTAAGAATCCGGGGGCTTACGCCGCCCGGCTCACCACTTCTGTTAGAAGCGTCCACCACGATCCTCGCGGAAGAACGGCTCTAGGTCGGGGCGGTTCTTTCGCAGTTCGATCAATTCATCCAGCACGGCGAGTTGTTGGCGCAGGTTGAAGGTGATGACTCCCAGTGAACGGCCCCCGTGCCGCTGAATGTGTTCGAGTACGAGTTCCGCAGTCCGTTTCGCTTCGATGGGATTGAATCCCGCTTTGGACCGCCAGCGACCATCAGGGACATGCACGAACTGAACCGCCGTCGAACCATCGAGATCATCGGGGCTGGGAAATGTCACGAGATCGTCGTCATAGAAATGATGATTCGAGAACGCGATGAGCGGTTCGCGCCGACTGCGGTAGTGCCACCTCAACCGCTTTCTCGGCAGTCCAATCGAACACAAGACATCGAGCACACTTTCAAAATCGCCGAGATCGTCGGCGTCTTCGGAATCGTCGTCGTTGTTGACCATGCGGTCGAAGAACGTGGAGGGCGGCAACTGCTTCTGGTCTCCGGCAACCACCAGTTGGCGTCCGCGATAGACCGCACCGATGGCATCCCAAGGAAGCACCTGCGAAGCCTCGTCAAAGATGACGACATCGAATTGGAACTCGGGCGATTCAAGGTACGTGCTGACCGCGAGCGGACTCATCATCAAACACGGCTGGAGTCGGACGAGTCGATTCGGCACACGAGCGAAAATCTGTCGCAACGGCCGGTGTCGTTTTTTCTGGTTGACTTCGCGCGAGGTGGCCCGACTTGATCCGCCAGCCAAGTTTGACGTGCCACTCCTTCAAAAGTGACCCGAACCTGGCCACCCCGCCCCGAATGTGAAACGCCGATGTAGGCAAACCTCGACCGGGCGATCATGAACACGTGATCCCACATGGGGCTTACCAATTTTTCTTTCCTTCTCGCTTGAAATACAGCGATCAAAGAGTAGACTTGCCATGAATTGAGATTGAGTCTCAATGTCTTACCGTCCCAGCCAGCCACCTCTTCGGTAGCCAGCCAACGACTCGGCCCGTGCCTTTTGAGTTTCGTTTGTTTGGTTCCCTTTGAAGGAGGCTGAAATGCCGCGTTCCCGTTCGTCTCGTCGCGCCTTTACGTTGATTGAACTGCTCGTCGTGATCGCCATCATCGCGATCTTGATTGCCCTGCTGCTGCCCGCCGTCCAGCAGGCTCGTGAAAGTGCTCGCCGCTCCCAGTGCAGCAACAACCTCAAGCAGATGGGGTTGGCGATGCACAACTATCACGACGTACACAATGTATTCCCGCTCAGTGCAGTAGATCCGACGCTGGGGAAAAGCGGTGCGTTCGCTGCGATCCTGCCGCACTTGGACCAAGCGGGCATGTATCAGCAGTACGACTTCAACAAGGGGAATTCTGATCCTGCGAACTTGGCCGTCGTCTCCCAAAAAGTGGCGGTCTATCTCTGCCCTTCAGCGGTGATACGTCGCCCCGTACCGATCACGGGCTGCGATGCCAACAACCGCGCTCCAGGAACGTATGCGGTCTGCACCGGAAACGGTGATCCGTACGGGACATCTGTGGGTGGCAACCCGAACAACGGGGCGATCATCAACACGGGGAGCGGAACAACCCGGATGGGCGACATGACTGATGGAACTTCAAATACATTTTTGATTGGCGAATCGGCTTGGAACTTTCCGGACTACTTGTGGGCCGCAACTCCCGTGACACCCTGTAGCGGGCAGGTTCGCTGGGGCTTCAGCTACTGGTCGTCGCCCTATCCGCTCGCCACGGCTTTCTCAACGACACCCACGTTCAATCCGAAGCGACGCGATGGTGATAGTCGGCGGTTGCAGAACTTCCGCAGCGATCACACTGGCGTCGTCAATTTCCTGTTTACCGACGGCTCAGCCCGGTACATCAGCGAAAACATCGACCGCCGCGTCCTAGACGCCCTCGCGACGCGAGCTGGCAATGAAGTCATTGGCGAGTTCTGACAGCCCGCTTTCGTCGTGGTTGTTCTCTCTTTTCAGGTGGTTGTCCGTGTGAGCTGTGTGGGGGGGATGGGTGCCTCCCCACACAGTTTTGGAGCCTGCTCTATGCGAAATGTCTTTGCGAATTCCCTCCAGTGCGGTTCTCTGATGTTGTGCTGTGTCTTGCTTCTCGTGACGAGTGGCTGTGGCCGTCCGACGGGTCCGCAGCGAGTTGCGGTGCAGGGCGCGATTCTGTTCGACGGTCAGCCTCTCCCGGCGGGCCAAATACGGTTTATCCCGACCGAGGGAACCAAGGGACCGTCTGCTGCGGGATCGGTCAAGAAGGGTTTTTTCGAGTTCAATTCCACCAATGGCCCCATCGTTGGCAAGCATCGTGTTGAGATTGAAGCGATTCCGAATGTGGCGTTTGAACTCGACGATGAGGCCGCCTACGCCAAAGCTCAGAAGGAGAAGAATGCCGTTCCGTTGCCGCCTCAGCCAATTCCGCCTCAGTACAACGAACGCTCGACGTTGACTGCGACTGTCGATCCGAAGGGCGATAAAAAGTTCAACTTCGATTTGGAAAAAGTCCCGGCCACAACGCCCGGTCGGTAGTGAACCACCTTGGTTCGCAACCGCCTTCAAACCTCTTCAAGGAAATCCGATGAACGCTTTGCGTCCGCTGACTGCTTGGTGGCGAATCGACCTGCTGGCCTTGGGCCTCGTGTCGCTCGCCGGATTGTTGACTTCATTCGCGCAGGGAAGTGATGACGCGGTGAAGGAGCCAACCGCCGCTGGCTTGATGAAGCAAGCCCACGATGGTCGGGCCGTGTGGACGGAATTTTCGGGCTTCACAGCGCGAGTCCGTTGCCGAGCCGACGGCGTTGTCGTTGACGGGCGAGTCACCGTCGGACGCGACGGCAAAATCACATTGTCGTTGCCAAATGAGGACGAACGTTTCGCTTGGGTGCAACGCACGCTCGACTCGGTGATTAGTCATCGCTTGTCATCGGACGACGCGATCCAGAACGTCGAGTTCGCGGATGCTCAGGCCGACCATCCGCAGGGGCGGTTGATTCGGTCGCTCGACGCGACGGACCACAGCCTGTGGCGAGCGAAAGGAGACGTGCTGACCGAGGTGCATCGCTTCGGCGAGAAGTCGCACTTTGTCATCAGCGTGACGGAAGTCAGCCGCACGTCCGAGGGGACGCACTTGCCTCGCAGTTACGTCGTGACGACTTGGGAAACTCCATCTGAGCGGATTCAGTCGGTGCGACAGATTCAGCAGGAGTGGACTCGCGTCGGTCGGTTCGACTTGCCGTCCAGACATCTCGCGATCACCAACAAGTCGGACGGCTCGCGCGTCAGTCAGCAGATTGAGTTTCTCGATCATCAAATCTCCACCACAACCGCAGCGAAGTAGTCGCGGTTCGTCATTCAACCTCCGAAGGGAACACCATGTTGAAAGTTCGAGTTTGGCTGCCCGTCATGGCAGTGGCATTTTTTTGGACGCAAGCGGCGTCGGCACATTTCTTGTGGCTGCTGACCGGATCGGAGAAGGTTCCGAACAAGGTGCAGGTTTATTTCGGCGAAGCGGCGGAACCGGACGACCCGGCGTTGCTCGACAAGGTCATGAAGGCCGAAGTGTGGTCGGTCGGCGGGCGAGGCGAGCCGAAGTTGCTGACGCTCACGAAGGGCGCAGACTCGCTCGAAGGCGAACTGCCGGGTTCGGCTCAGGGATCGACTTTGATTCTGCGACACGCTTATGGCGTTCTGTCAAAAGGCGGCGGCGAGCCGTTCCTCTTGAAGTACTACGCGAAGACGCATCCGTCCGCGTTGCCGGGAACCTGGCGAGCGGTCAAGGACGACGAACGCCTGCCACTGGAAATCGTCCCGCAAGTCGATGGTTCGAGCACGCTGTTGCAGGTCTTGTGGAAAGGCACGCCGTTGGCGGGATCGACGGTCACGGTGGTTGGTCACGGCATCGACGGCAAGCTCGAAGGGACGACCGACGAAGCGGGCAACTTCCGTTGCGAACTGCCGAAGGCGGGAGCGTTCTCGATTCGCGCGAAGCACAATGAAGTCGCCGAAGGGAAGCTGGACGACAAGGAGTACAAGTCGGTACGGCACTACTCGACGCTGACACTGCACTATGCGCCCAGCCGGTTGGCTCCAGTGTCTCACAACCTGCCGGCGCTCCCGAAGGGGACGACGAGTTTCGGCGGAGCGATTGTCGGTGACACGCTGTTCGTGTACGGCGGCAACTACGGCAGCGCTCACGAATACAACAACGCAGAACAATCGGGCGACCTGTGGACGCTCAATCTGAAGAACCCAACCAAGTGGGAGCAACTTGCGGGCGGCCCGAAGCTGCAAGGCCTGGCGATGGTCGAGCACAAGGGGTTGTTGTACCGAGTCGGCGGATTCACGGCGAAGAACAAGGACGGCGACAAACAAGACCTGCATTCGCAGGCCGATTTCGCCCGGATGAAACCGGGCAGCCTGACGTGGGAGACGTTACCGAGTCTGCCGGAAGCTCGCTCGTCGCATGACGTGGCGGTGGTGGGCGACACGCTGTACGTCGTCGGTGGCTGGAACATGACCGGCGGCGGCGGCAGTTCCAAGTGGCATGACACCGGGCTGGCGATGAACCTCACGAGCGACAAGCTCGAATGGAAGCCGATCGCCGCGCCGACATTCAAGCGCCGGGCACTCGCACTGGCGGCGCATCAAGGCAAGTTGTTCTGCCTCGGCGGAATGCAGGAGCAAGGCGGGACAACGACCGCCGTCGCGATCTTCGATCCACAGACGAATGCCTGGTCGGAAGGTCCGGCCTTGTTGGGGGGCAGCATGGACGGCTTCGGCAGTTCCACGTTCGCCTGCAACGGCTCGTTGTTCGTGACCACGATGTCCGGCTCAATCCAGCGGTTGGCTGATGACGGCAAGCAGTGGGAATACCTCGGCCAGTTGGCTCACCCGCGATTCTTCCATCGCGTGCTGCCGTGGAACAACTCAAAGTTGGTCGTGGTTGGTGGAGCCAGCATGACCTCCGGCGGCAAGGCCGAGGCGTTGGAGTTGCTGTCGATAAGCGACATGAAGACGGCAGCGAAATAGTTTGCCGGGAAGGACACACTTGTCCGTCCGCATGGGATAACCTCCGCGTGACCTGAGACCGGCGGGTTGCCCCACCCGCCGGTCTTGGGGTCTCGATGTGAGTTCATGGTCTGCCCGTCTTCTGAGGAATCGTCTCGTGAAGCATTTTGTGTCACATCGCATCGCATTTTTGACGCTCGTGTTCGGTTCGTCGGCTTTCGCCTCGGCGGCCGACTGGACTCGGTTTCAGGGGCCATCGCCGTCCGATGTCGAGGCCAGTCGATTTCCGATGACGTGGTCTCCAGAAGAAAACGTGCAGTGGACGGCCGAGATTTCAGGGTACGGCCAGTCCAGCCCCGTCACTTGGGACGAACGTGTTTTTATCACGTCAATCTCCGGGCCGAAGAAGGAACACTGCCATGTCGCGGCGTTCGATCTGAACTCCGGCAAGAAGCTGTGGCAGCACGATCTTGAGGCTGCGACTCAGGCCGAGAACAACAACTATGTCAGCAAGGCTGCACCGACACCGGTCGTCGATGCGGCTGGTGTGGTTTGTTTTTTCGAGGGCGGAAATCTGCTGGCCCTGACTCACGAGGGCCAGGTCCGCTGGCAACGCAATCTGGTGACGGAGTTCGGCGCGATTGAATCCCGCCACGGCATCTCCGCATCACTCGAGCATTCCGACGACCGCGTCTTCGTGTGGGTCGAACGCTCGAAAGAACCGTATGTGCTCGCGGTCGAGAAGAACTCCGGCAAAGACATTTGGAAGAGTGCGGGCCTCGGTGTGACCAGTTGGGCCAGCCCGCGCCTCGTGCCGGTCAAGACGGGTGAGCATCTGGTCTTGAGCGGAATTGGAGCCTTGGCCGGTCTCGATCCGGCGACGGGCAAACAACTCTGGCGATTCGAGGGGATCAAAGGGAACTCCACACCGACGCCAGTTCCGATTGGTGACGGCCGCTTTCTGATCGGTGCCACGGCAGGGCGCGGCGAAACGGACGCGGGCAAGGCGGCCGAATCGAACGGGTTGATCGCGATTAAACAAAGCGGGGACGGCAACTTCTCTGCGGACTTCGTATGGAAGGCGAAACGCGCGACATCGTCGTTCGGTTCTCCAATCGCTCATCAGGGACACGCCTACTTCGTCAATGCGGCGGGTGTGCTGTTCTGTCTGAATCTCGAAACGGGGGAAGAAGTATTCTCGAACCGCATCGGCGACAGTATCTGGGCGACTCCGCTGCCAGTCGGCGACCGCATCTGCTTCTTTGGCAAAGCGGGGACGGTCTCCATCGTGTCGGCCGGACCGAAATTTGAATCACTCGCCGAGAACGTCACCTGGGAAGCAGCCGCTCCCCCGCCGGATAAAACGGCTGGTGAAGGTGCTGGCCGCAGTTTCGGCGGCTCGGTCTTATACGCTGCGGTGTTTGCGAAAGACCGCCTACTGCTGCGTCGAGGCGACAAGTTGTACTGCGTGGCCTCCAAATTGTGATTCGCGAGAAAACCGGCGGAGTCGCCCGACATCTTCTGGCCCCCACAAAACGGGTGGACGTACCAAACTATCCAGTCAAGCATTCGGCAATGACGTTGGCAATCGTCTGGCTCTTGCCTGTTCCCGGCGGCCCGTCGAGAACAAGACTGGCTCCCGACTTGATCGCGAGAATCGCTTCGAGTTGGCTGGAATCGCACGGCAGAATGGTATGCAGCTTCGAGGGATGGACCTCCGCATCGAATCTCGCGGGTGATGGAATCGCTACAGCGAATGAGGGCGGAGTCGAATCATCACCAGCAATCCGGCGACAGTGCTCGTGTTCGGCGATCTCGGATGCGTGCCGGCCGTAGTCGTCATACATCGCGAGCTTTTGAAAACTGAACTGCCCGAGCACCGCGTCACTCAAGACTTCCCAGCCCGATTCGTTGCGCACGGCGTCTCGAACCGCCGCTTCGTATCTTTCGCGGGCTTGCTCGTCGTCCAGCAACGCCTGCGAATCGACTTCAGGCAACTCCAACCGAAAGTCGCGCTTCATCAACTCCCACAGGCAGAAGTTGGGGGTGATTTCATCCTCATAGAGCGACAGTTTCCAAGGTGCGGTGGCCCCGATTCGTTCCAAACAGACCGAAACCAGCAGCAGCGGCGAGAGTCGTGGCTCATCACTGTACTCCGCTTCAAACCATTTGAGATGCGTCCGCCCAAAGTAGCCTTCATCGCTCCGCGTGAAGAGAGCCGAGCGCGGAATGACGCTGTTTCCCGCGTCTCCGGGTCGCTGGTGACTCGGCTGACTTC
>JAYTQJ010000796.1:0-2669 GCA_043746775.1 Schlesneria sp.
CGCTGGCCGAAGCCCCGACCAACCTCCCCAACCGCGACTCAAACCAACCCGTCAGATCACATCCACCAACAAAGCAACCCGAGTGCCGAACAGTGTTGGTCCTAGTATCTTCGCGTGTTCACTGTTGTTGCCGTTGGCGACGCATGATTACGCTGATGAGTATTCGCTGCTAGGTGCAACTGGCAGCGGGTTACGGCTGGTAGATCGATGAGTCCTGGGTGCCCTCAGACCGTGGGTCAGCAGGATCGCCAGTCGTTCATTTCAAGCCCGAACCGTCGCTGGAGCCGCCTGCGGGCAAGCTCGTATTTACTAGGATGGGATACAAATGAGCAATCGCCAATCTCCGTTTTCCGTGGTCCTCGGTGTTGATGTTTCCAAGACCTCACTCGACTGCGCGTTTGCCGAGGGCGGGCCAACGTGGCAGGTCGATAACACCGCGCAGAAGATTGACGCCGATTTCATTGCACGAATCAAAGACAGACCACACACCATCGTCGTGATGGAAGCCACGGGGGGGCTATGAGAATATCTTGGTCAGGCTGTTGCATCAGCACCAGATCGCCGTGGCCGTCGTCAACGCTCGTCGCGTGCGGGCCTTCGCCGACGGCATTGGCAAGGACGCCAAGACCGACTCGATTGATGCCCAGGTGATTGCCTTCTATGGAAGCGTCGTGCAGCCCGCCGCACAGCAGCCCCAATCGGCGGAGGAACTCAAGCTCCAAGCACTGGCCCAACGCCGCAGACAGTTGCTCGATCTGATCAACCAGGAGAACAACCGGCGGCAACAAACCGCCGATCCGGAAATTGTCGAATTCATCGAGCAGTCGCTGAAAGCACTGAAAAAACAGCTCAAAGCCATCGACGAGCGGTTGGCCAAGTCCGTTCAAGCCGACACGGCCAACGCGCGCAAGGTGGAGATTCTGGATTCCGTCAAAGGGATCGGTGCCGTCACCATCAGCACCATTCTCGCCGAGTTGCCGGAACTCGGGCAGTTCAACCGCAAACAGATCGCCAAGCTGGTGGGAGTCGCTCCGCTCAACAACGATTCCGGAAACAGCTCGGGCAAGCGACGGACGACGGGAGGGAGGTCATCTATTCGCCGCGTGCTTGATATGGCCACGCTCGTGGCCACACGCTTCAATCCCAGAATCAAAGACTTTTATCAGCGACTGCTCCGCGCGGGGAAGCTCAAGAAAGTCGCCCTGACCGCCGCCATGAGAAAACTACTCACGATCCTCAACACGCTCATTAAAACCGATCAGTTGTGGGCCGAACCCGATCTCGCCAAGAACTGAGACAGGTCGTGGATGTCGATCAAAACGCCCCGGCGACATACGCCACCGGGGCCAGCCGGGAGAGACACCCGTCCTGACTTGGCTATCCCTCGCCAGGTTGCTCGCCAGCAGAGCCTGACTCCGTTTCACCAAGCCACAGCACGGTAGTCCAACTCACACAAACAGGCACCTGCCCTGCCATCCCTGCGAAAACGCAACTCACAATCCCCGTGTGACCCACCCCACGCCTCACACCCTCAGAAAAAGGAATTCAAAATGTTTTTGATGCCGACATTGACCTAATTCAAGACCGTCGCTGACCCCGTTGATTTATTCAAGATGCTGAAAAAGCGGGGTCAGGCACTCCAAACTTCAAACGGCGGCGAGGCGGAACCTGGTTTGCAAATTACGGTCGCGACCGCCGCCGTTTGAAGTTTGGAGTGCTTGACCCCTGAGTGGATTGCTCACGTCAGTTCACCGGCGATTTTCAAAAAGTTCTTGAGCAGCGTGATGCCCCCTTCGGTAAGAAAACTTTCCGGGTGAAACTGCACGCCGTGGATCGGGAAGCGGCGGTGACGCAGGCCCATGATCTCGCGCGGATGGTCGGGGAAGTCGGCCCACGCGGTCACTTCCAAGTCGGGGCCGAGCGTTTCTTCGCGGACGATCAGGCTGTGATAGCGGGTGGCGATGAACGGGTTGGCCAGCCCGGCGAACACGCCTTTTCCATCGTGATGAATTGGCGAGACCTTGCCGTGCATTAGCCGTTCGGCGCGAACGACTGGTGAGTCGAAGACCTCGCCCATCGACTGGTGACCGAGGCAGACACCGAGCGTCGGAATCGAAGGCCCGAGCGTGCGGATCAACTCCATCGAGATGCCCGCTTCGTGGGGCGTGCATGGCCCCGGTGAGACCACAATCCCGCGTGGCTGGAGCGCCGCGATTTCCGCGACCGTGACTTGGTCGTTGCGAGCGACCCGCACATCAAGGCGCGAGTCAATCTCACCGAACCGCTGCACGAGGTTGTAAGTGAAGGAATCGTAGTTATCGAGAATGAACAGCATCGCGATGGCAATCGACTTTAGAACGAAGCGAAGCTCGGGCGAACCACGTTGGAAACCAGCCCCATTCGCGGCGGCAGTGTCCCCACCGTGTCGCTGGAAGACAACTCCGCCGAAAGGAATTCGACCACGACTCGCTGAAGTTCGGCTTAGACCTCGTGCGGTCTTCGATGAGACCTTTCTGCGGTGAGAGCTTTGGTGAGCCGGGCGGCGTCAGCTCAATGGCACTCACTTTGGGGAAATATCCTGAGCGGCAAGGCGCTAGCCGCCGGTTTCTTCGTTGGAAAACAATCGGCGGCTAGCGTCTTGCCGCTCACAGAATCACAAAGTGAGTGCC
>JAYTQJ010000797.1:0-13691 GCA_043746775.1 Schlesneria sp.
ACGGCCACGCAAAGCCGTGACCGTGGCACCCAACTCAGGGCCTGCTCGTTGCTAATGGCGATACGACTTCTCGGATAGCCTCTTAGATTCTTTGTTCGCAACTTCAGTGCATCTTGCGAAGAAGTTGAAACCTGATGACGGGCCACTTCGGCGTGAGTGAGTGGCCTTTCTCCCTCCCCTCGGCGGGGAGGGCCGGGGAGGGGGGAAGATTGTCGAGTTGACTTGCCACTCGTCCTCCCTCCCTAACCCTCCCCGCCGAGGGGACGGAACCAGAGAAGAGGTCAGGCTCACATGGGTGGCGTCTCGGCCGCGTTAGGATCGGCGCAGAAATAACTGCCGCATCGTGGCGGATGCTGCCAGCATCCGAGCCGACGCTGCCAGCGTCGGCCACGACAGTGATTGCTGCGCCGATCCTTACAGCGTCGGCGGGTTGTTGGTACGGCAATCAACGCAGGTTTCACGCAAGTTCGATGTCTGATCCAAATCTACTCTCAACCGAAGTTGGGAAACAAAAAAGGACTCGAAGCAATCTGCTCCGAGTCCTTTTTAATTGCATTTCGCATCACTCACGGCGTGGTGCTGAAGAGTTGCCCGACCAGGATTCAAACCTGTCTGGCACAGATCGGTGAAGGATCGACGGGATGTTTGATTTGCGTGGCAACGTGTCATGCGGCTGCACATTGCAGCCGTTTTGCCGTGCGAGTGCCATGTTTATCAAATGTGTGTTGCGTTGCCAATTCTGCCCCCAATCTGCCCCCACTTTTCGGGGGGACACCATCGTCTCGTGATGGTGGTTGTTGCCGAGTTTTGGCTGCGTGAAAACTCCCCGCGTCGCTGCAAGCGTCGCGGGCATTTTTTGGAAAACCCGGACTGGTGGGGACAGTCCGGGTCTGATCGTTTGGTCAGACGGTCAACTGTCGCTTGTCGGTTGCAGAGCATGAAGGTAGTCGATGGCTTTGGTGGCATGAGACGCGGCTGTGAAGATGGCTCGCTTGTCGTTCTTCAGGACCGTCAGCCACGAGTCGATGTAGCTGGCGTGGTCGTCGCGGACTTCGGGGGTGATTTGCAGGTCGGCACACAAGAACGCCGAGCCGAGTTCCGCGACCAGTTCTTCCATGGCGTAGCCTTCATCGCCCCAACTTTTGCGGCCGAGGTCTCGGTCGAGTCGTGATGGGTGGCGCGTCCAGTGAGTCAGTTCGTGGGCGAGCGTCGCCGCGTGCGATTCGGCATCGCGGAAGGTCACGAACGGCGGCATCTGCACGTAGTCGGTGCCGATGGCGTAGTAGGCTCGACTCCCTCCGTGGCGGATGTCGGCGTGCGTATTCGCGAAGAACTGTTCCGCCTGTTCGATGCGGTCCAGTGTCTCGCGTGGCGGTTCGGCCAGAGTCGAGAAGTGAGTCGGCAGGCCCTCACATTGCTCCGCATTGAAGACGGTGTAGTCCTTGAGGAACGGAATCTCGCGGTCGATGCCCTGTCCGTGGTCGGTGGTCTCGGTCTGGTTGCCCTCCCCTTTCACCTTGAACGTGCTGGCGTAGACAACGTGCGAACCGTGTTCGCCCTTGCGGACATGTCCGCCAAGTTCCTTCGCCTGTTGAAATGTGAGCCAGAACGGGCAGGCATAGCCGTTGAGTTCGGCCGACATCCAGAGCATCAGAATATTGACGCCTCGATAAGGTTGGCCATTGTGTCGCAACGGTCGCGTAATGCGTCCGGCAGCGTGTTCGGCGTTCCACGGCTTGAGCCACGGGCGGACGCCCCGTTCCAGTTCTTCCACGACCAGCGTCGTGACGCGGGTGTAGACATCGGCGCGGGTGGTGGTTGCGGTCGTCATGTTCTTGCCCTTTTCTGGAAATGGATTTGTTCGTGAGCCAACGCTCATGCTTTGGGCGAACGGAACAAGAGCCACAGAATTCCAGGGGGAGAGCAGTCAAGGACGACCGGCGGGGAGGGCACCGCTCTGCACAAACCCCGAGTCATCGAGCGGGTGCGGAAGAGTGGGAGGGAACCGCGCCGGTCGCCCGGCCCGATCCTTGACGGCTCGGGGGATGGCATCCCCGACGCAAACGAACTCAATCGCCGCAGGCATCGACTTCAGGCCAACGGCCGTCGCACCAGGGGGCGTCAGGGGGCGCAGCCGTTCGCGCTAGCAACCGCAGCGAAGCGCAGCCCGAAAGCACCCGTTCGCCACGATGGCGAGGTGCCCGAATCACTTGTTTGAAGGATCACTGACTTGAAGCAGAGAACACAAACGCCTCACGAGAACAAAGCGCCTCGAATGTACCGACCGACGCTGCGGAGCTTGCTCACCAGCCATGACATCGGCAGGATGCCTTACCGTGACGACAGGGGCATGATCTCGAACAGTCCGTGTGTGCCCGAGCAAACACGGTTCAGCAAAAGAGTCGCCATGCGCGAGGCAACAACTCAGTTCGGCAACACCCTGCGTCCGACGCTGTTCCTAGACCGGGATGGCACGATCAATCGGCACATTGGATACCTCGACCGGCCGGAACAGATCGAACTGCTGCCGGGAGTTGGCGCGGCGATTCGTCGCTTGAATCAGGCGGGTGTGCTGGCCGTCGTCGTGACCAATCAGGCCGTCATCGCGCGCGGTCAATGCACTGCGACCGACCTCGAACAGATTCACGAGCGTCTGAGGGAAGAACTCGCGCAACACGGCGCATACCTCGATGCCCTCTATCACTGTCCGCATCACCCGGATTGCGGACAACCGGGCGAAGTGGCGGAACTGAAGATCGTCTGCCGCTGCCGCAAGCCCGAACCGGGGATGATCGAAGCGGCACTGCGAGACCTGCCCATCGACCCGAACAAGAGTGCCGTTGTCGGAGACACCGCACGCGATGTGGGTCTCGCACTCAACAGCCGCCTGCCGTGCTTTTGGATCACATCCGCCGAACAGCCACTCACCGCTCATGTCACCCGCGTCGAGCATCTCCCCGAGGCGGTCGATCTCTGGTTGAACATGCTGGGGCTGCCGGTGCCCGGCCACTGATGTCTTGGTCAGTAACGGCCACAGCATTTGGTCATGAGTTCCGGATGCGATTCCACTCGGAAAGTTTTGTAGATCGCCTTGGTGTGGGTGTGAACTGTCTCCACTTTCATTCCCAAGCGGCTGGAGATCTCTTTTCGGGACAAGCCCTGCAACAGGGCTTTGTAGACCAGATGTTCTGTGGGGGTGAGCTTCTGTTCGAGCTGCTCCACATCGCTGGTGAGTTCTGACACTGGGATCGCTGGTCCTGTTGAGTCATCCGCTGCGGTGATGTCGTAATCGGCGTGGGCCGGATCGAAAAAGATTCGCAGTCGATACGGCTTGATCTCGATGCTGCCTGCTTCGGCAAGCTCACGTTCGTGATGCACGCGTTGGCCGTTCAGGAATGTGCCGTTGCGACTGCCGAGATCACGGATGAGCAAGCCCGCCGCAGTCTGCGCGACCTGAGCATGAGTGCGCGAAACGGACAAGTCTGAGAGTCGCAGTGCGCAGCCATGACTGCGACCGATCACCAACTCGGGAACAGTGGCGACATGCAGACGCTCAAACTGCGTCCCGTGCCGAATCACAACGAAAAGACTGTTCAACATGACACGTCCTCACATCCCGTCAAGCTCCGCATGCCTGCCCCATTTGGGGCAGGAGAATCTTGTTGCGATTTCGAAACAGAACCGCAAGATGTTTTTTGTGAACTCTGTGTGAACTCGACAAAGCGGTGTGAATTCGAGTTCGCAGCGTCCGGTCAGACGCTGTTGATCTTGAGCGAACGGACTGGTCAAAGATGGATTGGGCGTGGAGGCGGCATGATGCGTCGGCTCGTGTTGAAGTCGTTCCAGAGTCCGGGGGATGTCGTGATGCTCACGGCAGCCGTGCGGGACTTGCATGCAGCGGCTCCCGGTCAGTTTCAGACTGATGTCCGGACGGCTGCTGATGCGCTGTGGGAACACAACCCGCATCTGACCAAGTTGGAGGAAGGAGAACCGGGGGTCGAGCCACTCGACATGCACTATCCGCTCGTGCATCAGTCGAACCAGCGGCCGTATCACTTCATTCACGGCTACGTGCAGTATCTGGAAGAGCGACTGGGGCTGCGCGTGCCGGTGACCCGGTTCGCTGGGGATGTGCATCTCAGTGCAGCAGAGAAGTCGGCACCACCACTCGACGATCTCGCGCTGCCGGAGCGGTTCTGGATCATGGTGGCAGGGGGCAAGCACGACTTCACGGCCAAGTGGTGGAACCCGGCCAGCTATCAAAAAGTTGTTGATCACTTCCGGGGGAAGATTCAGTTCGTGCAATGCGGCGAAGCGGGGCACTGGCATCCGCCGCTGGATTGGGTGGTCAACCTCATTGGCAAGACGACCACTCGGCAGTTCGTGCGATTGATGTATCACGCAGAAGGGGTCGTCTGTCCGGTGACGTTTGCGATGCACTTGGCGGCAGCAGTGGAGACCAAGCCCGGTCGCGCGAAACATCGTCCGTGCGTGGTGATCGCCGGGGGACGCGAGCCGACGCAGTGGGAAGCCTATCCGCATCATCAGTACCTCAGCACGACGGGGATGCTGTCGTGTTGCGCGGACGGAGGCTGTTGGAAATCGCGGTGCCAGCTTGTCGGCGATGGCGATCCGAAGGACCGGCACGATCTCTGTGAGCATCCCATCCAGATCACGCCTCAACTTCGCATACCGAAATGCTTGGACATGATCTCGGCGGACGACGTGATTCGGAAGATTGAAATGTATTTGAGCGGCGGGTTGAGCCGAGTGAACGGCGCGACGAATGGCGAGGGTGTCGTGCAGACGACGACTCTGGCGAACGGGTCTGTTCCTCGTGTGATCGAAAAGCAGTCCCCTCACCCTCTCCTCGACCACCGAAGCGGCGGTGCCCGGCCGGGGCGAGGGGACAGGAAGGATGGAGAACACATGACGACTTCGACACATCGCGTGCGGTTTCATCACGGACTCGGGGACTGTGCGTACTTTGCTCATCTGATCCCGCTGTACCTGCGACGCGGGCATCAGATCGAAGTGGAATGCACGTCCGACAAGCGGCTGATTTTTGAAGCGGCTGGAGCCAGAGTGTTCGACGGGCGTGCGGACATCGAACATGCGTGGGGCTACCCCTCGGGCGGGACTCACGAGGGGCACGGCGGCTTTTGGCAAGGGAGCAAGATCGGGCACAACATTTCGGAAGCCCCTCTGCCTGACATCGGCGCGAAGGGTGCGTTGTGGGACGAGTTGTGTGCGTCACGGATCGACATCCGTCCGCACCTGTCACAGGAGACACTCGACACCGCGCGTCGGTGGCTCGACCGCTTGCCCCGCCCGGTGATCCTGTTCCATCAGAAAGGGAACACGGCACAGGAGAGGAAGAGCCTGTCGGATACGGTCACCGCTCAGTTCTATCGCGAGTTCATTGATCGATGTGATGGGACTCTGCTGTTGCTCGATTGGGATCACCGAGTGCCGCGACTCGCCTCGTATCGCGTGCGGCATCTGAGCGACTTCGGTCCCTGCCCGCTCGACTTGCTCTTGGCGCTGATGACTCAGTCCGACCTGCTGATCGGCGTTGATAGTGGTCCCCTGCATCTGTCGCGGTTCACCAGCATTCCGACCATCGGCGTCTGGCAACCGGGGCACTACCCCACGACGTACACGTTACCCCGTCCCGAACAGATCAACGTCGTGCTGGCCGATCACACGCGACAGTGGAACAAATTCAAACGCATCCCGTGGAATATCGTCGAGCATCCCGGATCGGCCTTTGAAGCAGGGACACTCGGTGAACTGACGCGACAGATGTTGAGCGAACCGCGTTACCTACGAGTGCCAACTCGTCAGTCTGGCACGCTCGGTACAGGACCGACCGTTGCCGAAGACGTGCAACTGCAACAGTTCATTCGCGAGTTTTGTCGGTGTCGCGGCACGAGCGGCCTGTCGCACTATTGGGACCGGCATCGGAGCCTCGACGAGTTGCTGCAAGAGGCGGCTCGACGATTCACCGCACCAACCATCGTCGAGACGGGAACGATTCGCGCAGAAGAGGATTTCGGCGGAGCTGGCTTCTTCACCTACTTGGCCGGAGCGTTCGTCAATCGTCACGGAGGCAAGCTGCATTCGGTCGATCTGACGCCTCAACATGTGGCATTCGCCCGTGAATGGACAGCAGTGTTTGGCGATTCCGTCTCGGTGCATGAGGGGGACTCGGTGTCGTTCCTAGCGAACTTCGCCGCGCCGATCGACGTGCTTTATCTCGACTCGCTCGACACAACCGAACCGGGGCACGCGGCTCATTGTCTGCGCGAACTCGAAGCGGCGTTGCCCAAGCTGCACGACCGCAGCCTGATCTGCATCGACGACACGCCGTGGCAGGTCGGAGCGTTCATTGGCAAGGGAGCCGTCACCGTGCCGTGGCTGCTCGATCACGGCTGGAAGATTCTCTACGCGGCCTATCAAGTCGTCCTAACGCGCGCTGACGGAGTGAACGGGGGAACGCCATGAATCAAGACCTGCTCGCCAGTCTCCACCAGTTGCGATCCTGCCGTCTGCTGATCGTGGGAGACGTGATGCTCGACCGTTATGTGCGGGGCGAAGCCGACCGGATCAGCCCCGAAGCCCCGGTGATCGTATTGCGAGCCGAGGACGAAGAAGTCCGACTCGGTGGCGCGGGGGGAGTCGCTTCCTTCGCGCGGGGACTCGGGGCCGAGGTCAGTCTCGCGACTGTGATCGGCAGCGACGGGGCGGGTCTTACGCTGCGCAGCCTGTGTCGCGACGAACGGATCGACACGTCGCGAATCCTCGTCGATGCCACACGCCCGACAACGCAAAAAGAGCGGTTCATCGGCCTCGCCGCCGGACGACACGCTCATCAAATGCTGCGCGTCGATCGCGAATCGTCGGCACTGCTCTCGACTGAACTTGCCTCGGATTTGATCCCGCTCGTGACGCACGACCTTGCCGAGTTCGATGCGGTCCTCATCGCCGACTATGCCAAGGGCGTCTGCACACGCGAACTCATCGCCGCCGTGATTGAAGCCGCACAGCAGTGCGATCCACCGCGCCCGGTCCTCGTCGATCCAGGTCGAGGCCGCTCGGCCGACTGGTATCGCGGAGCCACCCTGCTCAAGCCAAACCGTCTCGAAGGAGAGTCTCTCTGCGCAGGACAACACCAAATTGAGGGAGTACTTCATGCAGTAGTCGAACAGTGTCCGGTTGGATTTCACCTTCCTGTCCCCTCGCCCCGGCTTTGCGGGGAGAGGGCTAGAGTGAGGGGCTCTTCGTCCACTTCATTCGACCTCACCACCGCCCACCGCACCGCAGAGACCATCCGCGCCGCCGCCGATTCCGAACACGTCGTCCTGACTCTCGACCGCGATGGCTGCGTCGCCGCCTCGCGTGACAGCTCCTCCTTTCACGTCCCGTCGGACGCGCGCACCGTCTATGACATCACCGGTGCGGGAGACATGTTCCTCGCCATGCTGGGCCTCGCGTTGGGCAACCGCTTGCCGCTGGAAACTGCCGTCCGTCTCGCGAACGAAGCCGCCGGACTCGAAGTCGAACGGCCCGGTTCCACGCCGATCACACTCGATGAACTGCGGCAGTTCCTCACCGCAAGACACTCCGGTGACAAGTTCACCACGCTGGAAAGACTCCTCCCACGCGTGGCCGAGTACCGCAAACAGGGATGCCGAGTCGTCTTCACCAACGGCTGCTTCGACCTGCTCCATGTTGGCCACCTCGCTCTGCTCGAAGAGGCCGGGCAACTTGGCGACATCCTGATCGTGGCCATCAACAGCGATGCCAGCGTGCGAAAACTCAAAGGTGCCGCTCGACCAATCATCCCCGAACACGACCGCGCCCGAATGCTCGCTGCGCTGGGATGTGTCGATCACGTCCTGATCTTCGATGAGGACACCCCGTGCCAACTCCTTCACGCCTTCCAACCCGACGTTCTCGTCAAGGGTGGGACCACTCCCCACATCGTCGGCCAAGAAATCGTCATCGCCTACGGAGGCCAAGTCGTCCGCTCCGGAGAAGTCCCCGGCTTCTCCACAACAGCCTTGCTATCACGGCTTCAAGTTCTTCGTTCGTCAATGCAAAGACATGAGGTGACACCATGAGACTCACGGCCTGTGACTGTGCCGCTGCGGGCTGGTGCCAACGCCACGGCTGTTGGAAGCCCGAGCCACTGTTTCAGCAATGCCGTCGCAACACGGTGTTGTTCGACGCTTGGGAAGCGGGTTGCGGCCCGTGCTTGGGTTCCGAAACCGAACACGGGTCAGACCAAGTGAAATCGAGTGGTCCCGATGGACCAAGCCTCGGGCGGCGGGCGCTCAACTTTGGCACGGCCCTCGTGCGCCACACGACCGACGGCCTGCGCCGCGTCGAACAAGCAACCTACGACGCTCGACTGGCGATTTGCACGCAATGCCCGTCGTGCGACCTCGAACGACTGGTGTGTCTGCAACCGACGTGCGGTTGCCAACTCACCACGAAAGCGTGGTGGGCATCCGAGCAATGTCCGCTCGGAAAATGGCCGGAAGCCGATCACACGGAATCAAAGCTGCCTGAAAGGGCCTCACCAGTGACCTGAGCTTGTGGTCACAACATCGACTGTCTCTCCACTGCGATCATCCCAGGCCACTCTGCAAACACGCTCTTCCATCATCTCGAAAGGATCATTCACATGCCTATCATGCCTGAAGCTCTCTGTGGTGGAATGAGCCACCTGCCCACGGCTGTTCCCTCGGTCTTTCGGGGAATTGTCAGTCACGACAGCCACTTCTGCGACCAAGTCCATTTTGGAACACCGATGCCTTGGGTGGAAACGGGGTGGAGCGGATCGAATGCAAGTTGTTCCATGAGCCTCATGCACAGCCGGATGAGTGTCGGGGGAGTTCCCATCTGGCAGTTCAACGGTTCATGGGGTGCCTGTAGCGCATCGGCATCCGCAACGCATGAATCGTTTTGCCCACCATCGACGCTCACCACGGCAACGAGCCTCGCCCTGTCCTGCTGTGGATTCACCAGTATCGGTCATATGACGGTGTTCAGTGATTTCCCAGAGGGCTTCACTTTCCCTGATTCCGAGTTGCCTGACTGCATCCCTTCGCCAACAACCTGTTGCAGCGATTCAGATGAAGATGGCGGGGGCGGCGGAGGAGGTGGTGGCGGGTGTGGCGCTGCCTTAGCTGGCGGGGGCGGCGGGCGTTGCTCGAGCAGTGGTTGCCGCAGGCCACCACGACGAAGCGGTTGTCCGGTTCGCTACTCGTCAGGCGAACTCATTCTGACGGCCGATGATGTCCTCTCCGAAGGCTTTGGCCAGCCTTGGGGACATCGCCGTAGCTTTTCCAGCCGTCAATCCGCCAGCCAGACCCTTGGCAATGGCTTCAATTGGAAGGTGCGTGACTGGCCCTATCTCGTCATTCAGAGATCGGACTCGCCTCCGACCATCAACCAAGTGACGACGGTCATCGTGCAAGGGAAAGCGGAAGAAACACTTTGGTTTGACGCTTCCGGAGCGAGCTTCATCGCGAGGTTCGGACTGAAGCATACACTCGTTCACCTCACCGCGACCGAGAGCTATCGCCTGACTTACCCCGATGGGACGGTCGTCGAGTTCGACGATGGCAACGGGGCGTTTCAGTCGCAGACCGATCCGGGTGGCGCGGTCATTCAAGTGACGGCCTACCTCCCCAACGGTTTCCATATCGCTCAAGTCGAGCGGTCGTATACCGTCTCCGGACAGACGACCACGGAACAACTGAGTTACGAATACGGTGGCGGGCTGGGTGACAACCTGCTGTCCGCAGTCACGCTGCGCCGCAAGGTCAACGCAGGCGATTGGACCAACGTCAGCCGTGCCAACTACACGTACTACGGCTATCAGGAGACCAACGGCGGACAGGAAGACCTGAAGACGGTCGTCAAACAAACGTGGAGCGGGACCGCATGGCAGGAGACCGGAACAACCTACTACCGCTACTACCCGTGGTTCTTGGCGAGTGGTAGTTCCTCCAGCTCCAGCTCCAGTTCCAGCTCCTCCGGCGGTTCGAGTGGCTCGACGCTGAACCCACTGAATCATCTGCTGAAGTACGTCGTCAATTCGGCGGCCTATGCCCGTTTGGTGGCTGATGGGCATAACCCGCTCACGGTCTCCGATGCCACACTCTCGCTCTATGCCGACTTCTATTTCGAGTACGACAATCAGCGGCGTGTCACGAAGGAAATCGTCGAGAGCGGGTCACGGACGTTCCTGTTCTCCTATGCGTTCAGCGGGTTCTCAAACGGCTACAACCGTTGGAAGACGAAGACAACCGAGACACTCCCCGATGGCACGCAAAACATCGTCTACTCGAACTACGCCGGGCAGGCGATGCTCGATGTCTATCTGTCCGGTAGCGACCAGTGGCTGAATTTCTACCGCTACAACGACTCCGCTCAACTGGTCTTGCAGGCCAATCCGTCGGCCATCACCGGCTATGACGAGGCTCAACCCGATCTGCTGCAATACAACTCCAGCACCGGTAAGTTCGCGTTCTTGCGGGACAGCGCCGGACAGATTCACACCAACACCTATCACGCTCCGAGCGGCTTCACGGCGAGCGAGAGTTTGCAGCAGGGGCAACTCGGCACGTCGATCAAGTTGCGGGAGTACGAATACGTCTCGTGCGGTTGTGGAGTGACTTCCAGCAGTTCGTCTTCCAGCAGCAGTTCCTCGTCTGGAGGTGGCGGCGGTGGATGCACCGTCTGGTTCCTCGCGAAGGAAACCGTCTATCCATCCGACACCGATCAAACGCTGAAGCAGATTACGACGCACAGCTACTCGTTCCACACGGGGACGTGCGCCGTGCAGGAGAAGGTGACGACGTTGCCTGTCGTTTCGACGAGCCAAAACGGTTCGGGAGTCGCCGCCACACGGCGCGAGTACTTCGACATCTATGGCAACCTCACCTGGTCCATGGATGAGCGCGGCTTCATCGCGCGGATGAGCTACGACATTCCGACCGGAGCCATCACGCAGCAAGTGGCAGATGTGGACACCACGCTCTACACCGACGAACCGGCGGGGTGGGCCACTCCTTCCGGGGGCGGACTGAACCTCGTCACCGACTTCGAGCATGATGACCGAGGCCGCATCACGCAGTCGCTCGCGCCGTCGCACACGATCAGCCTGTCCGGCACCGCCACGACCATTCGTCGTGCAACGTGGATGGTCTATGCCGAATCCTCGTCCGACCGAATCACGCGCACCGGCCAAGGCTACGCCACGGGAACCGCCCCGAGTTACTCGTACTTCCTCGACAACCCGGTCTCGATCACGGTGAGCGATCCACAGGGGCGAGTTCAGCAGCAGATTCAGGCGACGCGGGCTTCGACCAGCGGCAAGCTGCTCCCGTCCGACACGTTCGCTCAGTCCAGCTACACGAGTTGGTCCACGATGCAGTACACCGACTGCTGCCTGACCGTCTCGCAGCGGGTCTATCGCGACATCCCGGCCAGTGGCGAAGGGACTTCCGGCACGAACTACGATGAGACCGACTACGGCTATTCGACGATGAAGCGTCGCAACCGGACGGTCACGCCGGGCGGCACGATCACGTTCCTCGTCTACCATGCGCGCGGCAAAGTCCTCTCAACCTATGTCGGCACGAACGACACCGGCGCGACCGAGACCGATCCGACCGGCGGCGGGGCGAGCGGCAACAACATGAAAATCGTTTCGGCGGACGAGTACGACGGCAACGCCGCTGGCGGAGATGGCAATGTCACCAAACAAACCACCTACGCCAACAGCACGACCACCCGCGTCACGACGATGACGTATGACTTCCGCAATCGCCGCGTCACGACCGATGGCGAGATCGACTACTTCGAGAAATCGTACTACGACAACCTCGACCGCGTGGTGAAGAGCGAACGGTACAACACGACTTCAGGCGGGAACCTGATCGCCCGCAACGAGACCAACTTCGACGACCGGGGCCGCGTCTATCGGACGATCCGGTATGAGGTCGATCCCGCCACCGGCACGGTTGGCAACGCGCTGACCGACAACTCGTGGTTCGATGCCGCCAATCACAACATCAAATCGCTGCCGTCCGGGTCGAAGCAATTCACCAAGACGACGTTCGACAGCCTCGGCCGTCCGACCGTCCGCTACACCGGCTATGACCTCGACGAAACGACCTACGCCGAAGCCCTCTCGGTCAGCGACGACGTGATCTTGGAACAGACCGAAACAAGTTACGACACCGCGTCGAACGCGATTCAAACGACCACCCGGCAGCGCTATCACAACGCTCCCGATTCTCAAACCGGACCGCTGCAAAACCCGACTACCACGCCGAAAGCCCGCGTCACCTATCAGACGATGTACCCCGATTCCCTCGGCCGCACCGTCGCCTCGGTCAACTACGGCACCAACGGCGGAACAACCCTCACCCGCCCCAGCACCGTTCCGACACGCTCCGACACCGTGCTGGTCACAACGCTGGCCTATAACTCGGCGGGAAAAGTCACCACACAAACCAACCCGGCCGGGATCGTGACGGCGTTCGATTACGACGCTGCCGGGCGACGGACGAGCATCGCTCTCAACGCCACCGGTTCCAGCAGTTCGTCTTCTTCTTCAGGCGGCTGCGTCCCGTCGGAAGATGTGAACGTGACGGTCCTCACCGGCTACAACGCCGACGGAAACGTGTCGAGCATCACCGCCAAGAACTATGTCACGGCCGATCAGGTGACGCAGTACGTCTACGGGACGACGCTGACCGATTCGGACATCGCGTCGAGCCTGCTCAAGCGGGCGGAAATCTATCCCGATTCGGTCGATAGCGATGACAAGATTCTGTTCTCGTACAACCGGCAGCGGGAGGTCACCAAGACGACCGGCCAGAACGGCACGGTGCATGACTTCGACTTCGACAAGCTCGGGCGAGTGACCCATGACCGCGTGACGACGCTCACCACGGGCGTCGATGGTGCGATCCGGCGGCTCTCGACCGCCTACGAAGTGCGCGGCATGAAATCCAAGCTGACCAGTTGGAACGACGCCAGCATCTCGTCGGGGGATGTCGTCAATGAGTGCCAGTTCGCGTATAACGGCTTCCGCCAACTCGCCACCGAGTACCAGTCGCACGGGGGAGCCGTGAATACGAGTACGTCACCGAAGGTTCAGTACAGCTACGCCAGCGGGAGTGTCAACACGATCCGCTCGACGGGGATCACGTACCCGAACGGGCGGGTGGTGAGTTACGACTACGGCACGTCGAACGGGATCAATGATGCGATCAGTCGTGTTGAGGCGGTGAAGGACGGGGCGACGGCGCTGGCTCAGTACAGTTACCTGGGCGGTTCGGCGTTCGTCATCACCGACTACACGGAACCCGACATCAAGTGGACGCTGGCCGATCTGGCTGGCTCGAACGACCCCGACACGGGAGACATCTATTCCGGCTTCGACCGCTTTGGCCGGGTCAAGGACAACCGCTGGTACAACTACGGATCGAGCACCGACGCCGACCGGATCAAGTATGGCTACGACCGCAACGGCAACCGCACCTACCGCGAAAACACCGTCGCCACCGCAAACAGCGCGAAGTTCGACGAGCAGTATCTGTACGACCTGCTCGACCGCCTGAAGCACATGGACCGGGGCCAACTGACGGCGCTGAAGGACTCGA
>JAYTQJ010000798.1:0-2663 GCA_043746775.1 Schlesneria sp.
GCCAAGTATCGGAGGCGAAGGTTCCCGCGAGCCATCAAGTGGTCTAGGGAGTGGTGGTGGAGACAGGCCCGCAAAGTGGTCGTGGCCGTGGTCGGCACCACAGTGCTGCTGATCGGGATCATCATGGTGGTCGCCCCCGGCCCGGCCTTCATCGTCATTCCCTCCGGCCTCGCGATTCTGGCGACCGAATTCGTGTGGGCCAAGCGATGGCTCAGGTACGCCAAGCGGCGACTTCAAGAGCTGACTCAACGGCCGTCGCCCCCCGATCCACCGGCAGCAAAATGAGGCCCACTGTCTTCAGCCCATTTCGGTCACTCCCTCCTGATTTCTTTCGGGATCGCACGCCGCTTCGACGAATTACCTCGAAGGAACCGCTTGCGGATTCCAAACTCCACCGCAAAACTGCCGCAAAAGTATGCCGCTGTGATGCGGCATCATCATCTGTTGGGGCGCGCAATGAGGAGATGAACCATGAAGCGTAGAACGGTTGTTTTGATTGCTCTGCTGATTGGCCTCAGCGGTGTCGCCGCGCAGGCCGATGATGTCACTTTGGAATCCGTCCCTCCGGTTGTCGTGAAGACGGTTCCCGAAGCAGGAACGGACGAGGTGGACTCGAAGCTGGCTGCGATTGAGGTCACCTTCAGCAAAGAAATGAAGGACGAGTCTTGGTCGTGGGTCACACATTCCAAGGAGAGTTTTCCGACAATGGATGGAAAGCCAAAGTACCTCGCAGACAAGCGGACCTGCGTGCTGCCAGTCAAACTCGAGCCGGGGAAGACGTATGCCATCTGGGTGAACAGCGAGAAGTTCGGGAATTTCAAGGACGCCGATGGTCGGCCTGCCGTTCCCTATCTGTTCGTGTTCAAGACCATGAAGTAGTGGGATGAGCCGAACCAGAATCTGCATTCCTGACCGGAGCTGCCACACTGGTTTCGTGCGACCTCAAGCTTTTGCAATGGCCCCGGCCGTGAATTTAGGTGTTCGACCTCATGGAAACTCGCTACGAACCCCTGCGTGAGTCTTTCTCGACAGCCGATGCCGAGTATCCGGTAATTGCCTCGGAACGCGGATGTTTGCGAGTCACGTTTCGGGATTGGCGCGAGGAACTTGTGACGCTTCTGTTTCACGATGTAGTGGCTTTCTCGTGGGACGATGGAGACGTGGTCGTCAATGCGGGCCACCGCGATGATTGCTGCTATATCGTCCATGACTCTCCGTGGTTAGCGAGGCACCACGAAGTAGGAACAGTGATGCTGACAGAGGCCCAGCAGCATTTCAAACTTTGCTTCAACGCCACTGGCGTGCTGCAAGTGCTGGCTTCAAAGCTGGAAATTCCAGTCGAATCCGACGTTGTACCTGACTGCGGCGGCAGGTGAACTTGGTCGTTGGCCAAAGCACCAGCAGTCTGCAATTTGCCCTATCGCTTCGGCACCAGCTTGACCGTCAGGTTGTCGATCTCGACGTTCACGCGCAGGGGATCGAAGACCGCTTTGAAGAAGTCGGCGGCGGAGGCTTTTTCGACTTCGAGTTTGATCGGCTGGTCGAGGTCGATGCCTGCGGCGGCGAGTTGTTCGGCGTCGTACTCGAAGGTGATCTCAGACTCTTCGAGTTTTTTCATCAGGACGCGGGCGGGGACGCGGTCGATCTTCAGCGTGAACAGACGCTGCTTGATCGGCTTGACGCCGGTGGTCGCATCGGGCCGCTTGGTAGATGTGCCACTCAGTAACACCGCGACCGCTTCGTGATCTTCGAGCAGCCCGGTTACGACCAGCTCCGCCCCTTCGAGCTTCACGTTCTTCGCCGACTTCTCAGAAAGGTCGGGGCCGAACTGCTGGACTCGCTTGAGAGCCTCGGCGGGCGTGCGGCCTTTCACACGATGACGTTTCTCGATGACCGGATGCTCCGGGGCAGCGACCAACTCGATCCCTTCCCCTGCCTCGCCATTGGTCTTGCTCGTCCACGCGAAAGTCAGATCGAACTGCATCAGGACGAGCGACAGCGCTTCGGAGGCCGTCACGCTCGGTAGTGTGTTCGCCACCCACAGGTCGTGCGGCAACGGGTCGAGATGGACGATCTTCAGCCGATACCGATCCGCGATGCGCTGCACGATCTCTTGCGGTGAATCCAAGTCCTGCCAAGCGACAGTGTGCCGCGAGTTCAGTTCGGCTCGACGCTTATCCGTCACCGAAGTCTCGCGCGATGAGACTTCGCTCGTACGAAGCTCGATCAACGTTCTTAAGCGTCGAGTCGCAGTCGGCGGTCCCACAAACAGAACGGACTCGGTGACACTGGTGTCGGCCCCCATCAGTCGAGCCAAATCGCGCACGCCCTCGCGCAACGAACTGTTCGTCAAATTGAGCGGCAACTGCAACGTGGGATCGACGCGCCGGTCGAGCAGGATCGCGACGCGCCGTTCGTCGCCGATCTTCTGCAACAGGCCACGCAATTCGACATTCGCCCACGAGGCCGTCAACGTCCGATCCAGCTCCGTTTGGAATCGCGGACCCGTTTGAAACTCGACCACCTGTCGCGCAGGCTTGGCACTGATTTCGGACTGTCCCAGTGCGGCGATGGAGAACAAAAGTGCGATGGTGGAAGACATGCGATTCGACTCTGTGAGACGGCTGATGTGAAACTCGTAGGGTAAGCGTCTCGCTTGCCCG
>JAYTQJ010000799.1:0-5819 GCA_043746775.1 Schlesneria sp.
GCATCTCACCTCGCATCACCCGCTGCATGACCCGTTGCAGGTTGAGCAACCGCATCTCTTCGAGATCGAAACCGAAGACGACTGGCAGGGCTGGTTCAACCTCGCGGACCCAGAGCCGTTCGCGACAATGCGGGAGGAACTGCTCTATGCCCCCACCTAACGACCGCTTCGCTCGTCAGGAAGATTTGGTTCCGCACTCACGGTTGCGTGAGTTGCTCATCACGGTCATCGGCGTGGGCGCGATCGGACGGCAAGTGGCAGTGCAGCTCGCGGCGATGGGAGCAACTCAGTTGCAACTTATCGACTTCGATAGGGTCGAGACGACCAACGTGACCACTCAAGGTTATTTTGCGAGCGACATCAGTGTGCCGAAGGTCGTTGCGACTTCTCGGTTCATTCAGCAAATCGACCCGACTGTCTCCGTCACGCTGATCGAAGACCGTTTTCGTCCGAAGCAGCGCGTCGGTGAAGTCGTTTTCTGTTGTGTCGATTCCATCTCGGCGCGAGCCGCAATTTGGAAGGCCGCTCAATCGGACTGCCGTTTCTGGTGCGACGGTCGGATGCTCGGCGAAGTGCTGCGCGTCATAACCGTCGCCGATGAACAAGGCCGCGACCATTACGCGACCACTCTGTTTGAGCAGTCCGACGCGGAACCGGGCCGCTGCACGGCTCGGAGCACGATCTATACGGCCAGCATCTCGGCCGGATTCATGCTGCACCAATTCACTCGCTGGCTGCGCGGTCTGCCCATCGACCACGACGTGTCGCTGAATCTGCTCGCGTCGGAACTGACTGCGCTCTGAGTTGCCGCACTCTGCACCCTTTCACGCCTCGCCGACCCGTTATCGGCGAGGCGCGCTGCCTTGACGTTCTTGTGTCAGTCGCCCGGCCGTTGCCGCGCGACTTTTTCTTTTGTCCAAACGATTCTGAAAGGACCATGTCATGCCCGGACTCAGCGTCAGCGAAAAGAACCACTGGAAAGAGCGTCTCTCGAAACGAATCGACAAGCGCATCGAAGCCATCTACGCCGAAGACCCGAACCTGTTGGAACGAGTCAAACGCGATGCCCACGACCGCGCGATGCAGTCGCTCAACCTCGCCGACTTGCAGGCCGAGATTGACCGGCTCGAACGCGAGGAAGAAGAACTGGAAAAGCGCGAGCGCGTCCTCAACCGCACGATGCTGGCTCGCGTGCGCGGCGTGCCGCTCGAAACCATCGACGAGCTGTCGGTCTATCAGTCCGGCAAGCACAATCAAGAAGTGCAATCCGCCATCTCGCGCCGGCAAGCCGTCCACGAGGACGACCTCCTCAAAGAAAGCGAGATCGGTCGGCGTATCGTCCAATTGCGCGTCGAGAAAGATGGTCTGCTTGATTCGGTATGGCTCGCGAGTTCGCCCAGGCAAATCAAGGATCTCTGGTCGAAAGTCGCCGAGTTGCTCGGTGACGAACCGACGCAACTCCAACGCGATGCGATGGCGATTGCTCCCGTCGAAGATTGAGTCCAACTGGTCTGAATCCTCTCGAACCCCCGCCCTCTGGCAGTCATGGAGGACCGCCAGGGGTGGTCGATGAGATTACGGGGCGATCAAGCTCGAATGAGCCACCGCAATTCAATGCTGCCCTTCGCGAACGGGCAGTTGTAGATTGTCGCCCATTCGGCGGACGGCCACGTTGGGACGTGGCCATCCGCCGAGCCATTGTTTTCAAAGGAATTGAGTACTCATGCGAGGCTGAGCATCAGCCTCGATCACAATTCGTAAATGACGCGTGTGCGTCAAGATTCTACTTCGCAAGAAACGACCAACCTGAGCCGCAAGGCTCTTGCGAAATGAAGCAGTACTTGGACCGCGCTCCCGAAAGGGAGCGTCGGCCGGGTGCTGTTCGCTATGCCCCTTGGTCGGGGTCTCTGGAGCGGCTCTGGTTTGACGCTCCTCTCGTTTTGATGAGGAGTCGAAGGATCAGTTCCCTTCACGAGACTTCTCCATGTCTGACATCTTTTGCCTCGACCGTGTGCATCCAGGGAGACTGGTATGCGTGCGGTGATCGAACCGTCCCCCAGCCTGCCGAGGTTGCAGCGGCTTTTCCGGACGATGTTGTTGGCGTGGGAAGTGGACCGCGTCGAGCGGGAACTCGTTCAGCAGGGACTGGCGTTTTTTCATGTTTCGGGGGCAGGGCATGAAGCGCTCGCGGTCTTGGCCGACTTTCTGACGCCGGACGACTGGCAGCATCTGCATTATCGAGACAAGGCGTTGCTGTTGGCTCGTGGGGTGCCGGTCGAAGAGTTCTTTCGCAGCCCACTGAGTTCGGCGATAAAACGCTGCCCCTCGGTTTGTTCTGATTCAATCTCATTGATTCACGGAACCAGCCGATGATGCGCCGAGAATACGACACGATCCGTGACCGTCTCGACGGCCACGTTCGCGAGTCTCCGGATCAATTGGCGTTGAAGTTCTTACGCGACGACAAAGTGATCGAGACTTTGACTTACGCCCAACTCATGAGTCGGTCGCAAGCGGTGGCGGCGCGGCTGTCGGGGATGGCGAAGCCTGGTGACCGCGTGTTGCTGCTTTATCCCCAAGGGTTGGATTTCGTCGTCGCGTTTCTGGGTTGTCTGTTTGCCGGAGTGATTGCGGTTTCGGCGTATCCACCGCGACGGAACCGCAAATCCGAGCGGATTGTCGGCATCGTTGCTGATTGCGCTCCGTCGCTCTTTTTGACCAATCAGGAATGTCGAGACCGGCTGGAGAACGATTGGCTGGACCTCTCGCCGCGAGCTTTGTTGATTACCGACGACTTGTCGGACGCTGGCGAAGAGTTCTCGCCTTCAGAGACCACGTCCGAAACCGTGGCTTGGCTGCAATACACATCCGGTTCAACAAGTGCTCCAAGGGGCGTCATCATCACCCACGGCGCGCTGCTGGCGAACGTCCGGCAAATTGCGACGGCACTCGATTGTTGGGAGGAACCGGTCAAGCTGGTCTCGTGGTTGCCGATGTATCACGACATGGGGTTGGTTGGTGCCATCCTCAGTCCGCTCTTTTTCGGTGGTCAATCGGTGTTGATGGACCCAAACTCGTTCTTGCGAGAGCCATTCTCTTGGCTAAAGGCGATCAGTGATGAGAGGGGGACATTTTCGTGTTGTCCCAATTTTGGATTCGATTTGTGCGTGAAGGCGATCACCGACGAGCAGAAGAAGCAGTTGGATTTGTCGTGCATTCGGCTGATCATCAACGCGGCGGAACCGGTCCGAGCCGACACGATGGATCGGTTCGTGGCCAAGTTTGGCGCGTGTGGTTTCAAGCCGGAGATGATGGTTCCTGCGTTTGGACTGGCTGAAGCGACGTTGTTGGTGACGGGCGGGCCTTATGGAAACGCTCCGCGTCGTGTGCAGATTGACGCGGAGACTTCGGAGCCGAAAGTAGCCCTGTCACGGAATGACAGTGCTACATGAACGTTGGGCGGTGAGTTGCGGTACGGCGGCGATATCGTCCAGGGTCGTGGCAGTTGATCCGCTGACGCGAACGGTTCAGTCGGAGGGGAAGATCGGCGAGATTTGGGTGCAATCGCCATCCGTCGGCAGCGGGTATTGGAACAACCCGGAGTTGTCGGCGAAGACGTTCGAGAATTATCTGGCGGAAGACGAACCAAGTCCGGGGCTGACGCCACCCGGCTCGCCAGTGAATCGCGGGGGCCATTCTTGAACACGGGCGATCTGGGGTTTCTGCTCGACGGCGAGTTGTATGTGATCGGGCGGAGCAAAGATCTGATCATCATCCGGGGCCGCAACATTTATCCGCAGGATATTGAGCGCGCGGTGGAGCGGGCGTTGCCGTTTGTTGAAGCGAACTCATGCACGGCGTTCTCGCTGATGGACGGCGGCGAAGAAAAGCTCGGCCTGTTGATCGAGGCCAATCGCGAATTTGTTCGCACGGCGAAAGCCAGCACTACCGATCCAGCCGCCACCGCGACTCTGCGTGAGCACGTCGCGCGAGTGCGTCAGGAAGTCGGTGACGAATTTGAAATCCCCGTCTATGCCCTCGCGTTCGTCAGGCCGGGCGAGTTCCCGCGCACGTCCTCCGGCAAAGTCCAACGCCATCGTTGCCGCGAGATGTTGCGCAGCGGCGAGCAGGAGTTCGTGTTTGCCGTGAACGTAGCCGACGCTGCTAGCGTCGGTTCGGACGCTGGCAGCATCCGCCACGAGGCCAGCGATGTCTCAAGTAACCCGCAGCGTCAGCGAGGGCGAACGCTCCCTGAGACTCCGAGTACGGAGCGACGTGAAGCGCCCGCCCTCGCCGACGCTGTGGGTTACATGGTGGACTCGCGGCGCGAGTCGGCGGCGAAAGCGGACGCGATCATTGTTTGGTTGCGAGATTACGCGGCGCGGCGGATCAACTCGCGGGTGATGGATGAGCGGCGGATGGTGGCTCCGTCTGTGGTGCTCGATTTTGGAAATCATGGGTTGTTCGGGTTGCAGGTGCCCAAGCAGTACGGCGGGTTGGACCTGACGACGACCGACATGCTGCGGGTCATGGAGCAGTTGGCGGCGATTGATTTGACGCTGGCGGCGATGGTCGGCATTCACAACGGATTGGGAGTGCGGCCGATTTTGAATTTCGGGTCCGAGTCGTTGCGTCAAGAACTGCTGCCGCTGTTGGCGACGGGTCGGCAACTGGCGGCGTTCGCGCTGACGGAGCCGGGGGCGGGATCGAATCCGAACGCCCTGCAAGCGACGGCTCATTCGACGGCCGATGGTTGGCGCGTCAATGCCGAGAAACAATGGATCGGGCTGGCCTCGTGGGCCGGAGTCATCACGGTGTTCGCGAAGGCGCTCGATACGAATGGGACATCCGTGGGAACCGTCGCTCTCGCGGTGCGTGAAGACACCTCCGGACTGCGGCATGGGGCCGAGTCGTTGACGATGGGGATGCGTGGGATCGTGCAGAACACGGTCCTGCTGGAGAACGCCGCGCTATCCGCCGAGAGTTTGCTCGGCCGAGTCGGTGATGGGATGAAGGTGGCTCAGGATGCGATGATGTTCTGCCGGCTCGGCCTGGCGGCGATGAGCGTTGGTGGCATGAAGCGCTGTGCTCAATTGATGACGCGGTATGCCGAGCGGCGCACGATTGCCTCCGGCCCGTTGTTGGACAACCCGGTCAGTCTCGCGCGGATTCAAGAGTTGACGTGTGCCATCTCCGCGACCGAGGCGCTGGTCGGTCAAGCCGCCGCGTGGTTGGATGCCGGTGAAGAAGTTCCGGTTGAAGCGTATATCGCGTGCAAGACCAGTGGACCGGAACTGCTCGGCCACGCGGTCGATCAAGCGATGCAGCTACTCGGCGGGCGTGGCTATGTCGAAACGAACGTGCTGCCGCAGATGCTGCGTGATGCTCGGCTGCTGCGCATCTTCTCGGGACCGACCGAGACGCTGAATGCGTATCTCGGCGCGAACGTGCTGCAACGACCGGATGGGATTCGGCGGTTGTTCGAGAAGTTTTCGGCGTGCGCGAACGACATCAGCCGGAACGCGCTAGCGTCCGGTTCATCTGGTTCGACTGGCTCCGAACCGGACGCTAGCGCGTTCTGGCTGATGGGCCAACCCGACATCGCGAGCGAATTGTTTGCCGCAGCGAAGCAACTTGAGCAACAGGTCACGCATGGCTCGGCAGCATCGCATCGACAGTGGATTGCATTTCAAATCGGCGAACTGGCCACGGCGGCGATCCTGTGGGCGGCGGTGACGAATCGGCATCGAGACAACATCGAACATGCGGCCGTGTCTTGGGCGCGGGATCGGTTTCATCGGCTGCGCGATGTGGCTCTC
>JAYTQJ010000800.1:0-13672 GCA_043746775.1 Schlesneria sp.
CGTCAGCCCCCTGGTTCTTCGGGCGTCAGCCCTTCTTCAGTGGCAGGGTACTCCAAGAACCAGGGGGCTGACGCCACCCCGCTCCGAATCTGACAAGAGGGCTAACGCCCAACAGCCACACTTTGATTGCGGCTGAACGAAGTGACGCCGCGCTGGGCGTTCCGATGAGCGGGCGAGGCGGCGCGCTCGCGGGACTGATCGCTCTGTCCTGTGATGTCTGACGTACAACCGAAGGACCGTTGCGTTGGCAACGGTCCTTTCGCTTGCGCGTGCTGAAGTGCCGTGCCACCGTCTCCGATCACGTTGGCACGCGCGCAGGGGTCTGTTACGCTCAGCCGCACGCTCGATCAGCGGTCGTACCGATCCCGCCCTGTCAGACCACGCACGGTCTGTTTTGCTCGTTGTCGCCGCGTGAATTCTGCGACGAAACGAATGCGTCCCACCCCGAGTTCACCTTCCGCCGCTTGGAGAACCCGCTCATGTTGTTTGCTCTGCCGTCGTCATCGAGTCTCGTCGTCCGTCGTCTCGTGCTGCTGCTGTTGATCGGCGCGATGGCCGTCGATGGAGTTGGCTTAACTCGTCGCGTTGCTGCTCAAGACGCGGGTGCGAAGAAAGCGGACAAAGCCACCGGCGGCAAAGCGAAGAAGAGCGACAAGCCTGCCGCTGACGACGACGCCCCTGATCCGGCCAAGGCGAAAGACGACAACCCGTTTCCGAATCGCTTCCCCGCGCCGGAACTCGATGGCGGAGTCGAGTGGCTCAACACGGGCGGGCCGATTTCGATGAAGGATCTGCGTGGCAAGATCGTGCTGCTCGACTTCTGGACCTTCTGCTGCATCAACTGCATGCACGTCCTGCCCGACCTCGACTTCCTCGAAAAGAAGTACGGCAAAGAGATCGTCGTCATCGGCGTTCACTCGGCCAAGTTCGACAACGAGAAGGAGACGGGCAACATCCGCAAGGCGATCCTGCGGTACGAAATTGAGCATCCCGTTATCAACGATGCGAACATGATTGTCTGGCGCAAGTTCGGTGTGCGCGCTTGGCCGTCGCTGGTCCTCGTCGATCCCGAAGGCCAGTACTGCGGCTACGTCTCGGGCGAGGGAAACCGCGAACTACTCGACACGGTCGTGACGAAGTTGATTGCTTATCACAAGGCCAAAGGGACACTCGACGAAACGCCCGTGAAGTTCGACTTGGAACGGAGCAAGACGGCGGCGACTCCGCTCCGGTTCCCCGGCAAGGTGCTGGCGGATGAGGCCGGCAAACGACTGTTCATTTCGGACAGCAACAACAACCGGATCGTCATCAGTTCGCTGGAGGGCAAGCTCCTCGACGTGATCGGCAGTGGCGCGATCGGCTCGAAGGACGGAGGCTACGCGGAAGCACAGTTCGATCACCCGCAAGGAATGACGCTGATCGGCGACACGCTCTACGTGGCCGACACTGAGAACCACCAACTCCGCACAGTGGACCTCGCCAAGAAGACGGTCTCCACGCTGTCAGGGACCGGCGAACAGGCTCGCACCCGCGCGAGCAGCGGCAAGTTGCGCGAGACCGCTCTGAACAGCCCGTGGGATCTGAGCGTCGTCGATGGTGTGCTGTACGTCGCGATGGCCGGGCCGCATCAGATTTGGGCACACAAGCTCGGGTCCGACACGATCTCCGCGTATGCCGGTTCGGGGCGCGAGGACATCCAGAACGGAAATCTCGACGAAGGAGCATTGGCTCAACCGTCGGGTATCACGACCGACGGCAAGAACCTGTTTGTCGTCGACAGCGAAGGCTCGTCAGTGCGACAGATCACGACCGATCCGAACAACGATCTCTCCGAACCGAAGGGCAAAATTTCGACGCCCGTCGGCCCGCACAGTCTGCCCAACGGACGAACGCTGTTTGAATTTGGTGACGTGGACGGCGCGAAGGACGAAGCTCGCTTCCAGCATCCGCTCGGCATCCTCTTTCACAACGGCGGCTTGTTCGTGGCCGACACCTACAACCACAAGATCAAGTTCGTGGACCTGAAGACGCGCGAGTCCATCACATGGCTCGGTACCGGCAAGAGTGGTGAGCAACTCGATCCCGCTCAACTTGCGGAGCCAGCCGGAATGGCCATCGCGAGCGGGACGCTCTACATCGCCGACACGAACAACCAACGCATCGTCGCCGTGGACTTGGCCTCGAAGAAATCTCGCGAGTTCCCGATCGCGGGCCTCACCCCCCCGATGCCCGTCGTCGAGCCACACGCGGCCGACTCGAAGGTCCGCACCGTCGAACTCGCACCCCAACAGATCGCGTCGAGCAACGGCATCGACTTCCACATCGAGTTCACGCTCCCCGCAGGCTACAAGCTCAACCCGCTCCTGCCGGTCACGTACCGCGTCACCGCCGAGAGCGAACAATCACTCGTCGCCGCCGACCAGTTGAACACCCGCATCGAAGCGACCACCGACGACAAAGGAACGACGTTCCGCATCCCCGTCACCAAATCGACCGGCAACGCCGCACTGCTCGTCACCCTGACCTACGGCTACTGCCGCGATGGCAAAGGGGGCCTCTGCAAGCTCGACTCGGTGAAGTTCAAGCTGCCGGTTGAACTCACCACCAAGGCCGACGCCAAGTCGGTGACGCTGAAGGTCTCACCGAAGTAGCGTCTGTATGTTGAGACCGCGATCAGCGTTGTCGTTCGAGATCGGGGTCGCCTCGTTTGAAGAACTCCGCCGTTTCTTGATCGATCAGGTTGAGCGAGAGCCATTGATGTCCCCACTGCTGGAGGATCAGCCCCGAGAACTTGTCGTCGGCGGCTTCCACATCTTTGGCCATTCGATCGACGGTTGCCTGGTCATCGGGAAGCTCGATCAGCAGAGCCAGTGCCTGCTTGGCATTGTTCGGTTGCGGAACCACCCACTGGTCCGTGCGGGCGGTCTCGCGGACCTGCTTCAACAGGGGTAGCACCACGTCGCGGTCCACTGTCGTCGTGTCATCGTCGTCAAAGTAGCGGCCACCCTGTTCAAAAAATCCGACTGCCTCACAACGGCCATCCAGTTTCAAGAGGTTCTCTTCGACCATGCGGTCGGCCACCTTTTTATAGTCCTTGCGACAGCCGCCCACGCAGAGAACCAACCCCAGCACGAACGGCATGAAAAGTCGCACTCGGTGAGAACGCGCCATGAGATTGGCCTCCAAGTAGGAACCGAACAACACAGGCAATGTCAGAGATCGTTCCGTCGAGCGCCCCGACTCAAAGTGATCCCGTCGATTCGCCGCCGTTGGGTGTGCCGAGTGCTTCAAAGACCAGTGAGTCAAGGTTTTCACTGAGGAAGCGGACGGAGCCGTCAGCCAGTCCAAACGCCGCACCTCCCACATGACGGCTACTGAAGTGCTGCGGACTGACCAACGAGCCATTGATCGGAAAGAGACGCAGAGCTGTCATGTGGGGAACCGACCGGTATTCGTATTCGTCGGCAAACGCGATCTGCCCGAACCAGCCCGAGGTGTGGGGTAAGCTACCGTTGAGGCTCGGCTGCACAACCCGCTCACCAAGCAACAGCGTCTGCGAAGTGCCATCGGTGACATCGGCCATCCGGGTGCAAGACATCTCGCGCAACAGGCCCTCGACGCCGCAGTAGTTTCCCGACGCGATCTCGAGCGGCGGGTAATTCCACGGAACGATGTGCATCTGTGCGGGAGCGGCGTCAGACGGACAGCGCCACATGGCGAGTGGCGTTGCGATCCGAGCGAGGTTGGCTCCGACGGCCGTTCCGTGATCGAAGTCGAGCTGTTGATAGAGCGGCGATTGTTCGAGTTGAGGCAGGATCATCGCCCCCCAACCCCAACCCGACTGCGTCTGAAACGCGGGACCGAGGACATAGCTTCCCGCCGGAAAGCAGGCATGGGTGTCGTGATAGTTGTGCAGCGCGAGGCCCAACTGGCGCAGTTGGTTCTGGCACTGAATCCGCCGCGCCGCCGCCCGGGACGCCTGCACGGCGGGCATCAACAGCGCGAGCAACACACCGATGATCGCGATCGCGACCAGCAATTCGATCAGCGTAAAGCCAGTTCGCAGAAGTGGGCGTCGCTGCATTGCTGGATGTCCATCACGGTGATTCGTGTCGCAGGACGTTGGACAAAATGGGCCGCAACCTCACTCGCGTTGCGGCCCATCTATTCAGAACAGACTGATCTCGCATTGCACTCAAAATGCTATCGTTCCAGCGGCGGTTGCCGAGGCGGCACCCTTTTTTGAGACCGAATATTTGCTGCTCGTAACGGTGGCACCGGGGACATTGACGGGGACATTCAAAAAGGTCTGCGCTTTACCGGACTTATTCTGAACCGTCGCTTTACCTGCAGCCTTGAACTTACCGGTTTTCGTGTTGACGTTCGCGTTGATGTTGGACTGCGTTCCCAAAACGTCACTCAGATTGCCTCCCGCATCAACACCTGGAAACAAGAATGGAACCTGAACGGTCAACGCCCAAGCGGTCGTTGTGCCCAAGCACAGGGCCAATGCCCCCAGAACCAAACCGCGTCGGCTGACATTCGAAATCAACTTCAACATTGGACATCTCCCCTAAAACGGACTTGAGCATCCTGCACGGAGGTTTGGCTCACGCCCTCCGGACATGAGCCACATGATGATGATGGACATCGGTCGAGCTGCGTGAAACGCTTCCCACGAGAGAGTGGAAACGACTCAGTGAAGACTGATAGCACCACCCATTGTTGGGGGCAGCGTACTGGTCGATGCAGGGCAATGGCAAGCAACTTTGTTTAGACGCCCGCTCCATTCTCAAACATGGAGTTCTCGGAACTCTCATCGACAGCTCAAGCTGTGGCTTGGAGACACTCCAGTCAGGATCGAGACTCAATTAAGTCCAACCAATCACGGCAAACGTCGGATTGGTTTCCATGTGAACACAGTGCAGAACCGTGCTCGACGACAGCCATCTGCGAAAGATCTCGCGATGGCATTTTCCCGCTTCTCCCCGATCGTTTCGGTTATCGCGACTGTGACACCGCCGCGATAGACCTTGTGCTGCCAAGTAGTACCAAGTAGTACCAAGCTGCGCGACTTGGTGAGGAGCCGTCTTTCTATGCCGATTGACCCCCCTCACCTGTCGATTTAGCATGTGCCTGCTTTGGACATCTGGCCGTTTCGCGGAGAAGGCGAATCATGACGCGATCACTGTGTTGGCATTGTTCCCCCTGCTTCGTGACGATTCTGTTCGTCTTGACCTCGGTCAATCTGAGGGCCGAGTCAACCGGACAGCCCTCCGACGAGCCAGCCGATGCGCAGCGGGCCGTCTCGGCGGCGTTTGGTTCCGAGACATTGGACCGGCTCCTTGTGACAGCCTCTCAGTTCGACGAGGCCGAGTTGTCCGAGATCATTTCGGACGACCAGTTCCTGCGGCGGGTGTCGCTCGATCTGATCGGACGACAACCGACACCAGCTGAGTTCGCCGTGTATCGGCTCGACACGACGACGGGGAAGCGTGCGGCAGCGGTCGAGCGATTGTTGGCCTCAACCGAATTCGGCGAGAACTGGGCTGCTTATTGGTCCGACGTGATCGGCTATCGCGTTCCGCCACCGGAACTGACGTTCCTCGATTACACGCTGTTCGAGAAGTGGCTCGCCGAACGCATCAACCAGAACGCTCCGTGGGATGAGACTGTGCGCACGATTCTCACTGCGACGGGCAAGGTCAAAGATCAGCCAGCCGCGACGTTCGTCGGTTTTCATGAGGCCGACACCACGCGACTCGCCGCCGAGACCGCCCGTGTCTTCCTCAGCGTGCAGATTGGCTGTGCCCAGTGTCACGATCATCCGTTCGACGAATGGAAGCGACAGCAGTTTCACGAACTCGCCGCGTACTTCGTCCGAGCCTCGGCCAAGATGCCGTGGAACGACAGCGGCGAGATCGAAGTGAAGGACAAGGGGAAGGGCGAGTACGAGATGCCCAACGTCGCCGACCCGACCAAGAAGGGGATCATGATGACTCCGACCTTCTTCACGGGACACAAGACCGAGCCGGGCAAGAGTGATCTCGACCGCCGCCGCGAGTTGGCCACGGTCGTCACGTCCACAGACAACCCGTGGTTCGCGAAGGCTTACGTCAACCGAGTCTGGGCACGCCTGATGAGCCACGGTTTCTATGAACCCGTCGATGACATGGGCGTCGCCAACGTCCCGCTCCTCCCCGAAGTCCATCAGGAACTGACCAACCACTTCCGCGCATCGAACTTCGACGCGAAGAGCCTCTTCCGCGCCATCGTCAATTCCAAGGCGTATCAGCAACGACTTCCCGAGCATTCATCCGCCTCCACCGACGACAAGCCCTATGCCGATGCGAGAACCACCAAGTTGCGAGGTGACGAGGTTTTCCAATCACTTGTCACGGCGATCAACCTCCCCAACGTGACCCCGCCGAAAACCGCTCCGACCAAGGAGATTCGCTTTCCAGTCCCACCGAAGAGCACGAAAGACCTCGTCTCGGAAGCGTTCGGCTTCGATCCGTCGCTGCGACCTCAAGACATCTCACGCACGCTCGGCCAAGCGATGCTGATGATGAACAACGACCAACTTCAGGCCCAAGTCAACGCGAAGCCCGACAGCAACACGGCCCTCTCGAAACTCGTGGCGACCGAACCCGACAACGCGAAGGCGATCTCAAGCCTCTTCCAACTGGTCCTCGCCCGCCAACCCAACGACATGGAATCGAAGTTCGCCCTCGAACACATCTCGACCGGCACCAGTCGCGGCGAATCCTTCGAAGATATCCTCTGGAGCCTCATCAATTCCGCCGAGTTCACAACAAAGAGATAGTTTCCATGCTGACACCACTGCTCGACATCGCCGTTAATCGGCAGGGATATCTGGGGCGGCGCGAGTTCATGGCGAACCTTGCCGGGGGCGCTGCGGCCGGGGCGTTGACGCTCGGTTGGCGCGACATGCTGGTCGCGCAGGCGGCGGAACTGCGGAAGCAGGGGAAGTCGATCATCCTGCTCTGGATGGACGGCGGGCCGAGTCAGTTCGACACGTTCAATCCGAAAGTCGATTCGCCGAATCAGGGGCCGGCGCGGGCGATCCAGACCAGCGTGGCGGGGATCGAGTTCGCCGACTTCTGGCCGCAGACCGCGATGATGATGGACAAGCTCGCGTTGGTGAGGTCGATGCGGACTCCCGAAGCCGAACACGACCGAGCCATCACGCACGTTCGCACCGGTTACCCGCCGACTCCTGCGCTGAGGTATCCGACGTTCGGATCGCTCGTCGCGCGCGACCGCGAAGATTTGTCGTTCGATCTCCCGGCGTTCGTGCGGATCGGCAAGCCGCGCATCAAGAACCGCGATGTCGATGCGGGCGTGCTGGGAGTGAAGTACTCGTCATTCAACGTTGAGACTGCCGGAGCTTTGCCTCCGAACGTCCGACCGGTCGTCGCGGAAGAGACGCTCCGTCGCCGGTTGTCACTCGCGGACAAGTTCGACTCGCAGTTCGCAGCGGCCGGAGCAGCGAAGGAGGTCGCCGACAAGAAGTCGATTTACGACCGCACGGCGCGTTTCGTTCTCAGCCCACGATTGGAGACGTTCGACTTGGATCGCGAGCCAGCGGCTCTGCGCGATGCGTACGGTCGGACCAACTTCGGGCAAGGTTGTTTGCTCGCGAGACGGCTCATCGAGACCGGCGTCAGTTTCGTCGAGGTCATCAGTACCGGTGACCGCAACGACGCCGGATGGGACACGCACAACAACGGCTTCCGCGACACGCCGTACCTCGCGGCGGAAGTCGATCCCGCTTACTCAACGCTCCTGCAAGACCTCAGTCAACGCGGGATGCTCGACAACACACTCGTGATCTGGATGGGTGAGTTCGGCCGCACGCCAAAGATCAAACCGGACGGAGGTCGCGACCACTACTCAAAGGGCTGGCCGATGATCTTCTCCGGCGCGGGCGTTCGTGGTGGGCAGGTCATCGGTGCGACGGACGCCGACGGCATCGACGTGACTGATCGCCCGATCGGCGTCGCCGACCTGTGCCTCACGCTCTGCCACATCATGGGTATGAAGCCGGACGACGAGTATCGCACCACCGACAACCGCCCGATCAAACTGGTCGAAGGTGGGAAGCTGATCCACGAGTTGTTCTCGTAAGTCTCTCAGCACAAAGCCACCTGTTGAAACTCGTAGGGTAAGCGTCTCGCTTGCCCGTCAACGCCGTTGAGTAACCTCGCGCGTCCAGCACCGAGTCGTTTAACCGCGTGGGCAACGCCCCGCGCGTCGGTGTCAAAACAGACTCAAACGTCGCTCGACGCGCGGGACGTTGCCCACGCGGTTAGACGAGCCAATGGCCTCGATCTCTGCCGTGCGAGATAGAACGGGCAAGCGAGACGCTTACCCTACGTCGTCCACAAAACAACACAGCCCGGCGATCACTTGATCGCCGGGCTGTCTGTTTTGGACTGTCTGTGCAATCAACGGGTCACTTTTTCTCGGGTGTCTCGGCAGCCTTCTTCGCGGCGGCGGCCCAGTCTCCGGCGACGACGGTCAGAATCTTCTTCGCGTCAATGTGCTTCTGGAACGCGTACTTCACTTGCTCGGGGGTGAGGTTCGAGATCGCCTTCTCTTGCTTCGCGTAGAACTCCATCGTGCGGTTGGTGACGAGTGTCGCTTCGAGAATCTGCGCGAGGTTGCCGTCCGATGTTCTCATCACTTCTTGGCTTTGCAAGTAGCCTTGGCGAGCGTCGTCGAGTTCTTTTTGCGTGACTCCCTCCGACAGCAGCTTGGCGAGTTCTTCGCTGAGCGCCTTCGTCAACTTGTCGAGGTTGCTCGGGTTGTAGATGGCATACATCGTGATGGTCGCGCGCGGGTCGAGGGAACTCGCCACGAGCGACGATCCGACGCCATACGACAGCCCTTCCTTTTGACGGATGCGATCGCCGAGTCGCGAAGACAAGGCTCCCGCGCCGAAGACGTAGTTGCCGATGATGAGGGCCGGGTAGTCGGCGTCATCGTCGCGGAGCGGCATCACGCCACCGGCGAACAGAAACGCATTGGCCTTGTCGGGCGTGGGGATCTTCACGAGGTCCGCCTTCACTTCAACATCGCCGCGTCGCGTGATCCGTTCATACGGCTGCTTCGACTTCCAGCCTTTGAGCATGGCTGAGATCGACGCCACGGTCGCCTCTTCATCGAAGTCACCGACCACAACCAACTGACCCTGCTGCGCACCGAAGAAATCTCCGTAGAGCTTCTTGATCGTGGCGACATCGACTTCGTCGGTCAGCTTGAGTTCCTCTTCCGTCGTCGGGTAGTAGCGCACGTCGCCCACCGGATACGGGTTCAGCACGCGACGGACCGCCTTGAGTGCCAACTGCTGCGGATCGGTCAGCGCCTGTTCGAGGTCCGCGCGATGGCCCTGCTTGAGAATGTCCAACTCCGACTGCGGGAAGACTGGTTCACGCAGCACTTGCCGCAGCAGTTCGAGGACCGCCGGCAACTTGTCGCGCTTGGTCTGAATCGCAAACGATGCCTCGCCCGCCGAACCGCTCGCCCCCATCGACGCGAGATTCTGATCGAGCTGATCTTGAAGCTGCTGTCGCGTGAGTTGCTTCGTTCCCTTCGTCATCAGCGATGGCAGGAACGATGCGACCTTATCCAAACCGAACAGTGACTTGTCGGTGCCGTAGCGCAGCGTCAGTCGCAGCACGACCGTCTTGCCTCGCGTTTTCTTCGGGAGCAGTGCGACGTTCAGACCCTCGATCTTGGTGCGCTTGGTCCGCTCTTCGATCTTCATCGGCGCGACATCGAATGCCTCACCAACGGCCGCGTCTTCGCGACCTTTGTAGTCGCCGATCATCGCGGCGAGATCGGGCTTGGCTGGGATCGGTGTCCGTTGCGCTTCCTTCGTGGGGAAGTAGAGTCCAACCGTGCGGTTGCTGGCGGGGAGGTAAGCTCGCGCGACGCGGTTCACGTCCTTCGCGGTGACTTGTTCCAACCGGTCGCGATAGAGGAAGTAGAGCCGCCAATCTCCTTGTGCCGCCCATTCACTGAGACCAACGGCGATCTGAGCACTGTTCGACGCCTCCTGCTCGCGCTGCTTGAGCAACCGCTGGCGAGCACGCTCGACTTCCTCGTCCTTCACCCCTTGTTCGACCACGACATCAATCGTGTCGAGCAGCGTGTCGAGGACCGCTTCGGGCGTGTTGCCCGACGCAACTTCGGCCATGAAGCGCATGATGCCGGGATCGTGCAGTGAGTAGCAGGCCCCGGAAATATCGGCCGCCTTCTTTTGCTCGACGAGCGATTTGTAGAGCCGCCCCGACGGAGCCATCGTGAGGATCGACTCCAACACATCGACCGGCACGAAGTCGGGATGACCGCCCGAGGGAATGTGATAGAGGGCACCGACGACACCGACTTCCCCGACACGACGCAGCGTCACCGTCCGCTCGCCGTCCTGAGCAGGCTCTTCGGTGTAGGTCGCCTCCAGCTTGCGTGTTGGCTTGGGAATCGAACCAAAATATTTGCCGATGAACTCGAGCGCCTTGGCCTCTTCAAACCGACCGGCCACGACGACCATCGCGTTATCGGGCTGATAGTACTTCTTGTAGAAGGCTCGCAAGTTTTCGACAGGGACTTTTTCGATGTCGGCCCGGTTGCCGATGGTCGATTTGCCGTAGTTGTGCCAGTTGAACGCGGCACTCGTCATGCGTTGACCAAGGATCGCGTGCGGCGAGTTCTCACCCCGCTCGAACTCGTTCCGCACAACGGTCATCTCGGACGCGAGGTCTTCCGCCTTGATGAAGCAGTTGATCATCCGATCGGCTTCGAGCCGGATCGCGAACTCGAGGTTGTCGTCGTTGGCGGGCAGGGTCTCGTAGTAGTTGGTTCGGTCGAGCCACGTCGTCCCGTTGAACTGAGCACCGCGTGCCTGAAGCACCTTCGGCACGGACGGGTGATCGGGCGTCCCTTTGAAAACCATGTGTTCGAGCAGGTGCGCCATCCCCGCCTCGCCATAACCTTCGTGGCGCGAGCCAACGAAAATGGTGCAGTTCACGGTGACAGTCGGCTTCGACGGATCGGGGAACAGCAGCACCTTGAGGCCGTTCTCAAGACGATGTTCGCTGATCCCTTCGATGGTGGTGATCTTCATAGGTTTGGACGCTTCCGCTGCGTGGAGTTCCGTCGTGAGCGACAGAGAAAATGTGTTGTCGAGAGCGAGACCCGTCATCAGCGAGACGGCAGAGAACAGGGGCGCGATCCGCTGGACCGACGGCCAAAAAAACAATCGGCGTGGCATCGAGAGCGACTCCTTCCTTGAATCGAGTGAGCCAGAGAAATGGCGGGCGGGATGGTAGCAGCCGCCTATAGTGAAAGGAATCGGCGAGATGCTGATCGGTGCGATCGCACAACGTTGAAGCGACCCAACCGGGCTTGTCTCATAGATATCTTCACAAAGTAGCCATCATCGCTCCGCGTGATGAGCCTTCTGCGAGCGAGCGTCTGAGTCAGTGCCGCCGAACTCGCAAGGCTCGTCACGCGGAGCGATGACGGCTACTTTGGCCAGCTTTCAAGATGTGCGTGGCTACCGCTCACCCCAGCACCGCTCGAATGCGTTCCGTCGTGACGGGCTGAATCACGCCGCGTTCGGTGATGAGGGCCGAGATGTTCTCAGCCGGAGCCACATCGAAGGCGGGGTTGTACGTGCGGCAACCATCGGGGGCGGTCTGCTTACCGAAGGCGTGTGTGATCTCGGTCGAGACGCGCTGTTCGATCGGGATCTCGGCACCCGATTGAATGGTGAGATCGAACGTGCTGGAGGGAGCGGCGACATAGAACGGAATGCCGTGCGCCTTGGCGAGGACCGACAGCGAGTACGTGCCGATCTTGTTGGCACTGTCGCCGTTCGCCGCGATGCGATCGGCTCCGACGATCACCGCCTGCACGCGGCCTTCCTTCATCACCCAACCGGCCATCGAGTCGCAGATCAGCGTGACGGGGACGTTGCGTTGCATCAGTTCCCACGCGGTCAGTCGCGCCCCTTGCAAGAGCGGCCGAGTCTCATCGGCGTAGACTTGAAGCGATGGGTTTTCACGAGCCGCCGCGAAAATGATGGCGAGCGCCGTGCCATCGCCGGCCGTCGCGAGACCACCGGTGTTGCAGTGCGTCAGCACGCCCGCGCAGCCTCGTAGCAGAGGCAAGCCGTGACGACCGATCGCCGCGCACATCTCACGATCTTCGGACTCGATCGCCCGTGCTTCGGTCAGCAGCCGCGCGAGCAACTCGTGCGAGGCAAGGCTGCTCGATGCCTCCGCGACACCGCGCATTCTGTTGAGCGCCCAGAAGAGATTCACCGCCGTCGGACGACTCTCGGCCAGATATTCGACGACGTGTTTCAGTCGCGCATCGAACTCACCACGCGACGCGGTTCGCGCCGTCTGGCACCCGACGATCACACCGTAAGCCGCCGCGACACCGATGGCTGGCGCTCCGCGCACACGCAAGAGCTTGATCGCCTCCCAGACCTCTTCCACCGTGTGCAGAGCCAGTTCGCGATACTCGACAGGAAGCAACGTTTGGTCAATGAGCTGCAAGTGCCCGGCATCGGCATCGCCGATCCAAGCCACGGCGGGACGAGCTGTTGTCATGAGAGGCAGAGTTCCAAAAGTGAGTTGTAGGACGGGCACTCCTGCCCGTCCTGCTTTTTACAGTCAATCGGCTGAAGTCCGGCTTAGTACCGGCGCAGGAATCACGGTCGTGGCCGACACTGCCAGCGTCGGCGCGGATGCTGGCAGCATCCACCACGAGGGACACGGAATGGCATTCCTCTCCGTTCCGCTTTGTACGCTCAATCCGGACGGGCAAGAGTGCCCGTCCTACGGCTATTGACCGGGCGAATACTCCGTGAGATTGAGGAACTGCGACTCCAGCTTCGCGACGATCTTGCCGTCCTTTTCGGAGGCGTCTCGTGCGGCGATCCATTCCGGGTCTTGGCGGAACGCATCGAACGAAGCCTTCGCCGCCGCCTGACTCTTGTGAGCCAGCAGGTAGATGAGCTTGTTATCGGCCGACTTCCCATCTGCGTCGATCGCGGTGAAGTAGAGGACGTTCTTCATACCGTGCTTCTCGAACAGCTTCATCGTGTGGTCTTTGAAACGCGCGTGCAGTGCGAGCAGACGACCTTCCTCGGTCGTGTAGGTTCGCAGTTCGTAGACCAGAGCAGCGGGCTTATCTGCGTCGGCACGCAGTGACGCAGAAGTCCAACCGACGATGAGTCCCACCAACACGGCACCGACAACGACTGACCAACGACGAATGGACGGCATGAGTTTGCTCCTCAAGTTTAACCGAGTGAATGACACGCCGACGCGACACAGTGATCCGCACGGCTGATAGCGGGCGGGATGATAGCGGCCCCCTGCGGCGAGTTCACGCGGGCCAGCAGCAGCAGGCGCGAGCAACCGTAGTCCAGTCGCTCCGCCGACCGGACACGATGCCGACAAGGCAATTCAGGGGTCAGCGAACTGTTGCCGCTCGTCGATACCTCATGCGGCACAAAGTGAGAGGTTTCCGAGCGGGGCGGCGTCAGCCCCCTGGCACTCACTTTGGGGTGTAGCTGAAGTCGTAAGACTTCAGACGATCATCAAAGCCGGCTGAATTCTCACGAATTCAG
>JAYTQJ010000801.1:0-13564 GCA_043746775.1 Schlesneria sp.
CACACTCCGTGTGCCGTCAGCGCCGCCTAATTCGTAGAGGAATTCGGTGAACGGCACATGGAATGTGCCTACTACTTTGAGTTCTGTCGGACACGTCAAATCAGCGTCTACGAGGAGCGGAGGGCGGTCATTTTTTAATGTCGTACACGAGCAGCGTGTCTTGGTCGCGCAGGTAGAGCTTGCCACCGCAGACGACCGGGTGAGACCACGCCGGTTTGTCGCTGCGGTTCGGCTGCTCGAAGCGGCCGGTCTCTTCGTAGCCGTCGGGTGTCGCGGCACACAGTGCGATGGGACCGTTTTCACTGCGGAGATAGAGCTGGCCATCGGCAGACGTGACCGAGCCTTTTCCGACCGAACGGTTCTGCCATTTGGTCTTGCCTGTCGCGAGGTCAATGCACTTCAGAATCTGCTCGTCGAATCCGTAGACGTATCCGTCGAGCAGCACCATGCCTCCGTGATGGTTCACCATTTCCTTGTTGGAATAGACCAGCGTCCCCTCACCGTCCGAGCCGAGTTCAAACAACGCGCAGCCGGTGCCATAGCCCGAAGCGGTGAAGACTTTGTTCCCGGTGTGCAGGGGCGTCGAGCAGTTGGCCGTTCCGTTCGCCGAGGCGTTCTGTTTCCAAAGTGGCTTCCCGTCAGAAGCGCGGACGCCGATGACCGACGTGTGGACGTAGGTGACGTACTGCTTCTCTCCGACATCCTTCACGATGATGGGAGACGAATACGCCGCCTGCGGTGCCCCTTCGACCGGCGAAGCCCAGACGGTCTTTCCCGTCAGCTTATTCAAGGCGACCATCGTTCCCCGCTTACCGCCGGGTGTGCAGATCAGGTTGTCACCGTCGATCAGCACCGATTCGCTGATCCCCCAGGTAATGTTGCCTCCGCCGAACTCTTCGAGAATGTTTTTCTGCCAGACAACGTTTCCCTTGTCCGCCTTGGCGCAAAGGAGATCGCCATTGGCTCCCAAGGTGTAGACCCGATCCTCGTCGATCGTGGGCGTGCCGCGCGGGCCATCACCCGTCCCGTCTTTACGGACTCGACCGACGCGAGCGCCCCAGAGTTGCTTCCCGGTCACGGCATTCATGGCTGCCAGAACTTCATCCGAACCGGTCGTCCCCATCGTGATGACTCGGCCATCGCTGATCGCCACGCTGGAGTAACCCATGCCCAAGCCGGTCTGCTTCCACGCGGGCTTGGGTCCCGCAGCGGGCCACTTGTCGAGCAATCCTTTTTCCATCGAAACATTGTCGCGATTGGGACCGCGGTGCTGTGGCCACTCACCAGCGCTCACTCCTGCGGCATCAGGCGACCTGCCGCCCGCTTTGGTCCCCTTCGTACCGGCGGCTTTCACGTTCTTTAGCGTCAGACGCGAGGCATTGTTCGAGCCATCCGCGACAATGGTGGCCGACTGTCCGACCTCCACATCGGCTAGTCCAGACTTCTTGCCATCGATCAAAACCTGAGCCTCCATCGGGACGGTAAACTTCTTCACGCCTCCCGCTTTGCCGTTCAGTTTGATCGTGATTTCGTTGGCGTCCGAGGCGACCTCTTCCACGGTGCCGTAATAAGTCGCGGCGAGCGCCACGCCACCCACCAACACCACCGTCGCCACGATCAGCGAACGGAATCGAAACTCTCCTGACAACATGCGGACTCTCCTAATAGGGTTGATGCTGGAAACAGGCCCGCCGGTTAATCCTCCGTGCGGTCCTTGGTGAGACATTCCTACGACTGAAGTCTGGGTGAGCCGGGTGGCGTCTGCATGGCAAACGTCAACCCCGACAACGGTGCAGGGGCGGTTACTATGACCGCTCCTCCTAAGCCGGACAAGAAGAGCAATCGGTCGAGTCGTTAGCACCGCCAGCCCAACAGGCGATAACACGGCTTGACAGGCTGAAGGGTCGTTGGAGAATGTCGCCTTCCGTCCAGTCTCCGCTCCCGAATGAGGTCATCGAACCATGCGTGCTCAACTGGTTCCCACCAAAGGCGGTCGCACCATCCAGATCGTTCGCGACGTGACTCTTGTCGGTCGTCAGGAGGATCTGTGCGATGTCTGCCTCGACCGCAGCAGCATTTCCAAACTGCACTGCTTGATCGTGCGGACAGATGGTCTGCTATTCATCCGCGATCTCGGCAGTACGAACGGGACGAAGGTCAACGGGCAGCGCGTCATCCGCGGCGCACTGTTGCCGGGCGATGAACTGTCCTTCGCAGGCGAAAAATTTCGCGTCGATATGGGGCCGGGTGAACCGGACTCGGATCAGGAAGAGGTTCACAACTCGCACACGGAAGTCATTGAGTTGGGGCAACTCAACCTGCCCCAAGAACACTTCGGAACCTACGACCCTGAGCGGCCACTGCAAACAGCCAGTGACAGCGATGTGAAACGCCTGAGCGAAGAATTTCTCTGAGTCCTCGGCCGGCGTGGGATGCGACAAAGCCACTGAAGCCTGACGCGCAAGCGAAGATGGGCGGGCGGGCGGGCCAACGCTTCTTCGCTTGCGCGTCAGGCTTCGATTCTTCAACGGCCTTTCGCGAGATCACGAACGGTGACCTCCCCGCCTCAAGCCACCGCGCGGAGTTCCAGTTCCTCCGCGTTGATCGCGACGATTGCGATCCCCAGCCGATCGGCCAGATCGATCACCTCGTGTTGGTCGAGCATGATTGTCTTGCTGCTTTCGATGGCGAGAACTCGGCCTCCCGCCTCTTGCAGCGTCTTGATCGTCTGAGCACCGATGGTCGGCACGTCGAACCGCATGTCCTGCTGCGGCTTCGCGACCTTCACCACGGTGAAGCCGCCACGACGACACAGTTCACCCGCCCGTTGGATCGCTCGGTCTGTCCCTTCGATCGCTTCGACCGCGATCACGGCGAGGTCATTCACGACGACCGACTGGCCCACGTCGAGCCGTCCCATTTCCTTGGCCAGATCCCAACCGAAGCGGATGTCGCGCCACTGAGCATCCGTCGGTTTGCGTCGCGTCAGGAAGCCGTGTTTCACGAGTAACTCCGGGCAAAATTCGAGGGCGGATTCAAAATGAATATTGTCGCGTGCGAACTCGCGAATGACGGCCAGCAGCAGCGTGTCGTCCTTGTGGTCTCGCGTGGCATAATTCCACCACATGTGCAGCGTTCGCCAATCGGGCAGCAGTCGCAACATGCGGTACGGCTGAAAAAGAACGGTCTTTTCAATCTTGCCCGCCATCACCACGCGATCGACTTTGGCGCGTTGAAAGAGTCGGATCGCGCGACCGATGCGGGCGAGCGGAGATTCGCAGTACGTGTGGCAGACTTCGCGCAGCTCGGGCGAGGCCATCCCCATCACACCGACCGCGTGAACGAGCAGCCCCTGCTTGCGCGCCGCTTCCGCAAACGCGATCGGGAATCGCCCCGACCCCGCCAGCAAGCCCACGTTGCGACCTCGCATGGGAATGATGTTCTGATCCGTGTCGTTCATGTCAGTAAGGCTGTCCCGTAGTGAAGCATGTAAAAAGGAGGCACGCTTGAAGTCCGGCTTAGCTCTGTTAGCCAGACTTCATTTCCGGGAGAACGCATCTCGCAGAGAAGTCCAGCTTTCGGAAAAGCCGGACTTCAAGTCAGTCACTCATCCCGCACGCCGCAACTCGTCCGTTGAGGCGGCCTGCATTTCCGCCAACTGTGCCGTCAGAGCGGCGAGTTGCTTTTCCATTGCCTTGAACTGATCACGCATCTCGGGAACGCGTTTCAGTGAGAAGAGCAATCGTTTTTGCTCGGCCTCGGGTGTGGCGAGATATCCGATCCAGACTTCGCCGGCCGGCACGTCCTTGTGAATCCCTGCTTTGGCTCCGACCATGCAGCCGGTGTTCATGCGAACGTGATCTTTCACACCTGCCTGCCCGCCGACTCGCACGTAGTCGCCGGTACTGCACGAACCCGCCAGACCGACCTGCGACGCGAAGACGTTGTGTCGGCCGAGTTCGCAGTTGTGGCCGATCATCACGAGGTTATCGAGCTTCGTTCCGGCTCCGATGACCGTCGCTCCAATGGCCGCGCGATCAATCGTGGTGCAGGCTCCGATCTCAACATCAACGTGAATCTCAACCGTCCCAAGTTGCGGAATCTTCTCGAACTGGCCGTTGGCAAACCGGTAGCCAAACCCGTCGGCTCCGATCACGGCTCCGCTGTGAATGACTGTGCGGTGGCCGATGCTCACGTCGTGATACAGCACCACATTCGGGTGCAGCACCACGTTGTCGCCCAGCTTGCATCCCGCCCCAATCACGACGCCGGGATGCAGATCACAGCCATCACCGATCTCGACCTCTTCGCCAATGCAAACGCCCGGCCCGACGAAGCAGTCTTGCCCGAGTTTGGCAGACGGATCGATGACGGATCGGTCCGAGATGCCTCGCGCCGGTCGCGGTCGCACCTTGCGGAACAGCGGCAAGATTTGAATGAACGCCGCCTGAGGATCGGCCACCACGATGAGTGAATACGACGCGCAGTCAGTGAGTCCCGCAGCAACTTTCGCATTGAGAATCACCGCTCCAGCTCGACACTCCTTCAAGCGACTGACGTGACTGCCATCGACGACGAACGTCACGGCATTGGAACCGGCCGCTTCGATGGAGTTGGCGTCGCCAATCATCCGCTCGCCGTCGCCTCGAACCTCGCCACCGACTAACGTCGCTAAAGAATTGACGGTGTGACTCATGCCGCTTCCCCCTTTCAAATCGAAGCGCCAGCCGTGCGTCGGCTGATGCTGATCGAGGGATCCTCACGTCCGATCCCCACCCTGCGCGAGGTATATCTCAGACGGCAAAAACCGGGAAGACCGTTCGCCGTCACACGCGAGCCAGGGCCATCGCCTTGTTTGTTCTGCGCAAGCTGTAGGGTGGGACCAGCGGCGCTTCGCCGCGCCGGCCCACCATGATTTCACGACGTTTCCTGATGGTGGGCCAGCGCTCGAAGCGAGCTGGTCCCACCCTACATTGAAAAAGGCGATGGCCCTGCACGCGAGCCAACGCAACTGGCAGCGACCGGCCAAATCGGATATTTCTAGCCCGCCCATCACAGCCTTTCGCGATTCAGGAGTGTTCGATCATGCCGGTGCGAGGAGTTCGAGGAGCCACGAGCGTCGAGGCCGATGTGCCCGAGCAGATTCTCGCCGCCACACGCGAGTTGCTGGAGGAACTGCTTCGCACCAACGCGATCACCGAATTCGATGAGATCGTGTCGGCCATTTTCACCACGTCACCCGATCTCGTTTCGACGTATCCCGCCGAAGCGGCGCGGGGAATCGGCATGACTCAGGTTCCGCTCCTCTGTGCGTCTGAGATCGCCGTCCCGACAGCGAAAGTCCCGCGCTGCATCCGAGTCCTGCTCCACGTCAACACCGACAGAAAGCAGTCGGAGATCGTTCACGTCTACCTCCGTGACGCAAAACGCCTTCGCCCCGATATGGTGAGCGCGCAGTAGGCGAGAATGATTGCGCAAGGGTCGTGACGCCAGAAGTCCTGCTCTGCCACGAGTGAAGAAGGGTTGCGCCATGCCGATCGGGATCGATCCGAAAGTGGACTTCGCTTTCAAATACGTCTTCGGACGCGAGCAAAATGAGCCACTGTTGGTCTTGTTGCTCAACGCCATTCTCGATCCTGCGCCTGATCGACGGCTGGTCTCGTTGACGATTCTGAACCCACTCCTGCCACAGGACAGGACCGACGACAAACTGTCCATCTTGGACATTCGTGCGCGCGATTCGCTTGGCCGGACGTACAACGTCGAAATGCAATTATTGAAGCACAAGTACCTCAAGGAGCGTGTGCTGTACTATTGGGCCAAAACTGTTCGCCCAACAGTTGACCGAAGCAGACAAGTACTCCGAATTACAGCCGACGATCTCGGTGTTACTGCTGAACGATCGGCTGTTTCCAGAGTCGGAAACCTGCCATCAGCGCTTTCGGCTTTGGAACGAGGGGCACACGACGACGTACTCGGATCGCATGGAGATTCACGTCCTCGAACTTCCCAAGTTCGTAAAAGAACTGCGCGAATTGGGGAGCGATCTGGACGGCTGGCTCTACTTCCTGCAACATGTGAATCAGTTGGAGTTGGCCTCTTGGCCGACAGAACTCAAGTTCGCCGGACTGCACCGCGCCGCAAAGGAACTTCAAATGCTCGCCGCCACCGATCTCGAACGCCAACGCTACGAAGACCGCTTGAAGGCTCAGTTGGACCACAACAGTTTGATATTTGAAGCACGCGAAGAAGCATGCGAAGAGGGGCTCGAATTAGGTCGAGAGGAAGGGCGAGAGGAAGGGCGAGAAGCAGGGCGAGAAGCAGGGTGGATCGAAGGGCAAATTCAACTTTGCCAAGAGCTGCTCCAACGTCCCGTTTCGTCCCGGAAGGACCTCGAACAAATCTCGCGAGATGATAAAGGAAAACTTCACGCCGAGTTGAAAGAGGCACTGCGAACTCGCTGATCTCGCTCGGCATTTCCGAGAAGCTGTAAAACAACTGTCGAGCAGCGGCCTCACGAATCGAAGTGAAACCCGCTGACACGCGCGACGGTGAGCAGGCAGACCGCAAATTGAATGGCCAGCATGACCCAAGCCGGTCGCAGCCAGCGGTGTCTCGATTCGGCTTCGGCCTCCGCCAAGAGTGGGCCCGCCAGCCAGGCCAACCACGGCAGGAAGATGATCCACAACCGAGCCGCCTCGCCCGAGTTCTTGCCCGTCAGCCAGAGCGTGCCCCACACGAAGAGCATTGCCAGAGCCATCGTGCCGAACGACATGACATCGCAGAGTTGCGGCAACGTGGACCAATGTCGCTTCGTAAAGGTGGCATAGCTCCCCGCAGCGGCAAGAGTCACGGGGATGCCAGCGGCGAAGGACAACTCGACGGGGTTCACCAGCAACCATTTCCAATAGGTACGTGTGTATTGTGCGTAGAAGCCCGCGTGGTTTTGGTAGTTCAGCCACCACACGAGTGGCATGTTCACCTTGCCGCACGCGGCGGTCAGTAGCAGTGGTAATAGGAAGCCAACAGCCACGGCGATCAGACACAAACGGGCAGGGGATTCCACGTGAATCCAGTTCCTGCAATCGTCACGATGGAGAGGGGATGACTCTTGCGGACTGCAACCACTGCTGGGTGCCGGTTCGTTGTCCCTCAAATTGACGGGCAGGGGAAATCCGCCGAAACGGCTCGTGGCGGTGGGAACAAATCGCCACGACGCCAGTGCGGCGAAGAGGAACACCGGGAGAAATGCGAGGCTGCACATCAGGCCGCACCAAGCGATTGATCCCGCGACCAGAGCCAGCGCGACCGAACGTCTCCTTAACGCCAGCAGCCACATCCAAACGAACATCATGCCGATGAACGCGTACACCACGTCAGATTTTGGCACGAACACGGCCACGGCGGGGATCGCGGGCCACAGGGCGGCGGTGAGCCACGCGACGTGCGAGTGATGCGTCAGACGAACGACACCGTACAACGGCACCACGACCAGCGCGGCACTGAGCAGTACGAGCAGCGTCGCCAGCCAGAGGACTCGCCTGTCGAGCGGCATCAGCGGGCGAGGCGTCTTTAAGCGGAGGCTGTTGCGCGCGATGACATCGCACGCCTCGACGAACGACGCGGGCTGGGTCGCATCGAGAAACGAGGCGAGTGTCGTCGAGGACTCACACACCGCGATCAGGCCGTGAAACACGAGGAACAATCCGGGAGGATGCGTCCCGACGTGCAGTACGTCTCGTTGACGCATCAACTCTTCGTACTTGGCCAGCAGCTTGGCCGGACTCGGTTCCTCATACCGCGCCTTGGTGAAGTAGCCCGAGGAACTCGAGTAGTAGAGGACGAAGGCCGACTTGCCGAGTCGGTTCTTCAACGGAGCCGCCTCTTGCGCGATCCACAACCACGCGAAACTCATCGCGACGAGTGCCGTCAGCCATGCGCAGACTTCCACTCGCGTGAGCGGCTTTTTCGAGACACGGCTTAAGCGTTTCCAACCGAGTCTCACCACTGCGACATACAACCCCGAGGCTACTGCCGCACCGAGGCCGCTCAGCAGCGAATCGGGTTCGGCGGGGACTCGATCCCACGTCCATTCACCGGGAATTCCGAGCGGCATCTTCGTCAGCCACAACATGCCGAGCGAGGCAATTGCTGCGACGACGATCAGGCACAGAGAGGCAACACGCATGTCGGGACTCAATCGAAGCGGCAGACGGCAGACGGCCTAAAACACCAAGGCCGCGTGAGGGCGAGTATGTCGTCCCCACGCGGCCCGGTCGATCACATGGGACAGGTTTGTAACCTGACCCTGTCTTCGCTTTGTCTTCTCGACAACTCAAAAATCCGTCGTCTCGTGCAGGTTACAAACCTGCCCCACGATTATGGCTGCTCGGGTGCGATCGCCTCCACGCTGCGAGTGCGCGGTTCTGCCTCGGCACCGAAGATCAGAAAGCCACCACCGCCACCGCTGGACGGTTTGCCGAAGTCGCTCGATTCGGCTTCGAGGATTTGCTTGATGCGCAGTCGCGAGTCAGTCAGATGCGCCCGCGTGTAGTCGTCCAGTTTGAGGTCCGCCTTGCCTAGAGCCGCGTCGATCTTCGCAGCCAAGTCGGTCAGATACATCCGCGTCAACACACGGGCATCTTCGGGCTGGGCACTCGCGGGCTTGGCGACGATGTCGGCAAACTTCTTCAATGCCGAACGCTGCAACGCACGGCGGAAGCTGTTGATGTAAGGCGTACGGTTGTTGAACTCGCCCGCCGGAGGAGCGGCCAATTCCGTGAAGACCGAATCCATGACGGCCTTCAAGTGTTCGGGCAGTGTGTATACGTCTTCACCAGCCGCCGCCTTGGCTTCGCCGTCTTGAATGCGGTTGAGCGTGAGATGGCTCAGCGTGCGTGAGAGGATCGCATCTTGGAACAGAGCGATCTGCTCGTGGATCGGGTAGTCGATCCGCTTCAGTTCCTGTGCGCCCCAGTGTCGCCAGCGGCTTCCCGCCAACGAGTTGAGCGTGGCCGCGTCGTACTTCGGAACGGAGAACGCTTGCTCCGCAACCTGCTTCATGGCAGCTCGCTGTTGCGCCGCATCGACCAACTTGAACGGAGGCCGCGCTTGGTTGTCACCCTTGTGATCGCGATGGACCATCACGCCGCCGATGAAGCGTGCGACGAACTGTGCCGACTTGTAGTACTCGCCAATCAGCACGCCGAACGCTTGCCGCGCCCGTTGGTAGCCCTCGCCGTTTTCGACGGTTCGTTCGAGCAACTTCGGCAGCAACGCGTTCACGAGAGCCATCTGGCGTTGAGCGTGCGCGATCGGATCCTTGCTGAAGTCGAAGCGGTTCGAGAGCGGATCGGGATCATTGGCTTCGGTGTCTTCGTCAGTCGAGTAATCGAGACCCGGTTCGCCGCTGCGGATGGCGATCTTCGCTAGTTCGGCGTTCTCATCGCCGGTGACGATCTTGTAGCCATACTCAATCGCCCAGTGATCGTAGGGACCGATCGTCGTCGGGTAGTACGCCGGTTGCTTCGTGCCAGCAGGAACGATGTTGACCGGCAGATAATCCATCACGCTGCCCGAGGTCGCTTCGTTGGCTTTGGCGGGGTCTTCCATTTCCGCCAGCGTTTTCCAGGCACTGGCTTTGAAGTTGTGACGCAAGCCAAGCGTGTGCCCGACCTCGTGCATGACGACTTCTTTGAGCGCCTGTTGCAGATACTCTTCGGGTAACTCGCCCCGCTTGGCGGTCAGTCCCTGCGCGGCGAAGACGGCTCCCGCGAGACTGCTCTGATGCTGCATCCCTTCGTTCAGACGGCAGTCGGCATGACGATGCCGCGACGGACCGAACAGGGCGGGGCCTTTCGTGATCGTGGGCTGTTCGATGTCCAGCAGCGCGGCGACGGACGCCGGGGTGAAGTTCTCATAACTGGCTTTCCAAGATCGGAGAAAGCTCGCATCGAAGATGATGTCGGCGTCGAGGATTTGTCCGGTGAGTGGATTCACGCGGGATGGCCCCATTGCGAAGCCCGCCTCGGCGGTAATCCAGCGGAACGTGTTGTAGTTCACGTCCTCGGGATCCCATGAGTCTTCGTCACCTTGTTGTCTCACTTCGACAGCGTTGTCGAAGCCGAGCTTGTCGAACGCCTTGTTCCACTCTTCGATCCCCGCGCGCACGATGGGTCGCAGGTTGACCGGGACTGTCTTCTCCATCCAAAACGTGATCGCCTTCTTCGGGGGCGAGACCTTGGCGGCCGGATCGAGCTTTTGCAAATCCCAGCGGTTGATGTAGCGCACGAAGTTCTGGTCGTCGCTGTTGTCGGTGAAGTCCTTCGCCACGGTGAGGAAGTAACCGACGCGGTCGTCCGCCTTGCGCGGCTTGTAACCTGTTTGAGGCAATTGGCTGATGCTGTAGTGAACGGTGACTTGCATCCCACGCGGATCGGCGACGGTGTCGGAGTCGAGCTGTCCGGCGTAGACCGCATTGATGTCGAGTTCGACGTTCTGCTTGAACGCCTTCACGTTGCCGACCGTGCTGCGATCAAAGACGAAGCTGGCCCCGAGCATACGGCCGATTTGTTCGTCATCGCTCAGGAAGACGCGCGTCATATCCACGAGATGCCCGCCGGGCGTGTCCGTGATGACCGGCAGCGCGTACAGCACGCTGTCGCTGTACGCGAGCTTCACCGCGTTCGCCTCGGGACTGCCCGGTCGCGCCTTAAACTTCACATTGCGACGGAGGACGTGAACCTTTTCACCCACTTTGCGGAACGACCACAGCACGTCATCGCCCCACGTCATGCCACCCAGCACTTGGCCCTGACTCACGCCGCGCGCGATCGAACTGAGCATCAAAAAGTCTTGCCCAAGCTGCATCTGCTTGAGATCGACGAGGATCTGCTGGTCCTTGTGGTAGATCGTCCACAGGCCCTCGACCTTCTTCGCGCCCGTTACGGCCGCTTCAAACTTGGACGGACCAGCCGGTGCTACCGTCGCGGGCTGTTGAGCAATGGCGGGCGACGAAGCCACGACCAGAACGAGGATCGCCCCAAACAGGGGGACTGTGAACAAGCGGCTCATGCGGGTGGCTCCTGCGGAGGGAATGGACTGGGGCTGCGAACCATTACGCAATCGGAAGGCTCAACTCAACTCACCCAGCTTCTGAATTATGGCACGAGACTGCACATGGAGGCACGCCAAGTCTTCATATTTCCCAGACTGGTCAAGCCGGTTGAGAGGATTGCGCCGCCGAAGGCACTCGCTGGGGGCACGGATGGCCAAGAATAACAGGGCAGATTGAAGCCTGACGTGCAAGTTTTGAAGTTGCGCAGTTTTGGATTTCCGCCCCAACGGGGCAGCCGTAAGTCAGCCCAGGGCCAGCGACCAACGGGAGCGCCGCCCTAGGTTCCTGTCGTTACAAAATCTCAAGCCCTGAAGGGGCGGTCCTATGGTGCTCGCAGGAATAGTGCCGCCCCTTCAGGGCTTGAAAATCACGGTCCACCGCCAACCCAGGGCGTTGCCCTGGGCTGACACAGCACCGCCCCGTTGGGGCTGAAATCCCCAAAGGCGCAACTTCAAAACGCGCAAGCGAATCTGCTGGTTGTTCGGGCCTTCGCTTGCGCGTCAGGCTTTGAATCAGCAGGCTGATCGGCTGTCGCGAAAACGGTTCGCGGTCACGCTTCGACGAAGATCACCACGCCGGTGATGTTGTCTCTCGAGCCACCGTCGGTCGCGGCTTGGACGATCGCTTCGGCGGTGGCTTGAGGGTCGGTGCCGGTGGCCATCAGCTTGGCCAGCGTCGCGTCGTCCGCTCCGCCCGTCACGCCGTCAGTGCAGAGCAGGTATTTGTCGCCCACTTGTGGGCGGACCTGCCTTGGGTTCGTTCCCTGTCCACCCTCTTTGCAGCCGAGGTACTTGTACAGGACGTTGCGATAGCGGTGCGTCGCGGCTTCTTCCAGCGTGAGCGTTCCCGCATCGACGAGAGCCTGCGTGAGCGAGTGGTCGGTGGTGAGCTGTTCGATCTTCCCGCCGCGCAGCAGGTAGACGCGGCTGTCGCCGACGCCGCCGACATAGAACGTTCCCGCAACTTGCACGAGGAACGTGAGCGTCGTCCCCATGTTCTTCAGCTTCGAGTCAATCTCACCCAGCGCCATGATTTCAAAGTTGGCTTGCGAGACCGCTTCGTCGATCAGCTTGACCGTTTGATCAGCCGAAGCCCGGTCGAAGTCAAGTTGGCCAAGCTTCTGCGGAATGATCTCGGTGGCCAGTCCGCTGGCTCGTTCGCCCGCCGACTGTCCTCCCATGCCGTCTGCCACGAGAAAGAATCGCGACTTGGCATCGACGAACAACGCGTCTTCGTTGTTGTCTCGCTTGCCGACGATACTGAGTTGTCCGACTCGAAACTTCATGATGCTCTACCAAAGTCATTGGTGCGACAGAAGGGCGGACGAAAGTGAGCTTGGTTCCACGGTTCCCGACATCTTCAGGCCGAACAAGTGTCACGAGCCGAGCCGGAAACGATCAAAAAAGCTCCCGGCAGTTTACGGGCGGTCGAACGGAATGGAAGTCCGGCCTTCATAAAACTTAAGCCGCTCGAAACGACTCGCGCGATCACGAGGGACAGAGCGTTTGGACGAGATCGGTGATTCCGAGAGTCGTGGCGGCCACGAGCATCTCACCCGCCTCGAACCCCGCGCTTTGACCGTACAACCGGGCCTGACTCTCCACCCATCCGAACACGCGTTGCTTGGCCACCGGAAACTGCGTGGCATACGCGCGAATGGCCGCCAGCTTGATCGGCAGCGTGGCCGAGATGTCCGCGACAAATCGCCCGCCACCGGCAGAAACGTCCAGATTGGAGAGGCCCAGCGGATACCAAAGCTGCCGTTGGATCGTATGCGCTGGCAAACCGGCAAACTCATCGTCCCACTTGGTAAGCCGACTATAGAAGACGGCCGCGTCCGTGATCTGCATCGCCTGCCAATGATCGGGCGACGCCATCGGAGTCTTGTCGGCGATGCCGAGGACGATCTTCGGTCGCCACAATCGGAAGATTCGTGCCAATGCGACTCGTGCCGCGAACGAGTCGAACAGACATCGGTTCGGCAGCGTGAGCGTCTCCCGCGCGTGGACTCCCAAAATGCGAGCGGCCTCGCGCGCCTCGGCCAGTCTCACTTCGACGCCGGGGCTACCGGGTGTCGGTTCGCCATTCGTGAGGTCCACGATGCCGACGCGATACCCCTGCTGAACCAGCCGCGCGAGCGTTCCGCCAACGGCGATCTCGACATCGTCGGGATGTGCTCCGACGGCGACGACATCAAACGGCGGGGGAAGTTCGGGAGACATGGTGGAGAAGTGGGCCGTAGGTATTGAGCGTGGACACCTTCATTTGTGAACGCGTCCGTTTTGGGATTGCCGCCAAAGTAGCCATCATCGCTCCGCGTGATGAGCCTTGTGGGATCGGGCGTCTCCTTGCGAAAGGCTCATCACGCGGAGCGATGATGGCTACTTTGGTCTGAGCCGAAGACTCTGCTCACCCCCACCATAATGAACAGTTCAGTTACGGAAGTGT
>JAYTQJ010000802.1:0-5784 GCA_043746775.1 Schlesneria sp.
GTGCCGTAAGGCCCCGGACTTTTCGTCACCGAAATCCGGGGCCTTACGGCACCCGGCTCACCAAAAACAAACCGACAAATCGCGACTATTATTTCTGCGTCTATCCTTATGTCATTCCCCTCAGCATGAGTCATGCCTCAAGCCAAGACTCAGTGTTCGTGGCTCTTGATCCGCATGCCGTAGAACGAGCGGTGGACGAAGAACAGCGCGAGAGCGAGCAGCACCCACGCGGCGGTTTGGCGGAGACCTTCTTGGTTGCGGGCCGAGAGCTGCATGGCGACTTCCAGCGCGAGCAGGCCGAACAGCGTGCTGAACTTGATGATCGGGTTCATCGCGACGGACGACGTGTCCTTGAACGGATCGCCGACGGTGTCGCCCACAATCGTGGCATCGTGCAGAGGCGTCCCCTTCATCTTGAGTTCGACTTCGACCATCTTCTTGGCGTTGTCCCACGCTCCGCCCGCGTTGGCCATGAAGATCGCTTGATAGAGACCGAAGACGGCGATCGAGACGAGGTAGCCGATGAAGAAGTAGTTCTCGAAGCAGGCGAATGACAGCGTGATGAACAACACCGTGAGGAAGATGTTCATCATTCCCGACTGAGCGTATTGCGTGCAGATTTCGACGACGCGCTTCGAGTCTTCCGTCGAGGCTTTGCCGCCCACGTCATCCAGCTTGATGTGTTCTTTGATGTACTTCACGGCACGGTAGGCTCCGGTCGTCACGGCTTGCATGGACGCTCCCGTGAACCAGTAGATCACGGCCCCGCCCAAGATCAGTCCGAAGAGAAAAGGTGCGTGCAGGATCGACAGGTTGTCCAGTCCCTGCGTCAGTCCGTGCGTCAGCATGACGATGATCGAGAAGACCAGCGTGGTCGAGCCGACGACGGCGGTTCCGATCAACACGGGCTTGGCCGTGGCCTTGAACGTGTTGCCCGCACCATCGTTCTCTTCCAAGAATTGTTTGCCTTGCTCGAACTGCGGCGCGAAGCCGAAGTCGCGCTGAATCTCAGCGTCGATCCCCGGCACGTGTTCGATCATCGAGAGTTCAAACACCGACTGCGCGTTGTCGGTGACCGGGCCATACGAATCGACGGCGATCGTGACTGGTCCCATGCCAAGGAACCCGAACGCGATCAGGCCGAACGCAAACACCGAGGTCGCTTGCGGGCTGATCATCATGTTCTCGGCCCCCATCCAGGCGAACGAGTTACCGACCGCCATCAGCCCGACGATCGCCAGTCCCAGCCAGAAGCACGAGAAGTTTCCGGCGATCAATCCCGACAGGATGTTCAGCGACGCGCCCCCTTCCTTCGAAGCTTCGACCACTTCTTTCACATGGGCCGAGTGAGTCGAAGTGAAGACACGCACGAGAGCGGGGATCACGGCTCCGGCCAGCGTTCCGCAACTGATGATCGTGGCCAGCTTCCACCACAGCGTCGCGTCTCCCGCGAGGTCCTTCAGCAGGAAGTACGAGGCGGCATACGTCACGCCAATCGAGAGGGCCGAAGTCAGCCAGACCAACACTTCGAGCGGGGTTTCAAAATTCATGGTCTTGCTGGCGGAGTACTTCGCCGTCGAGAACCGATGATTGAGCCAATACGCTCCGACCGACGTGATGACCATCAATACGCGCAGAGCGAAAATCCACGTGAGCAACTGCACTTGAATCGCGTTCGTCGCCGCTTCCGCTCCACCGGGAGCCTTGATCGCCAGCGTAATGAACGAGATGAGCGCCACACCCGTCACACCATAGGTTTCAAATCCATCGGCCGTGGGTCCGACCGAGTCTCCCGCGTTGTCGCCCGTGCAGTCGGCGATCACACCGGGGTTGCGAGCATCATCTTCGTCGATCCCAAACTCGATCTTCATCAGGTCGGCACCGATGTCGGCAATCTTGGTGAAGATGCCGCCCGCGATTCGTAAGACGGACGCTCCGAGTGACTCGCCAATCGCGAAGCCGATGAAGCACGGCCCGGCGAGATGACTTGGCATGAACAGCAGCACGCCGAGCATCAGCAACAGCTCGACACTAATCAGCAACATGCCGATCGCGATCCCCGCTTGCAGCGGAATGGCCGACGCGGGGAACGGCAAGCCACGCAAGACGGCAAACGCGGCGCGGCTGTTCGCCAGCGTGTTGACTCGAATTCCAAACCACGCCACGCCGTAGCTGCCTGCGATCCCAATCAGGCTGAAGAGCAGGATGACGGCGACATCGAGTACCGGTTTCCCTTCCAGCACGCCGAAGTAGTAGACCATCACCGCGCCGATCAACACTTCCAGCAGCAGGATGAACTTGCCCTGCGTGACCAGATAGGTTTGGCAGGTCGCATAGATCAGTTCGGACACTTCGCGCATCGACGAATGGACCGGGAGCTGTTCGAGGTGCCGGTACATCAGGTAGCCGAAGAGCAACCCACCGACGCAGACCAGCATCCCCGCCATCAGCAGCGACCATTCAAACCCCATGACCGGAAGTACGGGAATCTTGAGGTCCGCCTCGCCAGCGAATCCTGTCGCCGGAGCCAAGAGCAGCAAACTTACGACTCCAACGATCCATCGGCAGAGACCGAGTGACATCGCACAATCCTTCATACGAGTAGCTTCGGAGCGGTCTGCGAGCGTCTTGCCCGCATCAATGTTGCGGCACACCTTAGAACATGAATTGGCAGTTGCCAACGTATCGGAGATGTAAGTTTTGCGGATAGCCGAAGATTTCTGGACGGCATCGCTCAGCCCGCCGCCCGAGCACGTCACACTCACCGCCCAAGTCCGTTCTGAAGTAGGTTTATGGTCCTGTTTGCCGCCTCAAACCAGCTCGCGTCATTGGTCTGTCCGCAAAGTAGCCATCATCGCTCCGCGTGATGAGCCTTTTAAGAACTAGCGTCTGAGTCAGTACGAGCCGAACTCGCAAGGCTCGTCACGCGGAGCGATGACGGCTACTTTGTGCGGGCCTTCACGAGTTGTGTCGAAACAAATGACACGAGTTCGGTGGAGACGAAAACGGCACGGCAGAATTCGGACAGATGCGATTTCAACTTGATGCCAAGCGTTGGTGCGCAATCGTTTCACCGTGTGGTCAACGACGCACAGGACTCATTCATCTTCATGGGCAGCCGTGGGCATCATCAAACGAACTGATTGCGTTTCATGACATCGGACTTCACAATCGGACTTCCTGCTGGGACGTGGCGATGACGGGCGTCGAAGATGGCGGGAGTCGAGATTGTCACTCACGAGTGGAGCGATGAGATGAGACGGTTACTTGCGATCGGAATGGTCTGTGTTGGATGTCTAGGCGTGGCGGAGACGGTTCGCGCCGAGCCGGTTGGTCCAGAGACAGGTCCGTCGGCCGAGCAGGTTCGTTTTTTTGAAACGTCGATCCGGCCGTTGCTCGTCGAGAAGTGCCACAAATGTCACGGCGTTGAGAAGCAGTGGGGAACGCTAAGGCTCGACTCGCGCGAAGCACTGCTCAAGGGAGGTGACTCCGGCGCGGCGGTTGTTCCCGGCAAGCCGGACGAGAGCCTGTTGGTGAAGGCGATCTCGCACACCGACGACGATTTGCGGATGCCTCCCAAGGAGAAGTTGTCTGACCGACAGATCGCCGACCTGACGAAGTGGGTTTCGATGGGAGCACCGTTTCCCACCGCTGTCGCCTCTTCCACGCCACGGCTGCGCGATCCGAACCACTGGGCGTTTCGTCCGCCCGTTGAACACGCTGTGCCCGAGACACCGCAAGCCGCTCGGTCGAACGGGGGCCTCGACCGGTTCATTCTCGCCAAACTCGATGCCGCGCAATTGGAACCCGCTTCACCAGCGAGCCGGCGCACGCTGATTCGCCGCGCGACGTTTGATCTCACGGGACTGCCGCCGACTCCCGAAGCGACCACCGAGTTCTTGTCCGACGAGCGGCCCGATGCCTTCGCGCGGTTGGTTGATCGCTTGCTCGCCTCGCCCGCCTACGGAGAACGTTGGGGACGGCATTGGCTCGACGTGGCTCGGTACGCCGACTCGAACGGTCTCGATGAAAACGTCTGTCACGGCAATGCGTGGCGCTATCGCGACTATGTGGTGGCCGCGTTCAACCAAGACCAGCCGTTCGATGAGTTCCTGATCGAACAACTCGCGGGAGACCTCCTGCCCGCAGCAGACGATGCGACGCGACATCGCCTGCTCATCGCCACCGGCTTCTTGTCGATCGGCCCCAAGGTGCTGGCCGAAACGGATGAGTCCAAGATGCGGATGGACATCATCGACGAGCAGATCGACACGGTTGGCCGCGCGATCTTCGGACTGACGCTCGCGTGTGCCCGGTGCCACGATCACAAGTTCGACCCGATTGAGACGGCCGACTATTACGGACTGGCCGGTGTCTTCAAAAGCACGCGGACGATGGACAAATACACGAAGCTCGCCGTCTGGCATGAGAACCCCACTCCGACGCCGGTCGCCGTCGCAATGAAAGCGGCTCACGACGCACAGGTCACCGAGAAGAAGGCCGCACTGCAAGCTTTCATCGACAAGGGGGACGCCGCCGTCAAAGCGACGCTGCCCGCCGGAGAAGCTCCCCCTGCGAAACTCGAAGACAAGTACCCCGACGAAACCAAGGCGGAACTGAAGAAGCTGCGTGAGGAACTGGCCAAGTTCGAGAAGGCGGCTCCCGTGATGCCGTCCGCGATGGGTGTGAACGAAGACGCGGTCGTCGATTTAGCGATTCACATTCGCGGCAACCCGCTCAAATTGGGCGAGGTCGTGCCGCGTCGCGTGCCGCTCGTGTTGGCCGGTGCTGCGGCTCCGAAGTTCGTGGCGGAACAGAGTGGCCGATTGGAACTCGCCCGCTGGTTGGTCGGTGCCGATCACCCGCTGACGAGCCGCGTGTTGGCGAACCGTGTCTGGCGGTGGCACTTCGGCCGAGGACTCGTCCGTTCGACCGACAACTTCGGCTTGCTGGGCGAACGTCCGTCGCATCCCGAGTTGCTCGATTGGCTCGCGCGACGAGTCACTCAGCGCGGCTGGTCGCTCAAGGCGCTGCATCGTCAGATCATGGACTCACAGACCTACCAAGCCGACAGCCGCGCGGAGCAACTGCTGATCGAACGCGATCCCGAGAACCGGCTGTTCGGTCGCGCCGACGTGCGACGCTTGGAAGCCGAAGCGGTGCGCGACTCCTTGATCGCGGTCGGAGATACGCTCGATCAGACGCTCGGTGGCTCGCTCCTCAAAATCAAAAACCGCGACTACTTCTTCGACCACACGTCCACGGACCTGACCGACTACAAGAGCCAGCGCCGGTCGCTGTATCTCCCCGTCGTTCGCAACAACGTCTACGACGTGTTCCAACTCCTCGACTACCCCGACGCGGCGATCCCCACCGGCGACCGCACGACAACGACGATCGCGCCGCAAGCGCTCCTCATGATGAACAGCGATCTCGTCGCGAAGTGCAGCGTCGATCTCGCCACGAAAGTTTGGAGTCAGTCCCGCTCGGACTCCGCAGCGGGTGAAGGCGACTCGCACCGCATCGCCCTCGCCTACACCACCGCCTTCGGTCGCGAGCCGTCCGCAGATGAAGTGACCGGTTCGTTGGACTTCCTCAACCAAGTCGAACAGACACTAGCCACAGCCACAAACGAAGGAACACCAGAGCAACGCCACCGCCAAGCCTGGAACAGCCTCTGCCACGTCCTGCTCAGTTCCAACGAGTTCATCTATGTGCGGTGATCGCCCGGCAGTTGGGGTCAGGTGGTTCAAAGTTCATTTTTCGCCGCGAAAAATGAACTTT
>JAYTQJ010000803.1:0-5783 GCA_043746775.1 Schlesneria sp.
GTGGTATACTTCATCGCCGAGCATCTGCTCCATTCGGCGCACTACCCGTTCACTACGGACGATCGCACCGTAGATGTCATCGCCCATAGTATCGCGAACTGCGAGCACCGTCATTCCACCGGCTGCATCGGATCGACTGCTAGCTGTGGCTGCGATTGCATGATCTCGCCTAGCGATCCGTTCCAGCAGTTCAGCTTCGAAGCGGTTCAGCAAACCTTTGACCAATATGTAACCGTCTCTCGCATAACCTCGCATTTCTTCGTCAGCGAACCACTTGGTTTCCATCGAATTATTCTTTGATAAAGGTGACTGTGCTTGTACTTGCGACGTGGCAGATGGCAATACGGACTTCGGTTCAACATAACGCAACCGACGATAATTTCACAAGATGCCACCGACGTGCGGTAACGCCGTGTGGCCGAACATGAATCGGAGCCAACCGAATTTTCTATTTCCCGTTGCCCATGGGGTGGTGAAAGTTGGGTAGAATCTATCGCTAGGCGGCTTGGCATGGAGGCAACGATGCGACCGCTAGGGCATCCTTCCCGGAAAATTACCGTAGTATCCCTACTTTAGATTGAAACCCAACGGCAGAAGTTATCCAAATGCGATGTAAACAGCTCGGCTTTTCGCTCTTATTGCTCACGTTTTTGGGTTGTTCGTCGTTAGCTGGAGACGAACCAGATCGGACCAAACAAAAACCGCCGATTCCTTTGATTTTTGATACTGATATTGGCAACGATGTGGATGATGTGTTGGCGTTAGGCATGATTCATGCGTTGCAATCACGAGGCGAATGCGAGCTGCTCGCCGTAACCGTGACCAAAGACCATCCACTGGCAGCACCGTTTACCGACGCGATCAACACTTTTTACAAGCGCGGTGACATACCCATCGGTGTTTGTCGTAGTGGCGTTACCTCCGATGAAGGAAAATTCAATGGTATGGCAGGGCTAAGGGACGGCAACTCACCACGTTATCCGCATGATCTATTATCGGGCGAGAAAGCACCTGATGCAGTGGAGGTTTTGCGCCGTGCATTGGCCTCGGCAGAGGATGGTACGGTCGTCATCGCTCAAGTTGGCTTTTCCACTAATCTTTCTAAATTGCTCGATTCGACTCCTGACGGAATCAGCCCGCTGGTTGGCGTCGAATTGATCAAGCAAAAGGTGCGGCTACTTTCCGTGATGGCAGGAGCGTTTACTCAGATCGCTGGCGACAAAGGCCATCTTTATGACCACCAGGAATACAATGTTGTGCAGGACATTCCGGCGGCAAAATCAATCGCGACTCGATGGCCAACACCGATGCTTTGGAGTGGCTTTGAGATTGGTCTCGCGCTGGCATATCCGGCGATTAGCATCCACGAAGACTATCGTTACGCCTCGCCGCATCCGCTGAAAGAAGCCTATCTGCTGTACTGCGGCCCTCACCATGATCGACCGACCTGGGACCTAACCAGCGTGCTGGTCGGCATCAGACCGGAGCGTGGCTACTTCAACCTATCGCCTGTTGGGACCGTTACCGTTCAAGACAACGGATTGACGACATTTAAAGTGGATGAAGCGGGGCGTCACCAGTACCTTGTCATTCCCGAACATGGTCAAAAGCGAATTCTCGAATCGCTGATGCTGCTGTCTAGTCAGCCGCCTCAATAAGCACGTCTCAATAAATACGCCGCAAAAAGTGTCGCCTTTCGCTCCGCGAAAGAACGCTCTTTCGCGAAGCGAAAGGCGACAAACGGCGGAGCTGTACTTGGACAGGTTCTTAGCGAACGCACGGCCACGCAAAGCCGTGACCGTGGCACCCAACTCAGAGCCTGCTCGCTGCTAATTCGACTGTATTAGTTCCCGTAGGGTGGGCTGTGCCCACCACAATTGGTTGCGGAATGGTGGGCACAGCCCATTTGGCGAACTCAGACAGTCGAACTTAATGGCGACACGACTTCTCGGATTGCGTCTGAGATGCCGGTCTTGCTCCGGCAAAAACTGCGGAACTTCGTCTAGGAGCGTTCGGCAGATTTGGCTAGCTTCCGCGCGCGGCCCGGTCTTGTGTGATCGGCGCAGGCCACGGACGGGCCGCTCATCGCTCCACAGAAAGGATTCTGAACCATGTCTCGTAGTTCATTTCGCCTCACGAATCACCTTGGTCGCGGGGGGCTGCGACTGGCCGCACTGGCTGTTGCCGGTGGTAGTCTGCTCGCGACTTCCACGGACTTGCTGGCTCAGGGAACTCCCGCCACACGCACCACGTACACGCGCGATCAAACGCGCGACATGATCGACGACTTCAGCAGCTCGCTCCAAGAGAAAGGCCAGGAGCGCCGCCGCACGAACAGCAACCGCGCGTTTCCCAACCCGGCGGGCGCACCGGGCACCGCGCCGGGTGTTGTGACTGCGGAATTGAAGCAACTCCGGACGTTGATCCGCGACTTTTCCAACGATGCTTCGCAGTTGACCTACGCGTTGAATGAACAGATTCGCGTGGTCCCCAGCCTGCGACCGCTTTATACGGATGCGTTGCGGGTCAGTGCCGAAGCGGTCGGATTGGACAAGCGAGCCAGCCAGGTCAACGATCACCGCCAGTTGTCCGAAGAACTCCAAGACCTCGACGCCGATTGGCGTGAGTTGGCCTACCGATTGGAGAGCGTTCGCGGCTTGCAGGCTGACACGCGCGATCTGATCGCCAACCTCAACGACGGCGGCGAAGCGATTCGCAAGCAGTTGAAGATGCAGCCGCAACTCAACCGGCAGGCTCTCTACATGAAGACGGCCAGTTTGGCGGGTGATCTCGAAAATCTGATCGATGACATTGGGGCCGAACTCGGCCGGTCGAAGAATGCCCAACAGTACATCATGCAGGGGGGCCGCGTCCGCCAGGAAGTTCTCGGTCTGGCGACCCTCGCCCGTGACGACCAAGCCGACACGGCTCTCGTCGTGGAAGAGTACAAGCGGGTCGAGGCGATGTGGCTACCGCTCGCCGTGAAGTTGCAGACGGAAGACAACCGCTACCTCGAACGGAGTCTGCGCCGCATCACCCAGACGGCGGGTGAGATTCACCAACTGCTCCTGCTGCCGCAAAAAGTGGACAAGCAACAGCTCGTCTATTTGACCTCGGCCCTCAAGAAGGACATCGACGAATTCTTCGAGAAGACGCCGTTGATTCTTGTCGTCCGACTCCCGAAAGCCAAATCGGCCCTTTCGACCGCCGATCAGTTCTACGGCGTGTGCGAGCACTTCGTGGACGTGGTCAATCAGGGGAGTGAACTCGACGAGATCGTCGATTCGTTCAAATACATCGAACAGGCCGAAAAGACCTTCAACGAGGTCTACAATGCGATCGACAGCGACCGCGCCGTGGCCGTGTTGCAACGGATCGACCAGACCGTCAGCACGATCCGCACCGCGCTGCAGTTGCAACGAGAAGACTTCAATCGCCCGGCCGCCAACGATCTGGCTGCGTCGATTGAGAACCTCACCGAGCAACTCGATTTCGCCGCCAAACGCTGGCTCAACGACGACCGCCAACCGTTTGCGAAGGCGTGTATGCAAGAGACCGCCAGCATGGGCGACGCCGCTGTGCGCCTGCACCAAGACTTGGTGCGAGGCGTTCCGATCGCTCAACTCCGCCGTGAGATGGACGAGCTCTATGACAGTTGGCGCACGGTCTACGGCTATCTCGTGAAGTGCCAGACGGATGATCGCCCGACACTCGGACGCCTGTCCTCACGACTGACTCCCGCGCTGGTCGAACTGCGGACGATGATCACGCAGTAGTTGATCTCGCCCACGAACCCTCGCAGCCCGGTTGCTCCAGAGCAGCCGGGCTGTTTCGTTGTGCCATACCTCAACTTTCACACGAGTCTCACTTCGTCGCCGAGTCGAACCGTCCCGTCCCCGCGTTCGATGAGTCGCGTGTTGGTTGTCAGTCGGTAGAAGTGGCTGAAGCGTTCGCGAGCGGCCCAAGTCGGAAGCTGCTCGGCGCGCAGCGTGGCAAAGTGGCGAGCGAACTCGGGCCAGACCTCCCCAGTCATGGGATCGCGAGACGGGACGACGCACCGCTGACAGGGGTTCGTTCCGGCGAAGTGGACGCTGCCAATCCGAAAGGGGAGCGGAGCGGAGTCGGCTTGAAAGAGAGTGTCCTCCCAAAACGGCGCGGCCTCTTCGACCTCGAGGTTCGCGCGGAAGCGGTCTCGCACGCCATCGACGGTCAGGCCGGGAAACCACGCGGCGACAACCGGCCATGTTGCCGCGCTGATGATCGTCGGGCCGGTCGCTTCCATGTCGTCGGGAAAGCCGCCGTTCGGCTCCTCGATCAACTGCACCTCCAGCTCGAAGTAGGAACTCAGCCACCGTTCCAACGCTCGGCGTTGCGAGTCGATGTTCCAGCGAACGGTCTCCGTTTGCGAACGGCGTCGCGCGGTGAGACTTCTCTCCAGCGAATCGAGCTGCAACTGCAAGCCATGCACGGCGGGAGTTCGCTTGGCATTGATGAACATCCCCGTCGGATCGATCAACGCGAACTGGCGATCGTGCTGCAACGCCCCGTTCGGCAAGACGCGTGCTTCCTCGACGACTCGTCCGTCGAAGGACTTCAGCGGATAAATCGTGATGCGTGAAAGTCGTGGCATGTCGGGTCTCGTGGTCTCGGTTGAGTTCTGCATTCGTCACGGATAGACATCGTTCCTCGAATGAGACGGCCGGTCAATCGACTGGCGTTCCCGCGTCCGCTCACGAAAGCCTCACTGCATGACAACCCACCTCGACTGTCTCTGCGCCGGCATTATCGTCGCGGATTCCGTCTGTCAGCCACTCGCGTTCATGCCACCTCCGGGAACTCTCGCCCGGACGGCGCGCGTCGAGTTCACGATCGGCGGCTGTGCGGCGAACGTTGCGGTGGACATGGCCAAGCTGGGACTGTCGATCGGCATTTCGGGGCGCGTTGGCGGCGACGTGTTTGGTCGCGAAGTGCGAGACCGACTGCTGGCATCGAACGTCCGCTGCGATGGACTGGTACTCAGTGAGACCGCTCCGTCGAGCAGCACGTTCGTCCTGAATGTGAAGGGTGAGGACCGTCGCTTCATTCATTGCGTCGGTGCGAACGCCGAGTACGACGGGAGCGAGATCACGCTCGAAACGATTCGCCGCACAAAGCTACTTTACGTCGGTGGCTTTGGTCTGTTGGAGGCACTCACGCCCGAAGCCGTCGCACGATTGTTTCGGCTCGCACGCGAAGCCCACGTCCCGACGATCCTTGATGTGGTGTTGCCCGAGACCGGGACGCTGGACGGCTGGATCGAAACGGTCGCGCCGTGGACCGACTATTTCTTTCCGAACAACGACGAAGCGGAACGACTGACGGGCGAGACCGATCCCGTGCGACAGGCCGCACGTTTTCGAGACCTCGGCGTGAAGACGGTCGTCATCACCTGTGGCAGTCGCGGTTCGCTGCTGGTCGGCTCCGACGGCTCGCTCACGTCGGGCGTTCACAATGTGGAAGCGATCGACGCGACTGGCACCGGCGACGCCTTCGTCTCGGGCTTCCTGTTCGGTCTGTTGCGAGGAGCCACTCCCTCCGAGTGCCTGCAACTGGGGACGGCGATGGGGGCAAGCTGTGTCCGCTCGATGGGAGCGACGACCGGAGTCTTCAGCGCGAGCGAGCTGCTCGCGTTCGTCGCCGCGCACCCGCTGGAAGTCCGCGCGGTTTGAGAAGTCCGGTGTACAAAGCGATGCCTCGTGCGGCTGGAATGAGCTCGTTTAACCGCGTGGGCAACGCCCCGCGCG
>JAYTQJ010000804.1:0-5782 GCA_043746775.1 Schlesneria sp.
CAAAGTGCGAGGTTTCTGAGCGGGGCGGCGTAAGCCCCCTGGCCCTTGGGCGTAAGCCCGCCTTGGAAGAACCGGGGGGCTGACGCCACCCCGCTCAGAAGTCTCATCACTGACCGCGCGAGGTATGGCTGTGTAGGCTGAACTTCTCTTTGAGCGAAAGACGCCCTTCAGAGAAGTCCGGCTTTCGGGAAAGCCGGACTTCGCACTGCTCTTCGTGCTGTTTCGAGTCACGGCTCTCATGGACGGTCCTCCCGTTGGAGTCGGCCCATCGCGACGGCTCCCGTGAGTCCGCGGACGTTCAATGTGACTTGTTGGCCGCGCTCATCAACGACGGTGAACTCAGCATCAGTCGCTGACCCATCCGGCTGAAAAAGAATCGGTCCCGACCACGACAGTCCTGACAACTTGTCGGCGCTCGGCAGCCCGCTTAACACATCCGACGCCAACTGCTGGCTCCCGCCGGTGGTCGTCGAGGAACTGGCTGTCGCACCCGCCGCCGCGATTTTCGAGTTGCCGAATTTCACGCCCTTGGGCAGATCATTACTGGCCTTGCTGAATCGCCCCAAACCTTCGGCCGCTCCGGCACCCTGAGTCCTCGCATCAACCGCTTCAAACTCACGCTCGAACGGCACGACCAGAAAGTGCGTCCCCTCGATCTCGTGACGAAACTGATAGACCAGCCCGCTTTCAATAGCGTTCACGCGGGCAATGGCCACGAGGGCACGCACCTTCTCCGCCGAGTCCACAATCTTCTGCTCGTTGTGAATCCGCAGAACACTCGGCCACGCGAGCGCCGCGAGAATCCCCAACACGGACAACGCCAGCAGCATTTCAATCAGCGTCATCCCCGCGCGACGAGACCTTCCGCCACGGCGCAACGCGAACGGCAACGTCCCCGCCTTCCGTGAACTCTTCGCTGGAAATGGCCTGTTGCCAAACATCGCTCTGATCCTCTTGCGTTGCCGACTGAAATGAGCCGAAGCCGTCGAGCGGAAAACCGTAGTCACTGGACTCCGATTGTAGTCTGACCTGACTGAACCCGGTCTGAATTGAGCCGCTGCCACGGAGCCACAGCGCGAGGCGGAGTCTACTTCGACACTCAAAATGAAGGAACGCTGAGTGCTTCGCCGTGATGAATGCCTGTCATTCTTGTTTGCCAGCCAGCAAACGCCTTCCCGCTTCTATCGCCTCTTTGACGAGCGGCCCCATTTTCGGATGCGAGGGTTGGAGATCGACCCCGAGACCGCCCTCGACCAGTGTCTCTGTCGCCGTCGGACCGATCGAGGCCACGACGCACCGATTCGCGGCGGCCAGCCATTCGCTCGACAGTCCCGATTCACCGGCGATCTCCAACACGCTGTGAAGTTGCTGGGCACTCGTGAACAGAATGAGATCGAAGTCACCCGCGATAGTGCGATGCACGGCGTCTCGCAACGGAGCGGTCTCCGTGGGAAGTGCCCAGCGATAAACGGGGACCGGCAACAAGCTCGCTCCACGCAATTCCAGCTCGCGGTAAAGCTCGTCGCTCGGCTTGCCGTACTCCTGAATCGCGATGCGGCGACCGGAGAGATCAACCGCATTCGCCAGCGTGCTGAGCAGCTCGCGCCATGTGTTCGGCTCCGGGGCGCGATGGTCGATTCGCAGCCCCCATTTGCTCAGCACGACTGTCGGCTTGGGGCCGCGAACAACCGTGATGCAACGCTCCAGCGCCGACACGATCTCCGCGCGCGGCCACCGTGTTTCGAGCGACTCCATCAACGCGGCCGCTCCCACACCAGTCAGAAATACCACCACGTCGATGCGCCCGGCCAGCAACTCTTCACCAAACGCAAACGCGGCCGGATTCTCTTCGAGCGGAATCTCACGCATCGACGGCGCGACGGTCGCGACTCCGCCATGCCGTTCGATCAGCGACCGCATCTCGTCAGCGCGACGACTCTCCAAACTGAGGACTCGTAGCGGAGTCCGCTCATCGCTCGCACCTGCCGTGGAACCGGTCGTCGCGTCCGTCATTGCATTGCCTCCCCAAAGTCTGCCCCGTAGCACATCGGATGAACCGTTTTTAGGTGAGCGGTAAGAAAAAGCGTACCCACCGAAGCCTGACGCGTAAGTTTTGAAGTTGCGCTGTTTTGGATTTTCGCCCCAACGGGGCAGCCGTAAGTCAGCCCAGGGCAAGCGACCACCGGGAGCGTCGCCCTGGGTTCAAAACGACACCGAATTTGAAGTCCCGAAGGGGCGGCCCTAAGAACTTGTCCAAGAATTACGCCGTGTTTTGAGCAACACCAACCCGAAGCGTGAGCGAGGACGGATGTCGCTCGACTCTCGTCCTCGCTCACGCTTCGGGTTGGTGTTGTTCTTGGACAAGTCCTTAGTGTGATATGTGCCATGCTCACCCGTCTGCGGGCTAAAGTGGTGCTGGTTTGGCGTCGCGGAAGTCCCTGATCCGCAGGATCGGCTCTGCTTCGGGCGATGGTTGCGAGACTTCGGAGCCGCTCCTCAGCGAAATCACGGGCGTCGGCGAAGTCACTGGCAGCAGCAATGCCTCGCGAAAGGCGTTGGCAATTCGTTCGATTTGATGGGCGGGATTGCGAATCCAGTCCGTGGACCAGATGCGAATGAGTCTGCCCCTCTAACCAAGCTCCTCCAGCACTTCTTGGCGAATGCGGTCACGGTCGCGGGCCGTCGCCGTGCGGTGGTAGGTCGCGCCGTCACACTCAATGCCCAGCACATAACGACCGGGATGCTCTGGATGAACGATGGCGAGATCGATCCGAAATCCACCGCACCCAATCTGTGATCGCACGTCAAACCCAAGATTGATCATCGCTCGTGCAACGGCCTCCTCGAACGGGGACTCGAAGTCGCGGCCCGTCTCAACGGATTCGGAGGCCAGGGCGGATGGTCCGCGCTCCGCGTAGTCGAGATAGGCGCGTAGCAGCCGTGCGCCTCGCGATTTGGTTCGGTTGAGGTCGATGTAATCGGATCGAATGGAACTCACCAGGGTGATGGCCTCGCGGGAGCGAGTGACCGCCACGTTCAGTCGGCGTTCGCCACCCGCTCTGTTGAGCGGGCCGAAGCTCATACTGTCCCGACCGGTCTCCTCATTCAGTCCGTAGGCCACGCTGAGGATGATTCGATCGCGTTCATCACCCTGGACGTTTTCCAGATTCTTCACGAAGAATGCCTCGGGACGATCCTCGCGGAAGAACGGCTCCAGGTCGGGACGGTTCTTTCGCAGTTCCATCAGTTCGTCCAGCACGGCGACGAGCCAGGCCACCCTGCCGGCTTTCAATCGACACCTCGACTCGGTTGTTGAAACTTCGCCACGATGCAGGCATGATTCCCATGCGATTCGTCTGACCGTTGCTCTTGAATCACCTGAATCCTCACGCACAAAACCCGAGTTCCAACGAGTCGCCGAGGCTGAACCATGACACTCACTCTCTCCCTGCCCCCCGCCGTGGAAGAAGGACTGATGCGAGAAGCCGTGCGTGAGAGTCTGCCGCTGGCGGCCTACGCTTTGCGAGTCTTGGAGCGGCATGTCCAGCCGCAGGCTCGAAACGACCGAGCCATCGCAGAGTTGCAGGCGTGGCGCGATGATGCCACGCGGCGGGATCGCGACGAGCCGGAGAACGGCATCTTGCAGGCTCTCGATGAAAACCGCCTGGCCGACCGTCCTCTGTATCCGCCCGAGTTGAAGGGCGTGACATGGTGAGCCGAGTCGTCCTGCTCGACGCCGGGCCGCTGGGCTTGGTGAGCAATCCCAAGCCTTCGCGCCAGAACATGGCCTGCTCGGCATGGCTGCAAGGTTTGCTGGAGTCGGGTGTCCGAGTGATCGTCCCCGAGATTGCCGACTACGAAGTTCGTCGCGAGTTGCTCCGGGCGAACAAGCTGCCGGGTCTGGCGATGCTCGATACGCTCACGGAATCACTCGACTATCTGCCCCTCACCACGACAGCCATGCGTCAAGCGGCCCGACTGTGGGCCGACGCTCGCCAGTCAGGCCAGCCCACCGCCAAAGACAACACCTTCGACGGCGATGTCATCCTCGCGGCTCAAGCCCAGTCGCTGGGTGTGGCCGACTTCGTGATCGCCACCACAAACGTCGGTCACTTGTCTCGCTTCGTGCCAGCCCAACTGTGGACCGAGATCGAGCCGCTCGCTTCATGATGGGTTACGAATCGGGCTGAGTGAGACAGTGGCACGGTCTTTGTTGAAATGCAGCGAACAGGACCATCCCGCCTTGTCTACTGTAGGCTTGTCGCTCCGCCGACAAGCGTCCCGTCGGCGGAGCGACGGGACTACGGTAACTCGCGCAATCCGTCGGCGTCTTCGGAGTCGTCGTTGTTGACCATGCGGTCGAAGAACGTGGAGTGCGGCAACTGCTTCTGGTCCCCGGCAACCACAAGTTGGCGTCCGCGATAAGCCGCACCGATGGCATCCCACGGGAACACCTGCGAAGCCTCGTCAAAGATGACGACATCGAATTGAAACTCGGGCGATTCCAGGGACGTGTTGACCGCAAGCGGACGCATCATCCAGCACGGCTTGAGTCGGACGAGTCGATTCGGCACACGAGCGAAAAGCTGTCGCAACGGCATCAGTCTGTTCTGGGGTCGGGCGTTCATCTCGTAGGTTTTGGGGCAAGCCAACACGCATCATTCCTCCACCAATCCCTCAAATGTCGCCTTGAAATCCTCTTCCGTCAGCGCCGTATCGAACAGTCCCAACTCCGTCCGCTTGTGTCGGCTCACGCCCATGTACCGCAGGCTCGCATCCTCATAGCGACGGAACTTCCATACCGCATCGTTCATCAGCGCGCTGTTGAACACGCCCAGGCTCACCAGCCGCTCGAAGTCCGCTGTCGTCAGCCCCGTGACGCGCTTGAACAGCTTCGGCTCCAGCTTGGTGATGACGTCCTTCAACCGCTGCTCGCGGAAGTCAGTCAGATACATGAACACCGGCACGCGCGCCGCGAACTTGATCAGCTTCTCCTGCACCTGTTTGCGCAGGCTCTTGCGTTCCTTCTCGGCCTCGGTCAGTTCCTTCTTCTCCTTGGCGCTCGGCTCTTCACCCTCGCCGGCCTTGCGTTTGGCGTCCTTGATTTGCTCCGAGCGGTTGATGATCGTCTCCAGATCGGCGTTAAGGTTGCGAAAACCTTCGATCGCTTCGAGCGCCGCCATCGCTGCTGGGTCGCTCATCAACCGGGTCAGCGTGCTGTCGTCCACGTTCACCAGCAGGACGCTCTCCCAACGTTTGGCGAGCAGCGTCGCGCTCGTGCCTGCGGTGGCGATGTCCAGAATCGCCGCCGCGTCGAGCTGGCGCATGCTGCTGCCGTCATACGCCAGCACCGGCAGAAAGCCCACCAACTCCGCGACGCGCTGCTCGGCCGTCGTGTCGTCCGTCGCCAGCCGCGATCCGTAGTCGGCGATCTGCCTGAGCGCGCGGTTGGGCGCGAAGTCGAAGACGTAGCATTCCGGCTTGACGACGATCTCCACGCCATTTTCGTCCGCCACGGTCCAGGGCGACTGCACGCGGAACGCCGATTGAAAGTACGTCTCCGGGCTGCTGCACTTGCGCAGCATCAGCATCCCCGCCCACGGCCGAACGGTCACGCCCGTTGTCAGCTTCCCACACGACAGTGTGATGCTCTTGCTCGATAGTGGCTCGTCCATCGCCGCCAACACCGGCGGAAGCGCCGCCGCGCCGATGCCCGCGCGTGATCCCGCCGCGATCACCACGTTGTAATCGTGGTAGAACGTGTTGTTCTTCGCCTTCAGCA